>JAEUQX010000737.1 GCA_016788625.1 Anaerolineae bacterium
GGGGTTTCATGATTGCGGCGGCAGCATCGAAGGGCTGTACAACGCGGCCTTCAGCGACGGCACAGACATGCCGGGCGCGGGCAAATCGCCCAATCCGGCCAACCCCTGGGCACAGTTCGTCTATCAGGCGGTGACGCGCTATAAACCGGGTGGGTTGCTGGCGGCCTCCAACGGCTGGCCGGGCGGTTGGGGCATCAGCACCTGGGAAGCGTGGAACGAACCTGACCTGCGCATGTTCTGGAGCGCCAGCGTGGAGGATTATGCGCGGCTGCTCAAGGTGACGTACCTAACGGTGAAGCAGGCCGACCCCGGCGCACAGGTGTTGTTCGGCGGTCTGGCCTATGGCAACCCTGATCAGGATGACTGGTTGGCGAAGGTGCTGGCCATTTATGCTAATGACCCGCAGCGCGACGCCTTCAACTGGTATCACGACATCGTGGCGGTGCACAGCTACAGCAACCCGCGCCGCACGGGGCTGGTCGTCAGCCGGATGCGCGAGGTTCTGGCACGTGTCGGCCTGACGCGACGCATCTGGGTGAACGAGACGGGCGTGCCTGTGTGGGATGATTACCCTGGCCCAACCTGGACGGTGGCTGACCCGGCTGGGCGTACCCTGCGCGCGACGATGCAGCAGCAGGCGGCCTTCATCATCCAAAGCGCGGCCTATGCCTGGGCGGCGGGCGCGGACGTGGTCATGTTCCACCAGCTTTACGACGACTGCGGCAATCAGCCGGGCGGCACGAACTTCCCGCCGCATAACGGCGAACTGTGCGTGAACGGTGCGCTGTGTGCCGGGGATGCGCACGGGCTGTTCCGCAACCCATCCGGCGATCCCTGTTTCAGCCAGCATCCCTTGCCCGGCACGCCCCGCCCGGCAGCGAGTGCCTATCTGCGGTTGGCGCAGACCTTCGGCGTCGGTACTTTTGGCGAGCAGCAGGTGCTTCAGGATGACCGCGCGGCGACGGTGATCAGGTTCCGGCGCTTGGGGACGGACGAGCGTATCGTTGTGCTGTGGAGCCGCACGCTGGCCGAGTCGCGCGTGGAGATCGAGGCTCTCGGCGTAGGCGGACAGGTGCTAACGCCGCAGAACGAGAACATTGTGGTCACGCCGCAGGATGGACGCTATTCGCTGGCGCTGCTCCCGGCCACGCGCGATGATTACCCCTTCCTGCCAGCGGGGCAGGTTGCGGCCATCGGCGGCCCGCCGCTGATCCTGGTGGAGCAAGGCGCGCGCGCAAGCAGCAACCCGGCGCTGCCCCAGTTTGACGAGTCTGGCGTACCCGCGCAGCCCGTCTTGCCCACGCCCGGTGGCCCCGCCTCGACTCCTGTGCCGCGACCGACCACCGACCCGGCGCAGGACAGTACACCGCCGGCGACGAGCATGACACCGCTGCCTGAAGTGAGCGAGGCGACTTTTACAGTGGCGTGGGCCGGGCAGGACGACGGCGCAATCGCCAGCTATTTGGTGTGGGTACGCATTGACGGTGGCGATTGGCAGCCCTGGCTGGAGACGGACGTGACTGAGGCGATCTACACGGGTGAAGCCGGGCGGCGTTACGCCTTCGCGGTGTGGGCGGTAGACCTGGCGGGCAACTGGTCGCTGAACACCGAACTGACGCCGCAGGCCGAAACGCGCGTGGAGTGACGGGCGATAATCAGCAGATCATCTGCAGGCCTGCCCACATTTTCACGGTTGACTGTCGCAGCTCGAAGCGCTCGCCGCCGGGTGAACGCTGCTGACCTCTTGTGTGTACCTCTCATAACAAAATCAACTCTCTGACATTCTTGCGCGCACCTCTTGACTCTCACATCATGTCAGACTTTAGACTCGCAACCAGTGAGGTAAAGTGACGGTTATCCATGCTCAAGATCGGTGAATTTGCGGCGCTCACCCAGATTTCGGTTCGGATGCTGCGGCACTACGACGAGATCGGCCTGCTCAAACCCAGCCACGTTGACCGGGAGAGCGGCTATCGCTACTACACGCTCGATCAACTGCCCGACCTGAACCGCATCGTTGCGCTGAAAGACCTGGGGCTGTCGCTGGAGGAGATTCGCCTGCTGCTCGACCAGTCTGCCGCGGTGCCGCTGTCCGCTGCCGAGATACGCGGGATGCTCAAGCTGAAGCGTGCGCAGCTTCAACAGCGCATCCAGGAGGAGCAGGAGCGGCTGCTGCGCGTGGAGAACCGCCTGCGCCAGATCGAAGACGAAGGCTGCCTGCCGGAAGTCGAGGTGGTGTTCAAGCAAATGCCAGAGATGCATGTCCTGGCGCTGAGTGGGACGGGGTATGCGGGACATTTGTTTCAGCAGACATATCCGGCGCTCAAACAGGCCGGACTGGCGCAGCACATACGCGGCAGGATGACTCTGTACCTCGGCTCGCTCGAGCGGCAGCGTACCGGGACGCCGCCTTCACCATTCCCCATCGAGATTGCCTACATCGTGACCGCTGCCGTGACGGATGCGCTGCCGCTGGATGATGGGCGCGTGCTGGAAGTCAAAACTATCCCGGCGTACAAACAGGTCATCAGTCTGATCTCGCGCAAGCCCGACCATGAGCGCCACCTCGATGCGCGGCTGCTCTGGCGCTGGCTGCGGCAGCATCATTACCTGCTTGTTGCGCCGACGCGGGAACTGTACCTCCAGCGCCCGTGCCGCACGAACGCTTGCCTCACCGAAATGTTGATGCCCGTTGCTCCCATAACAATGGAGGACACCGCATGAAAGTACGCTTTTTTACCCTGCTCATGATTTTGCTGCTTACCATTAGTCTCTCGCTGCCCGTGCTGACTCTGGCGCAATCCGACGACACCTCATCGCCTTTCACGCTGTATAGCAGCGACCCGGTGGTGCTGCACAGTGACTCGTTTTCGGATTGGGATGGGCGCTATACCGACCCCGGCGCGGTCTTCTATCATGATGGACTGTTCCATATGTTCCGCAACGGCTTTCGCGCCTGGCCCGCCGCCGTGCAGATCGGCTACCTGACCTCGCCAGATGGTCTGACCTGGACGGAGGTGAGCGCGGAACCTGTGCTGTTCAGCGCGGACGTGGCGTTCACCGATCTGGCGGCGTTGGCATCCAGCGCGCTGGTGACGGATGACGGCACCTGGATGCTGTATTTCTATACATGGAGCAGCAGCAGACCGCCCAAGAGCGAGATTGGACTGGCGACGGCGGGTAATCCATTAGGGCCTTGGAAGGTGCATCCGGAACCTGTTTTGACGCTCGGCAGCGCGGGGGCATGGGATGACACCCAGATCACGGCGCCGAGCGTGGTGCGGACCGACGACGGGTATGCGATGTACTACAGCGCGTCCGATGCCAATCAGGTCGATTACATCGGGATGGCGGCTTCGCCGGATGGTATCACCTGGACGAAGCACGATGACCCGGCCACCAGCGAAGCCCCTTTTGCCGAAAGCGACCCTCTGTTTGGTTCGACCGAGGACGGGGTGCGATACCACCAGCCGCGTGTGGAGCGCACCGATGAAGGGCTGGTCATGGTCTTCCGCACCGCCGTGCCGGGACGACCGCAGATGACTCTGCGCGTGGCGACCAGCAGCGATGGGATGACGTGGAACATCGTTTCCGACGAACCTGTGTGGGAACGCACCAGCATCCCGAACAGCAGTGGGTTCTGGTTTACCGCGACGGCCTATCATGAGGGCACGCTGTATCTGTACGTTGAGGGCGGGCGCAACTCCTACACAGACGTTTACGTCGCCACCAGCAGCCAGTCGTTCTTTGAGTGAGGTTGTCACCTTAGCATTTCACCCCGTCTTGCACGCTCAACTGCCCCTTTCCACCAGGTGAGGGGCAGTGGTCAAGGTGTACATTCCCCCGTATATCCTCCGCCAACGAAGATGCCGCGCTTCGCTCCAACTAACTTGACACCTCTGCCGTAATCCGTTACTATGCCTACAAGATCTCATCGAGAGCGGTGGAGGGTTCGGCCCCATGAAACCGCAGCAACCCCTGAAGCGTCAGGAAGGTGCTAAGTCCGACAGGCACGACCTGGAAGATGAGCGCGACCCATGATGAATGTCCTCGCGCTGCTTCCATGTTGAAGGAGCGCTTTTTGCTTATGGTTTGGAGGTGCTACCGTGACAGCCGTCGATATTCTGGGTTATGTCGCCTCGGTGCTGGCGGCAGCATCATTGATGATGAAGTCGGTGCTGCGGCTGCGGTTGGTCAGTCTGGCGGGCGCGATAGCCTTCTCGATCTATGGTTTTTTGCTGAACTCCGTGCCGATCACCGCGCTGAATGTGCTGATCGTCTTCATCAACCTGTATTTCATCATCCAGATGCTGACGCACAAGACCTACTTCAGGCTGCTCGAAGTCGATCGCAAGTCCAGTTATCTGAAGAGTTTTCTGGAGTTTTACCGCGAAGACATCGCCCGCTTCTTTCCGCGTTTCGAGTACGACCCAGAGCGTACCGAGATGGCCTACCTGATTTTGCGCGACCTGCTGCCCGTTGGCCTGTTCATCACCGAACGCGACGCCAGCGGACGCTCCGTCGTGGAACTGGATTACGTCATCCCCGGTTATCGCGACCTGAAGGCCGGGCAGTTTCTCTATCGCGAACTGGCACAGCGCCTGCCCGCGCGCGGCGTGACGCGGTTGTACAGCGTGCCGGGCAGCGAACATCACCACGCCTATCTACGGCGCATGGGCTTCACACCCCAGGGCGATAAGGACAAGGTGAAACTCTACGCACGCGAGCTGGTGGGGTAACAAGATGAGCGACAATCAATCCAGATTCGATGTTCTGTTAGTCAAGCCTGGGTCAGATCGTGTTGGTTTCATGAAAGTCATCATGGAATTGACATCGGGTGGTCTGAAACAATCTAAAGACCTGATGGATGGTGCACCCAGTTTCGTTTTAAGAGACCTTGATACAGTACACCTATTACGAAATGCAGGATTGAAAAGGAGTATCTAACCATGACCAACATGGAGACTCTTTTCCGAACGATTGATGAACTATCACCCAAAGAACTGAACGATCTGTTCACTTACGTTCAGCAGCGGCTCAAAAAAGTGGCATGGTGGGGTATCTCTCCGCAGAAGCTTGCCAGGATTGATGCATTGATGGGGCCTATTCAAGAAGAAGCCGCGCAGATGACCGATGATGACATCAACGCCGTGATCGACGAAGCCATTGCCGAGGCCAGACGTGAGCACAAGCAGTCTCAAAGTCGTGATTGATACCCAGTTATTCCTGCGAGCTGCGATCAATCGACGTTCATTACCCGCTCATCTGATATTTGAACGGCGAGGTCAATATGTATTGGTGGTTACGCCCGAAATCATCTCAGAAATCGCGAATGTACTCAATCGAGATGAATTACGAGCGAAGTTTAGGACTCTAACTGATCAAATAGTTCAGGATCTCCTGCTTTTGCTTACTCAGGCTGAGGAGGTAAATGTCAGTGAGGTGAAAGCGGTTTCACGCGATCCCAAAGATGACATTTTCCTTGCTTGTGCCCAAGCCAGCGCTGCCCAATACATTGTTTCTGAGGACAAAGACCTGCTGGTTCTCAACCCATATGAAGGGATCTCAATCATCAACGCGCTTGATTTTCTGCGCGTGTTGCAAAGCTTATTCCCAGGCCATGAAACGCCTGAAAACAACTGATACGGAGACTTTGACCCCATGACCCTACGCACGCATAACCTGACCTACACCAATCGCCGCTACCTGGATGCCATTGCTGACCACATCGTCATTTTCGACGGTGCGATGGGCACGATGATCCAGCGTCACAACCTGACGGCAGCGGATTTCGGCGGCGAGCAGTACAACGGCTGCAACGATTACCTCGTCATCACCCGTCCCGACGTGATCGAGGGCATTCACTACGCCTACCTCTCGGCGGGCGCGGAAACCGTCGAGACGGACACCTTTCGCGGCAATCGCCTGACACTGGGCGAATATGGCCTGGGCGACCGCGTGCTGGAGATCAACCACGCCGCCGCACAGGTTGCGCGCCGCGCCTGTGACCGCGCCGAACGCGAGAGCGGCGTACCGCGTTTTGTGGCCGGCAGCATCGGCCCCAGCGGCAAGCTGCCCAGCGGCAACGACCCCGACCTGAGCAATATCACGTTTGACGAACTGGCGGATGTGTTCTACGAACAGGCGCGTGGGCTGACCGAGGGCGGCGCGGATGTGCTGCTGGTCGAAACTAGCCAGGACATCCTGGAAGTCAAGGCGGCGGTGGTCGGCATCAACCGCTACTTCGCGGACTTTGGCGTGCGCATCCCGCTTCAGGTACAGGTGACGCTGGATACTTCCGGCAGGATGCTCTTTGGCACGGACATGGCCGGG
>JAEUQX010000009.1 GCA_016788625.1 Anaerolineae bacterium
AGACTATCGACCAAAAGCCAATGACTAACAACTACCACCTACCGATTGAAATCAGGTTCACGATTTTCTCAAATCTGGGGTTGACTTCTTCGCCCGCTTTGATACCATATACATACTGCACGCCGAAGTGGCGGAACTGGCCGACGCGCTACGTTCAGGGCGTAGTTCCTATTACTGGAGTGTGGGTTCGACTCCCACCTTCGGCACTCAGCACAAGACCCGGCTAACCCAGCCGGGTTTTGTATTCCCGGCAAATCGGCTATCATGAAATCATCACCGCACATGCCAACGAGGTTTGCAGGATAGGCTGAATGGCATCCACCCCCAATCCCCCTCCGCGCGACACGCGCCCGAAGCGCCGCCGTACCGGTCAGCTTTCTGGCCTGCAAGTGATGTTCGCCGCTATTCTGGCGATTGGCCTGATTCTCGGCCTGAACTTCACCAGCCTGATCACCGCTGGACGCCCGCTGCAAGAGCTGTACGGCAGTGTCAGTCAGGAAATCGAACGCCTGGAAGCAGAACAGGCTGAACTCTTGGTCGAACGTGATTACGCGCGCAGTGATGCTTATGTGGAAAGCTGGGCACGCGATGAGGGCAAGATGGTGCGCCCCGGCGATGTGCTCGTGATCCCCGTGCCTTCGGATGTCGTGGTCGAAGCAACTCCCGAGCCGCTGCCCAACATCAATGTCGAAACCACGCCGCCAGAACCGGAAAATTGGACGCTGTGGTGGCGGCTATTCTTCGATACGCCCCCGCCGCGGTTCTAAGTCAATAGCTTTCAGTCGTTAGCATTGAGTAGTTATCCAGAAACCTCACCCCCAGCCCCTCTCACTGGGGTTGAGGGCAGGACAGTTTTAATAATTGAGGTTTCTCAATGGAATTCTTCCGATGTGACTGGCGTAGCCTACGGGGAAGCACTCCATAAAAACCCAATATAGACGGCTACTGGAAGGTCGATTTTGCGCCTTCCAGCGTTAAAAACAAGCCGATTGTTAAAACTGTCCTGTCTTGAACACTGGGGCGAAGGGCGCAAAACATAGAGTGCACATGACAATAACAGCCGCTTACAGATGGGTTCTTAGTCGTTAGCCATAGTGTCCAGAAACGGGAACGATTTGGCGAAACCAAATCGCCTTTCCCATAACAGCAACCAAGGTAATCTGGTTATCCGCTTCAAATTCGCGTTTTTGGGCTACTCCCCGCTCAACTGCGGCGGCTGCGCGCCTGCCAGGGCGGTAATTTCCACCCGGACATTCCCCGCGCTGAGCATCTGCCCCGGAACGGCGTGTACCACCTTCACGAACCCGATGCCATAGCGCTGCCCATCCGGCGCTTCCACGCTGCTGGTCAACGTGCCAACTTCCCTGCCATCGTGCAGCAGCGGCGCGGGCGCATCAAGCATCTGTGACAGGCGCAGATGCACCATCGTCTTTGCCAGGCGGCTGCGGCTCTCCATACGCGCGATGATCTCCTGCCCGGTATAACAGCCCTTGCTGAAGCTGACCTCATCCCACAGCCCGGCTTCCAGCGGGATATACTGCTCGCTCAACTCACGCCCCACCCCCGGACGCCCGGACTGAATCCGCAGCACGTTGTAAGTCAGCGACCCGGCTGGCCGCAGCCCGTGCGCCGCGCCTGCCTGCATAATCGTCTGCCAGGCGCTCTCGGCTGCATGATTCGGCACGATGATCGCCCAATGTCCGCCACTCAGCCCTTTGCGGCGAACGAAGATCAGCTCATTCGTGGCAATACATTCATACGAGTCTGGCGCGGGTGTCACTGCCCTACCCGTCAGCGCTTCCACCAGCGCATCGGCCCGTGGGCCGTGCAGCGCGAATAAGCGCGTTGAGTCACTCAGGTCACTGAGCCGAAAATCGTCATTGAAGAAAACCTGGGATCGCAGATAGCGCCCCACCGCCTCGCCGCGTCCCGGTTCGGTGGTGATCAGCGTATTTTCGCCCTGGTGGTAGATCATCAGGCGGTCGATGATGCGCCCTGTGGGATTCGTCAGGATAGTCGGGCGGCCAAGGTCATCCGGCATCTTCTCGACATCGTTGGTGGACATACGCTGAATCAGCGAAAACCGGTCACGACCAGTCGCCTGGAAGCGCCCCTCATGCGAACGCTCCATCAGGACGGCATTATGCAGCGCAGCCTGATACTCACCCGACTGGTCGCCAAAGTGTAAGGGAATGCCATCTGGCGCGAGGACTGCGCCGTTTGTGCGGTGAAATGTGTCCAGAGTCATGAGTGGTATGTCAGGCAAGCTGCTCGGCCAGCTTTTCCGCACGGCGTTTGCGCACCTCACGCTTACTGCGCTCCGCCCGCACAATCGCCGCCAGCAGGGCACTGGCATCATCGGCGTCACAGTTGGTAATCAGGTAATCGCAGTCGATCAGATGCGACATTTCCATATCGACGCGCTCCATGCGCTTTTCGATCTCATCATCGCCTTCACCACGCTCCTGCATCCGGCTGATCAGCGCCTCCCGTGAAGGAGGCTCGACAAACACCAGTACAGCGTTGCCCGGGAAGTTCGTGCGCAGCGCCTCTGCGCCATAGACATCGATATCAGCAATAATGTCAGATTCAGTAGCGATGGCCTGCTCGACCGGGCGACGCAGAATGCCGTAAAACTCGCCGTGAATGATCTGGTGTTCGAGCAGCGCATTCGAAGCAAGCATCTGCTCGAACTCATCGCGCCCCATGAAGTAATGCTCGCGGCCTTCCTGTTCGGTTGGACGCATGGCGCGTGTCGTCGCCGTCGCCAGTTGGCGCAGCGTAGGGATGTCCTTCAGCACGCGGTTCATGACTGTGTTCTTGCCAGCACCAGGTGGTCCCACCAGTACAAAGATCAGTCCCCAATGGTCGTGTTCGGAAGTCATCTGCTGCACCATATGCCTCATCTGTCTGAGCCTTTCAACTCATCATAGTGTAACAAAAGTTGGCCTGGAACGTATAGCACTACCCTAAAGGCCGCCATTAGAAAATGAGAAGAGCAGGTTACTACCCACTCTTCTCATGATGATCTGTAGCCTACCCAATGCCTCTCTGGATGGAGAGAGGCATCGGTACGGTTGGTTAGTTGTTCACCAGGATTTCCGTGATCCACCACCCATCGGCCGTCTGGCTGCCGGTCTGCAAACGGAAGCGCAGACCGACATTCTGGTTGGCATATGAGCGCAGGTCGTGCGAACGGAACTGCCACTCACGGCCAGGATTGCCACCCACCGGGATTGGCAGCCAGTTGGCCGAACCCCAGATCGAGGGGTCACACTGACCGCTTGGCACACCGCCGGGGCAGTTCTGGTTCAGGTTGTTCTGCGTCCAGGCAAAACCGCCGTCAATCGTTACCTCGACGCGCGCGGTATTCGCCGTCGCGAGGTCGTAGTAGGTGTAGTACTGCATACGCGGACGCCACAGCGCTGGGTTCAGACCAGTCGGCACGTTCAGGTTCAGCACGCCGTTCAGGATGAGCGACGAGTTACCGTAAGGTACCGACGCGATCACCGGGCAGGTATCGTTCGCGCACGCTCTGGGGCTGTCGCTGAACGAGAAGCTGTTGTTACCCACCTGCATGTTCATCACGGCCTGACCAGTGCTCTCGAAGTATTCCACGATCAGCGTGTAATCACCCGCGAGCAGTGGGACAGTGGACATATTGACGGTACGACCGTGGAACGTCCAGTTGTTGATGATGTTCCAGCCTGTTGGCGCGCCGCCCGCTGGCTGCGTTTCATAGCGCACACGCACGGCGTCGTCGGATGTCGTGATGAAGGTGTAGTCACCTGCCAGCACATTGATGTCACGGATCCAGCGACCCATGAAGTTGTCTGTCCAGGTCGCACCTGTCGCGTCAGTCGGTGCGCCGAAGGGACGCCCAGTGGTACCGAACTCGTTCAGGATCGCCGCCACGTTATCCGTCAGCCGCATCGTGGGCGTCACCCACAGCGGACGCTGCGCGAAGTACTGGTCTGTCCCGGCTTTCGTCTGCGGGATAGCGTTCAGGAACGTGTTGGTATTGCCCGTATCACAGTTGATCTGGTTGTAGTCCGTCGCTACGGGTGCCGTGCGCGCCGGGGTGAGCATCCAGCGGATACAGTCAATCCAGTACACATCGAACGTGTTCGGGCCGAGCGCCGCTGGGCCGCCACCAGACCCCTTCCAGTAGTCCGGAGCCAGACCCCAGATACCTTCGGTGATCCAGTTAGCGGTGTTCTGCGCCTGATCAAAGAACGGCAGACCGATCACACGCGGTTGGCGGAATTCGATGCGGATGTCGTCGACGTACCAGCCATCGCGACGGGCGCTTTCCGTATCCAGCGCATCAATCACAAAGCGGATCTTGATGCGTTTACCTTCATTGACGTTGGTCGTCGCAGGGTCGTCCGCATAGGGACGCAGGTCGATCTGTTCGCGGATCCAGGTGTCCAACCGCGAGAACTCCGGACGGCTCCAGATCGTCTGCCATGAAGTGTTGTTGCCATACGAAGTCGTCGAACCCCAGTCATACACATAACCGTAGCCCTGGCGGTTGCGGCGGGGCGGCACCGTCGTCGGGTTAGCCGTGCCCGTCATTTCGTACTGGTCCTGGAGCGCGATCTGCACCTGGATGGTGTCATCATCACCGATGTCATAACGATTCCAGAAGTAGAGCGTAGGATTATCAGCACGCGTAGTGCCACGCAGGTCGATAATCCGGTTCATCTCCAGCACTGAGTACGTATCATGGCGGTAGGGCGTGAACGGAGTCGCATCCGGCGGGCTGTCGTGGAATGCACGGACACCGCTGTGCGCCTGATAATCAATCCCTGCCCAGTCACCGCCCGTCTGCCAGCGCGTCCACCATTCGGTGGGAGTATCGATGTCATCGACGAAGCGCGGGCCATTGCCAGGCCCAGCGGCAGGCGCACCTGCCAGGGGCGTCACGTTGCGACTGGTGTCCCACAGCTTGTGGACAACCTCGCTGTACTCGCCGATTGTGATGTTATCGATATTCACACCATCGCCAGCCGAGGTGTCGGAACGTGCATCCAAGCGGAACTGAATGAAGAAGTCATCGTCACGCGGGTTGCCGTTGCTGATCAGTGCCTGCCAGGTTTGGCCGGTGACCTGCTCGATGGCCGCGCGCAGATCGAGCTCGATCATTTCCCATGCCAGTTGATCGCGCGTCCGGAAGTTGTAGTTGTAGCTCCACACCGATGTCGCCGCGATAGCTGTCGTGCCAGTCGGAGTATGCCCCAGGCGGAACAGGTCAACGTGGAAGTTGTCGTTCGCCCGCAGCGCACGCGTGAACCATGCCCGCAGGATCGGACGCTGCGCCGCGCCGGATGTCGCGTTGTTGCAGTCTTTGTTGCCGCCCCAGTTGGTCAGGTTTTCCGGCGTGTCGTTGTTGAAGTCAATCGGGTAGCGCAGTTCCATCGCCGACTGCTGCTGCAGATAGTTGATGTTCGGCTGGCTGTCCGTAAACGATCCAATACCACCAAAACGACTGCTGGTGTTGGTGATCTGCCACTGCGCGTTCATGCGCCACTTGTCGGTGCCATTTTCCGCATCGTCGCAGAAGGGATACTGGCTGTAGCGGTCGATACCCTTGCGTTCCAGCAGGATGTTGTCGATGAACCAACCAGAGCTGACGTTGGTGTTGCTATCAACTCTCAGTGCGAAGCGCAGGCGGAACGGCTGTGTATTCCAGTTCGGAATGGTTTGCAGTTCGACCTGTTCCTCTTTCATCGGCTGGTTAATCGCGCCATTTGCCAGCACACGCAGCGTCGTCCAGTTGTCGGCCACCGTATCACGGGCGTCGCGCGTCCACTGGATTTCAACCGAGTCGCCTGTGCCCAGGTTAACTTCATGGCTGAAGGTCAGCAGCGGATAGCCCTCGTCACCCTGCCAGTCGGGCGCGCCGCCCGTACCGTCAGCGTTATACGGGAAGCTCATCTGTCCGCTGAATTCGATGAAATGAACGCGGAAGTTACCCGCTACGTCGGCCTGTTCAGGACCAAAGCGCACATACTGGTGATTCGTCTCGTTGCTCGAATCCCAGGCCAACGGCGCGGGGCCATCCTGTACCGCACGATACGAGGTGAGATCCCATCGCCCACTGGTGATGAAATCGCCCTTCTGTGCGGTGTTATCCAGATTCCAGTAGAAACCACAGCTGTCCTTGCTGCCGCTGCACGCGGTGAAGGTCAGGCTTGAGTTCATCGCGTAGTCGATCTTGATATCGTCCACATAGTAACGCCGTGTGCCTGTGCCACCAGCGCTCTCCAGGATGAAACGATATGTGATCAGCTTGCCGCGCAGGTCGGCCGGGATGATCACCGAGTTGCGCGTCCAGGCATAGTTTCTGCCACCATTGCGCAGCGCAAAAGTCGTCGCGCCGGCCCAGTTCGGCCCACCCGTGCCATCGGCATTGTAGGGCACGTACTCCGCGACCTGCAGCGATGCGGTCGTTGCCGCGCCAAAATCCCACACATCCCAGAAGTTCATTTCGACCTGCTGGTTCGTATCGGTCAGCGGCGAGAGATCCACCGAACCGCGCAATTCCAGATGGCAGCGCATATTCGGCGGGAAGTTACCGGTTGGGTTCTCTTCCCAGGCCCAGGCCACCGTGTTCGGCTGGCTGCCCGTGATGCGCGCGAATGAGCAGTTCGGTGCGCCGGTCGGCAGCGCGGTATCTGCCGGGGTGTTGCGCCGGAACTGAGTCATATTCAGGAAAACTGCCGCTGTACCCGTTGAATCGAAGTATTCCAGCGTCAGTTCGTGCGGCCCGCCGCTCAGCGTTATGGTTGCCGTCAGCGCTGGGTCGTTGACACTGCGCGTATTCCAACCGTTGATAACTGGCGTGGGATTGGTTGCCTTATCGACGAAGAAACGTACACCATCATCCGAGATGATATTGACGTTGATCGTCATGGGGTCGAGCGCCGGAGTGCTGCGATCGCCATCGATAAAGATCTGCCGTGTCCAGCGTACCGAGAAGTTGTCGCTCTGGAAGCCCCCAAACTGTGCCGGCAGCGGCGCGCCTGTACCATAATCGAATGCGATGTTCCAACGGTAATCCGGGCCGAGCTGACTGTTGAAGTATGGGCCAGCAGGCGTGCCACTCAGATCCGTGCCTGCATAGTAGTAACCCTTCCAGTCGTCGCCACCCAGGTACACGCTGCTGTCCACGCGCCACCAGGCAGGCTGGTTGATCGGATCGACGAACGGCGCGGCGAACGAGTGATCGGTCGGCGTCGCGGTCGGCGGCAGCGTAGGCGTGAAGCTTGGCGTTGGTGTCGGCGTTATTGGCGACGGCGTTGGCGATGGTCCAGGAGTAGGAGAATTCGTCGGAATAGGTGGTTGGCGCGTTTGGAACTCGCGACCTTCCGGAGGATCATTGGCTACCGCCGTGACGGTCAGCCAAAATGACGATGCGCCACCCTGGTTCTCCAGACTGGTTTTATAGGGATCGCAGTCTTCCTGCTGCTCGATCAGATTGCAGACCACGTTGCTGAACACATTGCCCAGCGCCGGGCCAGTGGCGATCAACGCCGCTGCCAGCGCCACAGCAACCAGCACAAGGATCAGCGCATACTCGAGCAGCGCCTGACCACTTCTTGCCCGCATATCGGGCACACTGCCGCTTTGTTGTGGAGTCATAACCTGTGACCCTTCGTCCAAACGAATGACTTCGTGAGAATCGAGTCTTGATACTCTCTCTGTTATCTAATGTTACCTGATGATTGCTGCTTCTCAGTTTAATTTTTGTCGGCAACTTGTTCAAATGCGTTGACAATTCATCAAGGCTGAATTGTGATCTACGACACTCGTGTGAGCTGCTTCCCCTATGGTATGCTCGGCTGTAGGTAAATTTCAATAGCACTTGAGGACTGAATAATGAGCGCAACTATTATTGACGGAAAAGCGATTGCCGACCGCATCCAGGCGGAGATTGCCGAGGATGCCGCGCGTTTCCAGGCTCAATACGGCTACCCGCCCGGTTTAGGCGCAGTACTGGCCGGGGATAATCCAGCTTCGGCACAGTATGTGAGGATGAAACGCCGCGCCTGCGAGAAAGTCGGCTTTCATTCCGTCGCGCATGTGATGACGGCCAGCAGCACCCAGGACGAGGTTGAAGCAGCGGTAAGCGCCCTGAACGCCGACCCACACATTCATGGCATCCTGGTACAGCTCCCGCTGCCGCCGCAGATTAACGAAGAACGGGTGCTGCGCGCCGTCAGCCTGGACAAAGATGTGGACGGTTTCCATCCCATCAACATCGGCATGTTAGGCATGAAGGGGCGCGAGGCATTGTTCACGCCTGCGACGCCGACGGGCTGCATGGTGCTGCTCAAGGAAGCAGGCGTTAACCTGGAAGGCGCGAATGCCGTCGTCATCGGGCGCAGCAATATTGTGGGGCTGCCCGTCGCGCTGATGCTGATGAAGGCGAATGCCACCGTAACAGTCTGCCACAGCCGCACGCGCGATTTGCCCGCGATTGTCCGGCAGGCCGATGTGGTCATCGCCGCCATTGGCCGCCCCGAATACGTCAAAGCGGACTGGCTCAAGCCCGGTGCGACGGTGATTGATGTGGGCACTAACCGCGTGGACGACCCCAGTGACGAACGCGGCTACAAGTTTGTCGGAGATGTGGAGTTCGAGCCTGCGTTGGGCATCGCGGGCGCGATCACCAAAGTGCCGGGCGGCGTCGGCCCGATGACCATCACGATGCTGCTGCACAACACGCTCAAGGCTGCGCGCCGTATCGCCGCCGCGGGGTGATTTCGAAACGATCAAGTAAGAATCTAAAGGGACGGGTGGTATCCCGTCCCTACGAAATCTCCATTCGGTCTTAGACTGGCGTAGTTCACGCCTGTGGTTAGCTCTTGACCCCACCCAGCGTAAGGCCAGAAATCAGGTACTTCGACTGCCACATGAACAGGAGCAGCACCGGGATGGTCACCATGACTGAACCAGCAGCATACTTGCCCCAGTCGGTGTTAAACGTGCCGATCAGGTCATTCAGGCCAAGCGCCCATGTCCACACATTGGGATCTTGCAGTATAACCTTCGCGACCAGGAACTCCGACCACGCCGCCAGGAAGTTAAACAGGAAGACGATAGACAGCGCAGGGGTAGAAAGCGGCAGAATAACACGCCAGAATGCCTCCAGGCGGTTGCAGCCATCGACCATCGCAGCCTCTTCCAAATCCGGCGGAATGGTGTCGTAGTAACCTTTCAGAATCCAGATACTGAAAGGCACCGCCGTCGAGACATACGCCAGGATCAAGCCTGCGATGTTGTTGGTCAGGCCGAGTTGCGCGACAATCACAAAGAGCGGCACGAGCAGCATACCCGCCGGGATCATCTGCGTGGTGAGCAGAAAAATCAGCGCGGGGCGGCGGCCAGGGAAACGCCAGCGGCTAAAAGCATACGCGCCCGTCGCGGCGACGATCACGCCAACAATGGATACGGTGACCGTAATCGCGAACGTATTCCACAACCAAAGAACGAAGTCTTCCTCGTTGAAAATCTGACTGAAGCTGGTCAGAACAGCCCCTGGCGGTATGATGTCCAGCGAACGCGAGAGCAGCCCCGATGTAGGTCGCAGCGAGATGCTGATGACGCGCAGCACAGGGTAAATCGAGATGAGTGAGTAGAAAATCAGGATGGCATGATAGGGCTGCCAGACCAGCAAACCAAGCCATGCACCAACAACAGTCCACCCCAGATTGAGGTTATCGAACAGCATCAGGACGACACCCAAAACGACCAACGCAATCGCCCCATATTGGCGGAGTTGTTTGGGGTCCAGTCCTGTACTCGGCGCTGAAGTTTTCGCTAGCGTGCTCATCGGTCGTAGACCTCCTTCAAACCGCCGCTCGTCGTAATCCAGATCACAGCGAAGAAGAACAGAATGATGAAGATGATGATCGAGAACGCCGCCGCGAAACCGAATTCTGAGGTAGCAGCCGGGCCAAATGCAGCGTTATAGAGTGCCGTAACCAGAATGTTGGTACTTTCCTGGGGGCCGCCGCCCGTCATGATGAAGATCAGGTCGGCCTTGTTGAACGTCCAGATCACATCAAGGGTAACGGCGGGAATCAGGATTGGGCGTAGCAGCGGTATGGTGATGCCGCGGAAACGCTGCACCGCACTCGCGCCATCCATCTGCGCGGCCTCGTAATACTCCGGGTTGATGCTTTGCAGGCCACCGAGGATCATGACCATGTAGAACGGCACACCAAGCCAGATATTCACAAAAATCACCGCGATGAAAGCTGCGGTTGGGTCATCGAGCCAGCTAATGGGCTGTCCGCCAAATGCCGAGATTAGCGCGTTAACGAAGCCATACTGCGCATGAAACTCTTGTCGCCAGGTGAGCGCAACGATAACTCCAGGTATGGCCCAGGGAACGACAATCAGCGCCCGATACAACCCCTTGAAGCGGATCTTCTGATTCATGATCAGCGCCAGTGCCATGCCCAGTACAAAATGGAAGATCACATTCACCGCAGTCCACACGGCTGTACGCCCCAGCAATACGGGAAACGTCGAATCCGGTGTGCGCAGCAGTCGCCCCAATTGAACGTTCCCCTCGCTGTCACGGGAGATTTCGCCATTGCGAATGCGGAAAAACACGGACAGGAAGTTATTGGCAGCATACTCTGGGCTGTAGAGGACGCTGCAATCCAGGTCAGCCGGGCGGCGCAGGACGGGACTGTAGCAGGGGAAGGTGTTGCGCTTCAGGTCAGAAAAAGCGAGCAACACATTAAACACTAAGGGATAAATCATGAAGATGAGCAGCGCGACGGCTGCGGGAGCCAGCAAGGTGTACGGCAAGGCATGTTTAGTCTTGAACGCCTTGGCAAGGAGCTGGTAAAACCCAAACTGGAACGCGAGCACAACAACAACAAGGGCAATCAGCAGCGGGATGATCAGGCCGAGGGTATTGAGGATGGCCTCCCCGCTCAAACCACTAAATTCCATAATAATGCTCCTAACAAAATGGGGTGAGGCGCACTGCCCCACCCCATGTCAAGTCATTTTCGCGTGAGCAACTCAGGCAGCGCCTAGAGCGCCGAGAGGCAGTCCTCGGCAGCAATCTGAGCTTCAGCCGCCGCATCTTCCGGGGTCACGCTGTTGCTCATGACACCCTCGAGGTTCGGACGCACGCTGTCCCACATGCAGCGCAGTGTCGGATCAGCGGGCATACCTATGCCGGTTTGGAGCGCCGCAGCCGAAGCCGCCAGAATCGGATTGGACTCGGCATCGACCGTCACTTCGGCGATGGCGGGCAGACGGCTGGTGCCCAGCGCGTAAGCCTCAACCGCAGATGCATCGGTGGTCAGCCAGGTCACGAAGGAGACGACGCCGTCAAGTTGCGCGCCTTCAACAGTGTTGGGGACGCTGACGAACTTGCCAGCAGTGAAGGGCATCGGGCGCTCGCCATTGGGCAGCGCGGGCCAAGGAGCCAGGCCAAGGTTTTCTTCACCCAGCGCCGGCGACTGCTCGGTGTTCAGGTATTCACCAATCGCCCAGTCGCCATTGATGATCATCGCTACGCTGCCTTCCTTAAACAGGTCGTTCGCGCAAGCGTAATCGCATTCCTGCGGCACTACTTCTTCGGTGAACTTCAGGTTCTGCACGAAAGCGTAGGCATCAACCCAGGACTGCGAATCCAGAACCATATTGCCTTCAGCATCGTAGGTGCTGCCGCCGAAGCCATGCACGAAGGGCAGGAACCAGAACGGCTCGTTCAGGTTATAGGCAAAGCCCTGGATTTCCGGGTTGGCTTCGGTGATACCCTTGGCCGTGGCAATCAGGTCTTCCCAGGTATCGGGCGCGGTCTCGACCAGGCTCTTGTTGTACATCAGCATCAGGTGGTTGCCCGCGTTAGTGGGGACGCCCCAGGTTTCGCCGCCAACCTGCGCCGCGCCGATGTTGTACGGGTACTTGGCAATATCGAACAGACCATCCAGCGGCTGGAGAATACCCGCATCAACGAAAACGCCGATGGCATCGTTCGGTCCCAGCACCATATCCGGCAGGCCAGAACCAGCAAGACCAGCGGCCAGCAGATCGGTACGCAGAACTTCGGTTTCCTTCTGCACGATTTCCAGCGTCGAACCCGGCGCAACGGTGTCGGCCCAAACCTGGAACTGTTCAGCCAGAACAACATTATTGTCATCGCCATCCTGGCTCCAAATCACCAGGTTGACGGCGCCCATCTGATCCTGCGCCAGAACAGCGGTGACGCTGCCCAGAGCGAGCAGAGTGACGAGCACCAAAATAAGGAACTTGGTGTACTTCATCTCAACAAACGTCCTTTCCTTATATAGAAGGGGCTAATGAACTTACACGTCAGCCTGTGTGTCGACAGGCTTAGCACGTAGCCCGGCGCGAACCTAAGAAATATTCACACATGGCTCATGCGTGATTTATCATATCGAGTTATTCGATTGCTCGCAAGGGATCTTCTTAAATTCTCATCATCGAAGTGCGACAGTACATATACGAGGCATACACAAAACCTATTCAATGAATCGCTTTGACAAGGTTTTGTTCCCATTCATTGAGCCATGCACCACGCAGTTCGACAACACTCAGTCCTTCAGACCATTCCATGACGAAAAGGAATAAATCTTCAGTCATGGCAACATCCTTCTGAAGCTGGCGCGCCATGTCGATTGAGGCCTCAAAGACCTTTCGCAGCAGATGCAGGTCTTCCGGCAAAATACAAGCATTCTGATGTGCAACGAACTGAAGGAGCTGGTCAGCACTGAGCAGATGGTAGTGCTGCAGCGAACCGGCCGGGGCGTATTGGCTGAGATCAACCTGAAAATCGCTGCGAAGTGAACGAATCACCCGGTCACGCACATCAAAGTGATACTCGCGCAGGGAAAGCAGGCGCTGATGCAAATCATCACCCAATTCCTGGAGCAATTCGATGCGCGGCGGGTCGTGAAGGATTTGCCTCTCTACGAAGGCAATGAGCGAGTCGGGCTTACCTTCCGTCAGGCAGCGCTCGAAGATATCCATTGCCTCCATCCGCAGGTAATGCAGTTCAGACATGGCTAGCATACCCAGGGCATCCCAATGATCAAGCATCTTCAGTCGCGACTTTCTTCGGTTTCAGGATTGGGCGGGCACAAACGACGGAGGTAATCCCAGGTATAGATACCTGTGTGATGTCCGTCATCCCAGGTGGGCTGAAGCGCGTAATTGCCGACGCGCTGAATGGTTGTAATTGTGTGGGAACGCTTCGGCTTGAGGGTCAGGATGCTGTCTGGGTCGTATTCGCGACCCATGAACTGATGACCGCCACGACACTCGACACACGGGCAAGCTTCGCGCAGCTCAGAAAGCGGATAGCGGCAGGTTGTACCATCACTCCACGTGATTTCCAGAATACCGGAGGTCTTATCCAGTGTGAGGGCTGTTGGCAAGGCGTTGTTGAGCATCATCCACTTTAGATCCCTAGACCACGAACTCAAGCTGGCGAAGATAACACTTTCAATCACTTTAGCATAGACTTCGACGCTTAACCGTTGATTATTCTACGGAGTCTTGCGAGAGGAGGCGGCTTTGATACAATCGAGGCGCTGCGTGAAAAACCGCGCAGCACATTATCTACCTTGTGGAGACCACACATGCGATTTCGTCTAATCATCGGGATCATGCTGCTACTGTTCACGGCTGCGTGCCAAGGCCCGCCGCCCACAATGGTGGTGCTGGTGGTCACTGCCACATTGGAGACCGGCGCGGAACAAACCGCCGACGTGCAAACGAGCAGCACCGCAGAAACACTGCCCCCCACCCCTACTCCGCAACCCACTGCGATTCCGCCAACGGCCACCAGCGCGCCCGGCAATGCCCCAACACCTACGATCGGCCAAATTCAGGTTGCAGAGCAGGTCTTCGAGAAAGGGCGTATGTTCTGGATTCAGCCTGTGCAGCAAATCTGGGTCATGTTCGACGACGGCTCCGGTGAAGGCAGTTGGAGCGTGTATCAGGACACTTTCCAGGATGGCGATCCCGAATCTGATCCAAGCCTGGTACTGCCGCCTGAACGCTACCAACCCCTGCGCGGCTTCGGCAAACTGTGGCGTGGAACTGCTGCCGTGAAGGACGGACTGGGGCTGGGGCTGACGCCTGAGTTCGGCTACGTGAGCAGCTACGAGTACCACCCCTTGCAGCAGAACGCACAAGGCCAGTGGGTGGGCTATCACATACTCAACAGCCTGTATCAGGAAAAGTTCCGCTTCGACGAGGCGACTGGTCGCTGGGAGCGTCTGTCCTAATGCAAGCCCACTAAGCGGCGAAATGCGCGCGGCAACCGTATAATAGAATCATCAGCCCGACGCACGCAAGGAAGCAGCGCATGACAACCTTACGCCGCTGGCAGTTAGAAGCCGTCAGTCCATATCTGCTCAAGCTGGCCGCAGATGCGCGGATCAGCCAGACCGATTACGCAGATGATCAGGTGTGGGAACTCGCGTTAGGCAGCGGCGAGATGCCCGCGCTGCAATTGCAGACACGTTACGGCGGGCGAGCGGGATTGGCAAGCCTCGTACCGATGTGGTTACACGATGGCCGCCCGATCTACCAAGCGCAGGCGTATGCCAAACCACCATATGTGACCGGATTCGCCCCCGGTTATCTGCGCGTTCAGGCCACGCTCACCGCTCAGTTGGCACTCCTGGCCGAGTATTGGGCTATCGATTCGCACAGCCTGGCCGCGCAGTTCACGCTGGCAAACGCACATACGGCGCCAGTGACCGCGCGGCTGGATGTGTTGGGTTTCGTCGGCATCAGCGGCAGGGAGCAGAAGCTGAATATCCTGACGCTGCCCGACGGGAGTGCCGCGATCGGACTGGGCACAGTTGGCAACCTGCACCCGGTCGTGCTCCTGGAAGGTGTTCGCGCAGAGGCCGAAGAACCAGACGGTTATGTCAGCCCCAAAATCGGACGCAGTTTCACCATTGAAGGCCGCAAGAAAGTCACGCTCCGGCTGGTTCACGTCGGTCTGCCGGGACTACAAGCAAGCCTGAGTGCCGCGCAAAAGCATCTGCAAAATGACTGGAACGCAGCAATTAAACACGTCGCCCAGGCGGCGGGCGCGATCCCCGACATCGAAACCGGGAATGCGGAAATCGACCAGGCGATTGCCTTTAGCTACCACGAATTGGTAAGCAGCTTCATGAAGGCGACGGCAAGCCTGCCTCATGCCTCATTCGTCGCCACACGGGGCAGTGAATACGGTTATAGTCCACGCGGAGACGGCAGCGACCATATTCGGGGATGGGCCGGGCAGGCCGCCTCACTAGCCTATATGGCCGCGTTAGGCATCGCGCCAGTTGCGCCAGCACTGGCACAAGGGGTGATTCGCAATTACCTGGCTGTCCAAAAGCCAGATAGATTCATCGATTCTCGTCCCGGCCTGGGTGGCCAGCAGATGGGTGTGATGTGCCCTCCCCTGCTGGCGCGGCTGGCCTGGGGTGTTTTCCAATACACTGAAGACGCGCAGTTCTTGCGCGAGGTGTTTCCCGGTCTGCTGCTGTTCTTCGAACGCTGGCTGAAAGCCGACGCGGATAGCGATGGACTGCCAGAATGGCAGAACGACCTGCAGACGGGCTACAGTTTTACGCCTACTTTCGCAGCCTGGCAAAGCTGGGCACAAGGTGCAGACATCCGCCTGGTCGAAACACCTGACCTGCTGGCGTACCTGCTTTCGGAAGCGCGTAGTCTGAAGGAAATTGCCTACTTCCTGCATGATACCACCGCCGAACAACGGCTAGGGACAGCAATTGAACAACTACAAACCGCGTTGGAGATGCTGTGGCAGACCGATCAGCAGCGTTTCGTCCGTCGTGACCGCGACAGCCACCTGACTCCAACCACACAAACGGTCATCCAGGACGCGCGCGGCGAGGATGAACTGCTGCCTGCGGAGGCACTGCACATGCCCAACCGCATCCTGGTGCGCGTGACGGGCGGACGAAATCTTGTGCCCAAACTAACGCTCAAGCTAGATGGGCTGGATGTGACGGGACAGTCAATCAGCGAGACGGCAACAAGCGAAGCATTCACCTGGGGCAATGGGCATGGCGTCTACACCAGCCAGCAGGTTTACAGCCAGATCGACCGGGTACAGTTCGACGGGCTGAGCCGCGCCTACCGTGTGAACGTGCAGACCGTTGATCTGACGCGTCACGACCTGCATACACTGCTGCCGTTGTGGGCTGGGCTGCCGCCGGAACGGGCACAGGCGCTGTTGCGCTGGTTGACGAGCGAGGACTATTGGCGCGCGAACGGCGTGACGATCAACCCGGCCAGTGACGCGAACTTTGACCCAAGCAATGCCGAGGGCAGCGGCGGTGTGTGGCCGTACTTCCTCACGCTGATTGGCGAAGCGTTGATCGAGATGGGAGCGGCGGATAAGGCGGGCGACCTGCTGATGCGCTGCATGACAGTACAGGCTCGCGTGATGCGGGAACTTGGGCAGTTCACGGAGTTCTACCACAGCGACGAACCAAAGGGCTTAGGCGAACACGGACACCTGGCGGGCATCGTTCCCCTCTACCTGCTCATGCGCGTGCTGGGCGTGCGGATTATTTCCGCTAAGAAGGTTTGGGTAGGCGGTGTGTATCCCTGGCAGCAACCGACGACAATCCGGCAGCACGGCGTCACGGTCGTGCGGTCGGGTACGGGCGCGATGATCACCTTCCCCGACGGGCACAGCGTCACGACGACCGGGAGCGAGTGGCAAGAGGTGGTTGACCCACATGTCTGATGCCTACAGCAGCCCGGCTTATCAGTTCATCTTCCGCAGCACCTCTGACGGCATCCTCATCACCAGCAAAGAAGGAGTGGTTGAGCAGATCAATCCGGCAGCGGCGGCCATGCTGGGCGTAACGGTCGAGGAAGCGCTGGGACGCAGTCCTGAGATGATTTTCAGCCAGCATCCCGCGTTGATCAACCTATTCACGCGGCGTGGCAGCCAGACGCTGGATGTACGCCTGCCCAAACGTCGACTGGCAGTAGGCATCGCCAACACACAACCGGATGGACGGCGCATCGTGATGCTGCAAGATGTGACAGAAAAACAAGAACTGGAAACCCGCCGCGAAGCCTTGATCAGCACGATGTCTCATGATCTGCGAAACCCGATCTCGGCGCTGGGCGGCTTCGCGGAACTGGTCGAGAAGTTCGGCGAACTGAACCCGCAGCAGCAGAAATTCCTGACGCGCATCCGCCAGACAGCGCAGAAGCTCTACGATGTAGCGGGTTCGCTGGTCGATCTCGCCTGGATCGAAGCCGGGATGCCGCTGGCACACCGCCCAATCAACCTGGGACTACTGATCGACCGAGCTGTCACGCAGCTCACCAGTCTCGCGATGGAACGCAAGATCACAATTGCCGTGTCGGTACAAGACCCCATGCCCACTGTCATTGGCGACCCAGAGCGCATCCAGGCCGCGATTTACCAACTGCTGCACAATGGTATCCTGTACTCGCTGGGCGAACAGACGGTGGCCGTTCACGCCTGGGGTGACATGCACGAGGCCTATTTCAGCGTAGCAGATCGAGGTATCGGAATCGCGGACGACGAGCTTGAACTGATCTTCGACCGACTGTATCGCTCACGTGATGAACGAGTGCGCGATTTGCCCGGTGGTGGGCTGGGGCTGACCATTGCGCGCACCATCGTCACACGGCATGGCGGCGACATCTGGGCCTCCAGCAATCTGGGCGTAGGCAGCACCTTCACGTTTGTCCTTCCGGCGGCACAACCATGAGCCTGTACAAAGTCAAAATCACCCTGCCCGCGACCATCAGCAACCTCGGCCCTGGACTGAACAGCCTGGGATTAGCCATTGGACTCTATACGACGGTCGAAATCAGCCAGCGCGATGACTATCGACTGGTAGTGGAGACAGAGGGAGAAGGTTCCGGCAGCTATGGAACGGGTGTACGCCATCCCGTGACGCTGGCACTGATGCGCATTTTCCAGCGCCTCGAACGCACCGTACCCGGCCTCACCGTGCGTGTGAGCAACCGCATACCACTGGGCAGCGGGCTGGGCGCAGAAGCGGCTTTCTGGGTCGCGGGAATCATCGCGGCCAACAACTTGCTCGGCACAGTATTCACACGGACACAAATTCTGGAGATCGCCGCGCAAGTAAGCGGGCTGCCCAGCCAAACCGTGACGAGCATCCTGGGTGGACTGACGACCAGCACCATCCAGGGCGAAACACTGATCTACCGCGCGCTGACGACGAGCAGCTTCATGGTCATCGTGGCGCTGCCCGAACTGGAAAGCTACCGCAGCGAAGTGGCGCAGGTGAAACCGGAACGTGTCCCCCTCAACGATGCGCTTTATAACCTGGGGCGCGTGCCGCTGCTGATCGAAGCGCTGAAGACCGGTGATCTGAAGCTGCTGGCACAGTCGCTGGATGACCGCCTGCATGTGCCCTATCTCAAGCCGCACATCGCCGGGTTTGACCATGTGGCCGAGATGGCGCGACGTGCGGGGGCGCAGGCCGTGACCCTGAGCGGTGATGGCCCGGCATTGATCGTTTTTGCAGAACGCGACCACAAGAAGATCGCACAGGCGATTGAGCAGGCCTTCCAGAACGCGGGCGTCAAAGCGCGCTCGTGGGTGCTGCCCATTGATACGCAGGGCGTCGTGGTCAGCGTGGCAGGGACGGCGTAGCGCACCTCTCTTCTTCACCTACAATTTGTGCAACGCTCATGCCATTCCTACGTAAAACATGTGCATGGTGCATTATTTTTGTGCCAGGCAGGACTACTTACCGTTGAAAGAAAGCGGGTTTCTTGATGTTTCGCAATCGCAGACGCAGCAATGCCCCCAAAGATGAGGCTGAAGTTCCCGATATTCCGATGAACTGGTGGCGCTTGATCAGCTACCTCAAGCCCTATCGCGCACGGATGCTGGTGGCGATACTGGCGCTCATCAGCAGCGCGGCGCTCAGTCTGGTGTTCCCTGGCGTCATCAGCAACGTAGTCGACTCGGTGCTGCAGCAGGGCAACGCTGCCCTGCTCGACCAGATCACGCTGGGGCTTATTGTCGTTTTCTTCGTGCGGTCGGTTACTTCTCTGCTGGAGAACTACAATCTGAACTACATCGGCGAGAAGCTGGTGACGGATCTGCGGCGGCAGTTGTACCACCATCTGCAAACCCTCTCGCTGGGCTTCTTCGCGTCGCGACGCGTCGGCGAACTGGTGTCACGACTGTCGAGCGATGTGACAGTGATGCGCACAGTGCTGACCAGCAATATCAACGTGCTGCTGCAACAGACGTTGATCATGATCGGCGCAGTGATCGTCATGCTGGCGCTGAACTGGCGACTGACGCTGTTCATCCTGGCACTGACGCCGATCATCATCGCGTTGGGCGCGGCGTTCGGCATGTGGTTGCAGCGCACCAGCACGCGCATTCAGGACGAACTGGCCGGGGCAACAGTCGTCACCGAAGAAGTGCTGCAAAACATCCGCGAGGTCAAGAGCTTCGTGCGCGAGCCGTATGAGAACCAGCGCTACGACACGGCCATCAACCGCGCGCTGCAGGCGGCTATCAGCCTGCTGCGAATCCGCTCACTGTTCGGGCCGCTAATCGCCTTCCTCGGATTCGGGGCATTGGCGCTCGTGCTGTGGTTCGGCGGGCGTGAGGTGCTGGAAGGCCGGCTCTCTGGCGGGCAGTTGATCGGCTTCCTGATTTACGGCTTGACGGTTGCCGGGGCGCTCGGTTCGCTCGTAGGGTTGTACACATCGGTACAGGAAGCATTGGGCGCAACCAAACGCGTGTTCCAAATCCTGGACACGCAGCCCACGGTGACCGATGCGCCAGATGCCAAAACACTGAGTCGCGCCGAGGGACGTATCACTTTTTCGAGTGTCGACTTCAGCTACGACGAACGCCAAGAGGTGCTGCACCAGATCAACCTGGACATCGCGCCAGGCGAAATCATCGCGCTGGTGGGGCCGAGCGGCGCGGGCAAAAGCACGATCTTCAACCTGATCCCGCGCTTTTACGACCCGACCAGCGGACAGATATGCGTGGATGGCGTAGACGTTCGCAAAGTCACCCAGGCCAGCCTGCGCGAGCAGATCGGCATCGTGCCACAGGAAACGCTGCTCTTCGGCGGGACGATTCGCGAGAACATCCGCTATGGGCGGCTGAATGCGACGGATGACGAACTGATCGCTGCGGCACGGGCCGCCAACGCGCACGACTTCATTATGGAACTGCCAGACGGCTACGAGACTGTCGTGGGCGAGCGCGGCATCCGGCTGAGCGGCGGCCAACGGCAGCGCGTTGCCATCGCACGGGCCATCCTCAAAGACCCGCGCATCCTGCTGCTGGACGAGGCCACGTCGAGCCTGGACAGCGAAAGCGAACATTTGGTGCAGGAGGCACTGGCGCGGTTGATGCAGAACCGCACGACGGTGATCATCGCGCACCGCCTTAGCACGATCAAGATCGCGCACCGCATCGCCGTACTGGACAAAGGGCGCATCATCGAACTGGGCACGCACGAGGAACTGATGACACGCGATGGACTGTATGCCAAGCTGTACAGTATGCAGTTCCGCGAGGACATTTCGTTAGCACTGTCATAGTTCGATGTCATCGAGAGAAACAATGCCATGTTTGACAGCATAGAGGATAGCCTGCCCGCGATGAGCAAGTTGCAGCTTTGACAGGATGCTGGCGACATGCGATTTGACGGTCTCCTCGCTGATAACGAGGATTTCGGCGATTTCGCGATTCGTATTCCCACCAACGAGCAGGCGCAGCACATCTATCTCACGCGCGGTGAGGTTGCTTTTTCCAGAGACGGGATGCGCTAACTCCTGTGATACCGCAGTGGCTGCAGCGGCATCAAGGAAAGATTGACCGCGCGCGACAGCCCGAATCGCTGCTAACAGAGTTTCGGGCTGTGTATCTTTGCGCAGATAGCCAATCGCGCCCGCACGTAAAGCGGCAATCACACGGGCATCGTCGGTCTGTGCCGTGAGGACGACGACCTGACTGCGAGGGAAATCTGCGCGAATACGCCGCGTGGTTTCAATACCATCAATACCGCCGGGAAGAAGCAAGTCCACGATGGAAACATCGGGCAGCCAGGTATCGAACTGCTCGAGCGCGGCCTCACCCGTGGCGGCCTCGCCAACGATCATGATATCGGCAAACGATTCGAGATAACGGGTCAGCCCATGGCGGACAATATGATGATCGTCAATCAGAACTACGCGGATCGGATCGGCCATAACTGAATTCCCTCGTAACGCCCTATCAGTATCAACTCCGCAGCACCTGACGCCGTCCTTCGAAGCGCAATACCGTCCACATGATCAGCGTCACCAATCCCACAACAGCCGCCGAAAACAGAAATGACAGCAGTAGTACCTGCAAATGCACGGCGTATGCTCCCTGCAACAATTCTCTCATGCTCGCTGATTCTGCCGCCACGAACGCAGGATCATAGCTGGCGAGTGAGGCAATTGCAGGGGTAACAATCAGAGTCAATGGCAGCACAGGAACCACAGACATCATGCTCAGGCTTATGCCGGTAATCGTGACGAAGATACCATTCAGGTGAAACCGGAAGGCCGTGACCAGCACCGAATAATCGTCCAGCTTCGGTGAAGCCGGGGTCAAGCGATCCGCAATGAGGGCCACGATGAGCACAAGCCCTGCCCCGGTTGGGCTGTTCAGGAGCAGCAAAACAAAGCTGCTGACATAGGCGAACAGAATACCGCGCTTCACAGGCGTCAAAGGTAATAACAACCCTTTGGCGACCAGTTGCGCCCGTATATCGTTCGCGAGCCTGGTGATTTGCAGCGCGCGCGCAACGGCGATGATCGCCCCGCCATACAGAACAGCCTGAAGCGCGGCGTTGTTGGACATGGACGGCCATTGATAGAAACGCAGCACGAGCAGAGGGCAAGCGGCAATCACCAGAAACAACATGAAGTTCCCGAAAGGGCGACTCCAGAACATGCCAGTTGGCGCTTCCCGGCTTCCCGCAAGCAAGAGCCTGTATAAGGCGTTCAGCACAGCGAGATAAACAGCCATCGCGGTCATGATTGGCCACGCGCTGATACCATTGAGGAGCGAACTGCTGACACGAAAACCATAGTCGACTGCGACGCGCTGAAGTGAATCTTCCAGGAGTTGAAAGATTAAACCCGTACCCAACAGACTCAAAGCGCTTACAACAGCCATGCATAGCAAAGGAACACGCAAAAGCTCCCGCATATCACGACCAACTGCTGACTGATGATCTGGCGGCGATAACAACCCGCCCAGAGCGCCCAAACCCACCCCCAGGAAGCACTGTAACCACAGCAGACTGTATGTCGACCAGATGATACCTACCACCGGGTCGAAGACCAACTGTATGAAATGCTGCTCATTTAACGCGGGCTGCGCCCCGTAGCGGACCAGCGTCGCGCTGCCGATGACCCCGGCGGTGGTGTTTGTTAGCCCAGCATAGAGGACAAGACTGGCAATGCCACCAGCACACGCGCCCATGATGGTTGCACCGCGTCGTGTGCTAACCTGTGCCCAACGGGCCGCCAGATGACCAATTCCCACGACGGTGAGCGCAGCCGCAGCCTGACACACGATACCCACAACCGACGATCCCTGCTGCCAATCGTTCAGATACGCGCCTGGCAGCAGCACGTACAGCGGATAGTACAAGAGCGCAATCAGAACGATACCGCCCATTAAGCCAACCAGACAGGTTTTGTGGACGGGATGATTGAGATTGAGTGTCATCATTTCCTCCTGAACCAATTGTGTTTGGAGAAGCGGAATCGTGACCTGCAAGGTCGTTCCCGCACCCTCAGCGCTTTCAATCATGAACGTTCCACCCAGTTCGCTCACCCGCTGACGAACATTGTGAAGACCCATGCCGCTGGTCACGGCAAGCGTGTCAAATCCCTGTCCATCATCCCGGATCACCAGCATGAGATCGTGCCCCGTCGTCGATAAACCCAGGTACAAATGCACATGGCGCGCGCGTGCATGGCGAACCACGTTGCTCAGCGCTTCTTGTGTCAGCCGGAAAAGACTTTCCTGTGTCCCTGTCGGAAGACGATCTTCATCGGGTAGAAGGCCGAATTCAGTTACGGCCTGAAACCCGGCGCGATAACCGAAGGCCTCGCACTGATCTCGCAGCGCCTGTATTAATCCACCCGTCTCTAACGGCGCGGGCGAGAGCTGCTGCAAGAGCGCATTCAGTTCGCGCATCGCATCCTGTGCCAACTGCCGTACATCGCCCAAAGCGGTCTGCGCCCCCAACGGATCATCCAGCCAACGTGTTTGAGCAGCCGCCGTGCTCATCTGGATGCTGAATATCTGCTGTTTGAGGGTGTCATGCAGATCGCGCGCCAAACGATTACGCTCTTGCTGCGCGGTGGCTTCCTGAACACGATCAAGCATCTCCTGCCGCATGACCGTGACCTCATGCAGTTGTCCGGCTACATCCTTGAGACGTTTTACCAACGGCATCAGGGAGCCATGCCCGCGTAGTGATATGGGCGACTGCGGCGCATCGAGCAGGCTGGCGATGATGCGAATGCTGCGTTGAAGCGGGTACACCAGGGCAAGTCCCACAAGCAATGCGATAGTGACAGCGAACAGTGTTCCCGAACCATGCAGCAGAAAGGCCACAACTGCCGCCGCTGCGTGGCTGATGAACAGTTGCAAACCCAGGCTGATACTCAACGGAACTACAATCTGCGGGATGATGGGTTTCATGCTCAGCTTCTCCTGATCAACAGGGTATCCGTTTCCGACACGGGACACATCCCCGACAGCGTGGATTTCGTTCTCCCCCAAATGGGGGATTCCATTGGCATAGTGCGTGTGTGTGTTGTGATCTAAACTTCACGCTTTCGGCATTCCAGAGCCTATCATCGTGTTTAAGCATACAAGGACAGCTACATGACCGACAACGCCGAGACCCACGCCGAAAAGCACGACCCCTTTGCAGCGCTGCGCTTTCGTGATTTTCGCCTGTTAACGACCGGTCGTTTTACGGCGGCGTTGAGCGAGATGATGGTGAGCGTGGCGATTGGCTGGGAACTCTACGAACGCACGGGCGACGCCTTCGCACTGGGGTTGGTCGGGCTGGTGCAGGTCATCCCGCTGTTCGCCCTGGCGCTGATCGCCGGGCACGTGGCCGACCGCTTCAACCGCCGTATGGTGCTGTTCATCACGCAGATCGGCCTCACGGCGTGCGGGCTGGGGCTGGCGCTGCTTTCCGCGACGCAGGGACCGCTGCCGCTGTTCTACTTTGTACTGCTGATGATGGGCGTGTTTGGCGCATTCTACAGTCCTGCGGCCTCGACCCTGTTGCCGCAAACCGTGCCGCCGGAAGCGTTTCACAGCGCGGCGACGTGGAGCAGCAGCGCGTGGCAGTTGGCCGCTGTCCTCGGCCCGGCGCTCGGCGGTGCGCTGATCGGCATCCTGAACAGCGCGACGCTGATCTACGTGCTGTACGCGCTGGGCGGGGCGATCTTCATGGTGCTGGTGCTGTTCATCAAGGGGCGTGAGATCAAACAGTCGCGCGAACCGCTGACCATGCAGTCGCTGCTGGCCGGGTTCCGCTTCATCCGCCAGACCCCCGTCGTGATGAGCGCGATCACGTTGGACATGGTGGCGGTGCTGTTCGGCGGAGCAACCGCGCTGCTGCCCGTTTTCGCCAAGGACATCCTGCAAGTGGGGCCGGAGGGGTTAGGTTGGATGCGCGCTGCTCCGTCGATTGGCGCGATAGTGATGATCGGCATCATCGCCTACCTGCCGCCATTCAAGCGCGCCGGGCAGACGCTGCTCTGGGCAGTGGCGGGTTTCGGGCTGGCGACGATCATCTTCGGCCTCTCCACCTCGTTCATCCTGTCGCTGGCGATGCTGTTCCTGCTCGGCGCGCTGGACAATATCAGCGTTGTGATTCGCGGTACGCTGCTGCTGACGCGCACGCCGGATGAAATGCGCGGGCGCGTGTCGGCGGTCAACAGCGTGTTCATCGGCGCGTCGAACGAATTAGGCGCGTTCGAGTCCGGCATGGCAGCGGCACTTCTGGGGCCGATCCTGGCAGTGGTCAGCGGCGGCATCGGCACGATCCTGGTGGTGCTGGCGGTGGCGCGCACCTGGCCGGAACTGCGCCGCATGGGCAAGCTGAACGAGAGCTGAGGCCAAGCTGAACCACAGAGTCGCAGAGGAAGATGAGATAGATTGCAGCTTGTAGGGGATGATTAGCGCGCAGCGCGTATATCATCCCGGATGGAGATGCCAGCAGGGGTTTTCCAGAGCCGACACAGACGAGAGAGAACTCACAAAGCCAGATGGGCACGACACACCCGTGCCCATCCGATTATTGACCTGATCCCAATCTTGAAGTTATTCGTCCTCGATGACCTCGAAGCGCTTCCGTTTGGCTTTACCGGCGCGCGGGCGCAGTGTGTAACCCAGCACACCCGCGCCGGCGATGAGCAGCACCAGCAGCGGCCACGAAAGTGTGGTGGACGCCGGGAACAGGCCGCTCTGAAGCGTTACAGTTGGCGTAGGCGGGACGGGCTGTCCCAGCGTTGGCGGTGGCAGCGAGGACGGTGGCGGCGGCATCGGCGTGGGAGTCCACGTCGGCGGCAGGATCTGTGCGGCGGGCGCTGTGACAGCCGTCAGCGGCGGGATGACGAAGTTGCGGGTATCGGCGCGAGTATTCAACGCAGCCAGTTCGTCGGTGATCAGCCGCAGCACCAGTTCGTCCAGCCGTTCGACGGTGTAATCGCCCTGCTGCCCGGTCTGCGGGTCAGCGGGTTCGCCCACACTCAGGTCAGGGCGATCTTCTCCGGGCGCGCCGCTGCTGCCCTGCTGGTAGGTCAGGAAGAGAAAGCGCCCCATTGTCACCTGAGCGATCTGCCGGAAGATGAACTCACCATCGGGAGTCAGGCCGCTGGAGGCAATCAGATGAATCTTGATGCCCTGCCCCGCCGCGACGAACATCTCCTGTGAATAATCATAGTCCTGCGGGTAATCCAGGTGCGGGGGCGCATCGGCCACCAGGAAGATCAGCTTGACCGTGTCCGCGCCGCGCCAC
>JAEUQX010000015.1 GCA_016788625.1 Anaerolineae bacterium
TGCGCCGATCATTGGCACGCAGATGTTCGGGTGCAGGATGGTCTCGGCGAAAGCCGCGATGAAGCCGCCGACCAGGTAGAGGATCAGGAAATTGCGGTGACCGAGGTAATCCTCGATGTTGCGACCAAAGATCCACAGGAAGGTCATGTTGCCGACCAGATGCGCCCAGCCACCGTGCAGGAACATGCTGCGGATCACATCTGTGAACGTGTCTACCGAGATGGGGCTTTGGGCAACTTCGCACATCACAGCGGCATAGTTGAAAAATGTTTGCCGCAGTTGTAAGGGCGGCTGCGTGATCTCCCACAGGAAGACCAGCGCATTCAAGACGATCAAACCGTAGGTCACATACGACGTTTTCCGAACCGGTTGCAGGGTATTGACGGGCAGCATAAGGCATCCCCTCTGCTTGTTTCACCTGCTAAGTATACGTCTATTCGCCAAAATGGGTTGCGCCAGCGCTGGTGTGTGGCTGTTACGCGGCATAGTGCAGCAGACCAGCGCCAGCGACCGATTGGAACTGACAGCCTTGTGTCATTAGCGAACAGTCCAAACTATCAATGCCGAAGGTCATTCGATTGGGCGCGCAGCCACAGTCCGCGCCCAATATCGAAGTATGCGGCTATCGACTAATGACTGACAGCTTAACGCTGGTCGATAGCAACCCACTGCAGACCCATCGGCCCGGTGTAGTTCACATCGGGGCGGATGAGGCGGTTGTTGGCGAACTGCTCGATGATGTGCGCCGTCCAGCCTGCGATGCGGCTCATCGCGAACAGCGGCGTGAACATATCCACATCGATGTCGATGGTATACAGCAGGATGGCGCTGTAGTAATCCACGTTGGGGTACAGACGGCGTTCGATGAAGTATTCGTCGGCGCGGGCTGCCTCGGCGAGCTGCTTGGCAATCTGGAACCACTTCTCGTTGCCGCTGCTTTTCGCCAGCGCTTCGGCATGACGTTCCAGGATGGCTGCGCGCGGGTCGAGTGCCTTATAGATGCGGTGGCCGATGCCCATAATGCGGCGGTCACCCTCTTTAATGTTGGTCTTGAACCAGTTGGGGACATTGGCAGGCTCACCAATTTCCAGGAACATCCGCATGGCCTCGGCATTCGCGCCGCCGTGCGCAGGTCCCTTGAGCGTGCCGATGCCGCTGACGACGCCGCTGTGCATGTCCGAACCCGTCGCGACGGTGACGCGGCTGGCGAAGGTGCTGGCGTTCATGCCGTGTTCCGCCAGCAGCACCAGATACGTGTTAATCGCGGCGCTGGCGACTGGATCGGGTTCATTGCCGGTGAGCATATACATGAAGTTCTGCGCCAGATTCAGGTCTTTGCGCGGCGCGACGGGTTCCTGCCCCTGACGGATGCGATTCCATGCGGCGCAAATCGTGGTGATCTGTCCGGTCAGGCGCACCGCCTTGCGGCGATTAGCCTCCATGCTGTTGTCTTCGCTGTCAGCGTCTACCAACGCCAGCGCAGAGACGGCTGTCCGCAGCACGGCCATAGGATCAGCTTGTTTGGGATAGGCCTTCAACTGCGCGACGATCAGGTCGGGCAGCGCTGCTTCGGCGGCGATGGCCGCGCGCAGGTTTTCCAGCTCAGCGCGGTTGGGCAGTCGCTCATTCCACAGCAGGAAGGCGACTTCCTCAAACAGCGCGTTTTCGGCCAGCGTTTCGATGCTGTAGCCCTGGTAAACCAGCTTGCCATCCTGCCCATTCACCAGACTTGTCTTGCTCTCAGCAACGACAATACCTTCAAGCCCCTTCTTAGCGGGTTCAGCCATGTTCTTAGTCTCCTCATCGATGTAATAGAACGATCTCAGAAAGCCCGTTGCGGGGCAGCATAAGCGGAATAAGTACAAGTTTTAGGGGTTACATTATGTTACCGAGTATAACAGAGCGATTGGGCAGAATCTATGCGGGATTCGACAGCGTGCTAGGTTTAATCGAATGTTCACCAATGGATTGCTTGCAATCTGTCCCAAAGCATGTTAGTCTAACGCGCATGAGTAACCTGAACCCGTCCGCCCACCTGATTGCCAAGCACATGTGTATGTGTTGTATGTGTGGCGCTCAGCCATGTCCAGGGCGGGTGAAGCTGCGGCGTACCTAAATCAAGCCGCACCTCGATCAAGAAATGAGCGAGCCGACCGTCCTGGTCGGCTCGTTTTTATTTCGGCTCAGAAAGGTGAAATCGTGCAGGTCGTCATCGCAAAACCGCTGCAACAGCGCATCATCCAGCAGATGGAGCAGGGCTATCCCAACGAGTCCGGCGGCTTCCTGTTGGGCACGAACAGCGGCGAAGAGATCGTCGTGCTGGATGTGATCGCGATCACCAATGTATTCGCGGCAGAAGAACAGTACCACCGCTACGCCATGACGCCGCAGGACTGGATGCGCCTGGAAGATGAGGCCGATGAGAAAGGGCTGACGCTGGTGGGGTATTACCACAGCCATCCGGACTCGCCCGCTGTCCCTTCGATCTATGATCGTGATCACGCGCTGCCGAACTTCACTTATATCATCACGGCGGTGATGAGCGGCAAAGCAGCCGAGATGCGCGTTTGGCGGCTGCGTGGTGACCGTACACAGTTTGACGAGCATTCGTTGAGCGTGCAGGACTGATCGCTCAGCAGTCAGCGTGCCGCCACAAGCCGCACTTGTGCCGGGATGCTGGGGGCTGAGCGCTGCCCAGGATGAGCAAATGATAGTGGGATGTACAGAAGGAGAACGGATGAGTCGATACGCTGCGACCTGAATGCTTAAGCGACTGCCGACCTGCGCGCCGGATGTTAGCAGTCCGCGGTCAGTGATCCCCGTTGATTGCTGCTCGCCGACTACTTCCGATGAGGGTACATCCCGCGCAAGCTGTGTCCGCTGAAGCACCCGGTTAAGGCATAAATGCCTGTGTAGCCAGACGGTCAGACAATCGGTGTGCGGGTAATGTCGCACAGCAGACGAACACACAATACTACTTGCTGAACATGTACCTATGAACGGGAGCAACACGACAATGGCTAACGCAAACGGACACCAACGCGAACTCGCCTTCAACACGCTGGCGCTGCACGCAGGTTACTCGCCCGACCCGACGACCGGTTCGCGCGCCGTGCCGATTTACCAGACGACATCGTATCAATTCCGCGACACCGATCACGCGGCGGCGCTCTTCGGGCTGCAAGAGCCGGGCAACATCTATACGCGCATCATGAACCCGACCACCGACGTGTTCGAACAGCGCATCGCGGCGCTGGAAGGCGGCGTGGCGGCACTGGCGACGGCCTCCGGGCAGTTCGCGCAGCTTCTCGCGGTGACCTCGCTGGCGAATGCGGGTGACGAAATCATCTCGACTTCGGCTCTCTACGGCGGCACCTATACGCAGTTCTCGCAAAGTTTCCGCCGCCTGGGTATCAAGGTTCATTTCGTCGAGAATGCCGACCCGGCGAAGATCGAGGCGCTGATCAACGATAAGACACGCCTGGTGTACCTGGAGACTATCGGTAACCCGAAGCTGGAAATCCCGGACTTCGAGGCGATCAGCGCGGTGGCGCACGCGCACGGCCTGCCCGTTGTGGTTGATAACACCTTTGGCACGCCGTACCTGTGGCGCGCGTTCGATCATGGCGTCGACATTGTCGTCCACTCCACGACCAAGTGGATTGGTGGGCACGGGCTGAGCATCGGCGGCGTGATTGTGGACGGCGGCAAGTTTGACTGGAAGGCTGCCGGGCGTCACCCCAACCTGATCGAGCCGGAACCCGCTTATCACGGCGCGGTGCTGGCCGATCTGGTGGGCAATCTGGCGTTCATCATCCGCGCGCGCGTGGTTGGTCTGCGTGACCTGGGCGGGGCGCAGGCACCGTTCAACAGCTTCCTGAACATCATCGGTCTGGAGACGCTGGCACTGCGGATGCAGCGGCACGTCGATAACGCGCTGGCCGTCGCCAAGTTCCTGGAACAGCACGAGGCGGTCGAGTGGGTCAATTACCCTGGTCTGCCCAGCCACAGCAGCTACGAACGCGCACAGAAGTATTTCCCGAAGGGCGCGGGCGCGGTGGTCGGCTTCGGCATCAAGGGCGGCAAGGCATCGGGCAAGAACTTCATCGACAACCTGAAACTGTTCTCGCACCTCGCCAACGTCGGTGACGCGCGCTCGCTGGCGATTCACCCGGCAACCACGACGCATCAGCAGCTCAGCGAAGTCGAACAGATTTCGACGGGCGTCACGGACGATTACATCCGTCTTTCGGTCGGTATCGAAGACATCAATGACATCCTTTGGGATCTTGATCAGGCGCTGAAGATCGCCCAGGGCGCAACGGTTCACGCGGTCAGCTAGTTGATTACCGTTGGGAAGGGGCGTACACTCATATGCGCCCCTGAGAGATGGTGAGACACTCAGGAGACAGGTGAAATGTTGATGTTGCAAGATGACAATCCTCTGACTGATGACTGTCGTCCTGGATCGGTCGGCGTCGTCAAGAAGCAGTTCGCCCATTTCATGCAGCCGCTGAAGCTGCGCAGTGGTCAGATGTTGGAGAATTTCACGCTGGCCTACGAAACCTATGGGCGTTTGAATGCTGACCGCTCGAACGCCATCCTGATATGCCACGCGCTCTCTGGCGACTCACATGTCGCGGGCACGTATACCAACGACCCCGATGAGCGGCCGGGATGGTGGGATGAGGCGGTAGGGCCGGGCAAGATGTTCGATACCGACCGCTATTTCGTCATCTGCTCAAATGTGATCGGCGGCTGCCAGGGCAGTACCGGGCCGTCGTCGCTCGCCCCGGATGGTAAGCCTTATGCGCTGCGTTTCCCGTTTGTGACCGTCGCAGACATGGTGGAGGCACAGCGCTACCTGCTCGATTATCTGGGCATCCGCAAGCTGTTTAGCGTAGCGGGTGGCAGCATGGGTGGAATGCAAGCGCTGCAATGGGCGGTGGATTACCCCGACCGAGTTGGGTCGGTGCTGTTCCTGGCGGCCACACCGCGCTCGTCTACGCAGAACATCGCCTTTAACGAGATCGGCAGACAGGCGATCTATGCAGATCCGAACTGGAATAATGGCGACTACTACGGCAGCACCCCACCCGCTTCCGGACTGGCGGTGGCGCGCATGATTGGCCACATCACCTACATGAGCGAGCACTCGTTGGAGAACAAGTTCGGGCGGCGCACGCAGCACGGTGGCGACCTGGCCTATGGGTTCGGTACGGATTTCGCGGTTGAGAGCTACCTGAAACATCAGGGTGAGAAGTTCGTCGAGCGCTTCGACGCCAACAGTTACCTGTATATCACCAAAGCGCTGGATTACTACGACGTGGGCGATGGGTATGGTTCGATGCACGCGGCGCTGGAGCGGACGCAGTGCCCGTTCCTGGTGGTCAGCATCTCCAGCGACTGGCTGTATACGGCAGCTCAGGCGCTCGAACTCGTCAACGGATTGGAAGCGGTGGGCAAGCCTGTCGACTATCACCACATCGAAGCGACTTTCGGCCATGACTCATTCCTGGTCGAGGTCGAAACGATGACGACTATTGTGGGCGGCTACCTTAACCGCTTATGGGAAAACAGTAAGGGCGGGGGAGTTAGCCTCCTCTGAATGACACAGTTTGGACTAGGGAGCAGTAAAACGTATGGCATCGATCAAAATTCCGACCCCGCTGCGGGCGTTTACCAATAATCAGGCGATTGTGACGGTGACGGGCAGCACGGTTGGCGAAGCACTCAACAATCTGACCGATCAGTATCCCGATTTGCGCCAGCACCTCTTCAACGGTGCCGAACTGCGCAACTTCGTGAATGTATTCCTGGATGACGAAGACATACGATTCCTGAGCGGCCTGGGCACGGACATTGAAGCGGACGCTAATCTGCGCATCATTCCGAGCATCGCGGGCGGCAGGTAAATGGGGAGCAGCAAAGATGGCAGCAGAGATCTTACGAAAGGTTGATCAGAATGGGCTGAAGACCGGGCAGGCGGCAACGATCATCCTGCTCATTCTGGCGTTTGTTCTGAACAGCCCGCTGCTGGTGGCGTTGGTCGCCATCGCGCAGCTTCTCGGTGCGCTGGATGCGCCGTTCGCACCTTACCGTCTGCTTTACCAGCGCGTGGTCAAGCCCAGCGGCCTGGTACAGCCGAAGGTGATCAACGACAACCCGGAGCCTCACCGTTTCGCCATGCTGGTTGGAGCGCTCTTCAATGGCGCGGCGACGTTGGCACTGCTGGCGGGCGCTGCGGCGGTGGCATGGGTGTTGGTCGGCATTGTTGTTGCGCTGGCGAACCTCAACTTCTGGCTGAACTTCTGTGTGGGTTGCTGGATGTACTACCAGTTGAATCGCCTGGGTGTGCCCGGCTTCCGTTACGCGCCTGTGCACCAGAGAGGATAGGACGATGATCGAGCGTACCCTGATCGTCCTGGCACTGATTGTTGTCGCAGTAGTGGCGTTCCGGCTTTACACTCGTTATCATCTACGAAGAGCGGCGGCCAGCGCCACAACTGACCCGTTGTTGCAGAACCTGCAACCCGGTGTTCCGGCAATCGTGTACTTCACGCTGCCGACCTGTGTGCCCTGCCGCACCCAACAACAGCCCGCTTTGGCGCGTCTTAAGGACGAACTCGGCGCAGGTGTGCAGATCGTGCAGATCGACGCCTCCGAGGATGCTGAAGCAGCAGAACGCTGGGGCGTGTTTTCTGCGCCGACGACCTTCATCCTGGACGCCTGTCGCCAGGTGCGCGAAGTGAATTATGGTGTGGCCGATGCGCAGCGCTTGAAACGGCAACTGGAGGCTACAGGAGTATAAGCATTTGAGCAGCGCAGTCGTCCAACATGAAAAGCACCCGGCGTTCATCGTTCAGACTGAGGAGCCGTTCAATGGCAACCCGCCATTGGATTTCCTCTGTCAGGAGTTCGTGACCTCGACCGATCTATTTTTCAGTCGTAATCACGGCAATATCCCACTCATTGACCCTGCGCACTATCGCCTCTCGGTGAGCGGTATGGTGCGGACGCCGCTGGTGCTGACCTTGGACGAACTGCGCGAACGCTTTCCCAGAGTTGAACTGATGGCGACGCTGCAATGTGCAGGTAACCGCCGGGATGAACTGATCGAAGTCGCGCCGATCCCGGGTGAACTACCGTGGGGAGCGGGCGCGATCAGCAATGCAGTTTGGAGCGGCGTGCGGCTGCGCGATGTGCTGATTGCAGCGGGCATCGAACGTCGGGCGCGTCACGCGGCCTTCGTTGGTTTGGACGATGTGACTCGGCTGGGCAAGACATTCGGCTTTGGTGGCTCTATCCCGGTCGAGAAAGCCTTTCTGCCGGAAACGCTGTTGGCCTATGAGATGAACGGACACCCCTTGACGCCTGTACACGGTCACCCGCTGCGGGTCATCGTTCCGGGCTACATTGGGGCGCGCAGTGTCAAGTGGCTGCGCGAAATCCGGCTGCAAACCGAGCCGTCTGATAACTACTTCCAGCAGCGTGCCTACAAGCTCTTCCCGCCACACGTCCGTCCAGAGACCGTGCGTTGGGAAGAGGGCATCATGCTTGGCGAAAACACGCTTAACGCTGTGATCTCTTATCCGGCGGCGGGCGATGAACTGCCAGCAGGGGAAACGACTGTCCTCGGCTACTCGATTGGCGACGGTCACAACGTGGTGCAGACGGTCGAACTCTCTATTGATGGTGGGAAAACATGGCAGACTGCCGATTTCCTCACCGGACGGCAGGATGTCTGGACATGGGTGCTGTGGCAGGCGCAGATCAGACTCACACCAGGCACGGTCGAAATCATCGCACGGGCGAAGGACAGTGCGGGAAACAGTCAACCGCGCGATGCCCAGGACATCTGGAACTTCAAAGGTTATGCTAACAACGCCTGGCATCGTGTATCGGTGCAGGTACATGAATAGGGTGCAGAATACTGCGCCCACTCAGAATTGAGATGGGGAATTACCATATGGATGCATTGATTCAGACACAGGCGGAATTGACCCACGAGGAAATCCGCCGCTACAGCCGTCACCTGATCATGCCGGAAGTCGGCATCGAGGGACAGCGCCGCCTCAAGGCTGCCAGCGTGCTGCTGATCGGCACGGGCGGCCTGGGCAGTCCGTTAGCGCTCTACCTGGCGGCAGCGGGTATCGGGCGCATCGGCTTGGTAGACTACGATGTGGTGGATGAGACCAACTTGCAGCGGCAGGTGATTCACGGGCAGGCCAGCGTCGGCAAGCTCAAGGTTGAGAGTGCCCGCCAGCGTATGTTGGACATCAACCCATTCCTGCAAGTCGATCTGTATAACGAACCGCTGACTTCTGCCAACGCGCTGCAACTCTTCGCGCCCTACGATGTCATCATCGACGGCACGGATAACTTCCCGACGCGCTATCTGGTCAACGATGCCTGCGTTAAGCTGGGCAAGCCGAATGTTTATGGCAGTATCTTCCGCTTCGAGGGGCAGGTGAGCATATTCTATGCCAAAGAAGGGCCGTGCTACCGCTGCATGTTCCCCACACCGCCGCCCCCCGGTCTTGTGCCGAGCTGCGCCGAAGGTGGTGTGCTGGGTATCCTGCCCGGCACGGTTGGCACGCTTCAGGCGACCGAGGCCATCAAGCTAATGCTGGGCATCGGCGAGCCGCTGATCGGTAAGATGCTGCTCTATGATGCGACCGAGATGAGCTTCACGCGCCTGAAGGTTCGCAAAGACCCGCACTGCCCGGTTTGCAGCATTCCGGCGGAGCAGGTGCAGTTGATTGATTATGAACAGTTCTGCGGAATGCCCGCGCACGACCGCAGTGAGTACAAGGCCAACACGAATGGCGCAGCGAAGGAGCAGCCTGTGCAAGAGATGACCGTGCGCGAACTGAAGGCGCGCCTGGACAAGGGTGATGATGTGCTGGTGCTGGATGTGCGCGACCCGCACGAGTGGCAGATTAGCGCCTTAGATGGCACACTGCGGATTCCGAAGGGGCAGATCGAGGCAGCCAAGAATGACGTGCTGGCCGGGCGCAAGCGCCGCGAGGACACCGTACTGGCACAAATCCCGGATGATCGCGAGGTGATTGTCCACTGCCGCAGCGGCAAGCGCAGCGCGGACTCGATTAAGTTCCTGCGCGAAGTTGGTTACACCAACACGCTGATCAATCTGGCAGGCGGCATTTTGGCCTGGGCGGACGAGATCGACCGCAGCATGGCGAAGTACTAAGCGCGTAATTTCTCCAGAATATCCAACAGGCCGGGCGGCAGCGGCGAATCGAAGCACAGCCGCTCCCCCGTCCGGGGATGATCGAAGCACAGGTGTGCAGCGTGCAGGAAGTGGCGCTTAAGGCCCAGTCGCTGGCGACGGTAGCCATACACGCTGTCGCCTACGATGGGGGCGCCGATGAAGGCCATATGCACGCGAATCTGGTGCGTGCGCCCGGTGTGGATCTGAATGCGCACCAGCGTTTGCCCGTCCTTGAAGTCGCGCTCAATCACCTCATACTCGGTGACGGCCGGGCGACCGCCGCGCACGACAGCCATGCGTTTGCGCTGGTTAGAGTCGCGGGCGATAGGCGCGTCGATGCGGCCAACCTCAGTCGGTGGGGCTTTTTCGAGCAGCGCGATATACGTCTTTTCGACCGTGCGCGCCTGGAACTGCGCCATCAGCTTGCGCCGGGCGACATCGCGGCGGGCGATCACGATCAGACCGCTGGTGTCCTTATCGAGCCGATGTACGATGCCCGCG
>JAEUQX010000063.1 GCA_016788625.1 Anaerolineae bacterium
TGTTCAGCGCGAAGAACAACAGCCCTGGCAGTGCCAGCGCCAGTCCCGCCGCTACCGCCTCGCTCCCCAGCAGCGACCCGACCAGCGGCACGAAGGCATACACGGCGGCAATCATGACCAGTGAAAGCGCCGTGACGATCAGCAGGGCGGCCAGCGCGAGGTCTGCGCTCTGTTCCCGGTCATCCTGTACATACGAGATATAGGTCAGCACCGAGTATTGAACGCCGCCGACGCCGATCTGCGACAGCACAATGTAGATGGCGTAGACCTGATTGAAGATGCCCAGCGCCGCCTCGCCGCGCAGCGCCAGGATCAGGCTGTTCATCACGACGCCGCCAACTGCCAGCACGACCATGCTGCCCATGTTCCACAGCACATTCAGGCTGAAGCGGCTGTTTCGCAGCGCGTGCCACTGCGTGCGAAGCATCAGCATGGCTTAGCCGAAGGGGTAGCGTTTGGGCGCGCGGTTGATGGCGGCGATGGCCTGCTCGAAGTCGAAGCCGATGATGTGCGCGTACCAACGGATGGTCTCGTAGCGCGGTTGGTTATTCTGCTCAATGCGCCGCAGCCCTTCCTCACGCGTGATCATGCCCTCGCGAATCTGGTTGCTGTGGAAGGTGTCGTTCTCCGAGAAACCCGCCATCACGTAGTAGATATAGTTGTAGAACGCTGCCGTGCCGTCGCCAATGCGCCATGTCGAGTCGGTGTCGGTCGCTGTCTCCCAGTCGTACTCGTCAATCAGCGTGCGTTCGATCTCGCGCTCATCCCATCGCAGGTATTCGTAGAGCGTCTCGTAATCCTTCTTGATCATGTAGTAGCTGATGAACGCGCCGAAACTGTCCAGCAGCGAACTGTTCAGGTAAGCCGGATTGGTCACAAACTGCTTGCCGTAGTAGCCGAGCATCTGCGCACGGTCCGCCAACGAGAGCGCGTAATGTTTGTCCTGCTTACGGTTAGTCTCGTCAATCCCCGTGAAGCCAACCTTAAAGTCTGTGCGTTCCAATGGATTCATGCTGAACAGCACCAGCCCCAGGTTCATCTCCTGCTTGAGCATGTTGGCGTAGTAGAAGAACTGCTTGTCGCCCGCCATGAACAACGGCACCGTGCCCAGTTCGGGTTTCCGCAGCCAGGCTTCGACATTCTTGCGGACGTTCTCGCGCTTGTGGCGGATGTTCGCACTGATCAGGATGTGTTCGACCGCCAGCTTGCCGCACATGCGCGAGATATTGCGCCGCGCCAGATCGGTCACCAAGCCCCAATCGTAGGTGTAGGCCACCGGGTTCATGCCCAGCACGTTCTTGATGTAGTGCAGCCCATACGAACTGTCGCGCCCGCCGCTCACGGGCACCAGGCAGTCCTGTGTTCCGTTTTTGCTGCGGAATGGCGTGACCAGTTTGTCCAGCGCGTCGTGTCCCCGGAAAGGGTAGGGCTTGTAGTTGTGGCAGTAGTTGCATACGCCGTCGGCATCAAAGCGAATGAAGGGGAATGACTCCGGCAGCAGGCAGCGTGAGCAGCGCCGCAGATGCGCTACAGCGTCATGGACGCGCTGAACAAAGGCATCGTTTGCGCCGTAAACATTACTGAAGCCCGAAGCGACTTTCGGCCTTTTGAACGCTGCTTCGTACTTGTCATGATCGCGGATTGTGCGCTGTTCTGGCGCGGCTGCGAGGCGTACCGCATTGGTCTGCGGCGTATCCAGGCTCAGCGGTTTCAGCGCCAGATCGTCAAAGCTGATGGCGAAGGCTTCTCCGGGCTTTACCTGCCGGATGACGCTGCCCTCGAACAGCGCTGCAACTGCCGGATGGCGCATCACCTGCCGCAGGATGTAGGCTTCCGAACCAAAGATGGACTCGCTCTGGTTACGGCTGTGCGCCACATAGAGCGAACCGTTGCTGGTTGCCAGCAGCAGGGCGTTGGCTTTTGCCGCAACCAATGCCATCGTGTTCGCACCTTCGAGCTGACTGAAAGCCGCTGCGAACGCCCTGGGCAGGTCTGCGCCTTGTTCGCGCTGCTGTTGAATCAGGCTCAGGAATACCTCGGTATCGACTTCAAACTGTCGTTCCGCCCCTGACAGGGTTTGCCACAGCGCGGCATCGTTGACGATGATGCCGTTATGCAGGCAAACCATCTCATGCTTGATCACAGGTTGGTTGTTCGAATGGCAGGCCGAGTCGCCGTTGGTGACCATGCGCGCGTGCCCCATCACCATCAGCGGCGCGTGGGCGCGCTGTACAAAGCTTGCTACGAGCTGTTGGTAATCCGTTGTGCGGACGGCATCCTTCGCACGGATGGGGCGCTTGAGGACATCGATGCCCGTATCATCGACCAGCGCGACGCCGCAGGCATCCTTGCCGCGCGTCTCCGAACGGATCAGCAGTTGATCGAGCACGGAGCGAGTAGCATCCAGTCTGAAGTTGGAGTCGTGCCGCACGATTAGGCCGAAAATTCCGCACATGGCGAATCAGTTCCCCGTTTTCTGAATGACGACGTATTGGATGTCCGCCGTTGGGACATATAACGCAAGTTTGGCGAGCGGTGGACGCTCGAACGGACGCAGCAGCGCGGCGGGCATCAAAGCGGGCAGCACGCGGCGCACCTTATAGAGCAGGAATCCCAGGTTGACCTGCTTGCCCCACGACGCTTGAAAGACAATCCGGTGTCCCAATGCGGTTTCCACCAGATAGCGCGTGCTTTGCCGATTGAGGAAGCTCAGGTGCTCCGGCGGGGTCATAAATGCCCAGCGCGTGCCCAGCAGCCGCGCCGTCGGCGCTCCGATGTCCGGCGTTGAAAACAGCAGGTAGCCGCCCGGTTTCAAGCGCGCGAACAACCCGCGCAGCGCCTCCAGCGGCTGCCAGACATGTTCAATCGTATCCCACAGGCAGATCACATCAAAGGCCGAGCCGTCGAAGAGCGGTAGATTTTCCAGCGTGCCCTGCTGGATGCGCTTGGCAATAGCCGGGTTGCGTTCCCTGGCCTGTTCAATGCCCACTGCCGAGAGGTCAAACCCGTACATCTGGTAGGTATTTGCCGCTGCTTCCAGGAAGAATCCGGAGCCGCAGCCGGCTTCCAGCGCGCGCGCCCCGGCGGGGACATAGCGCTGCATCAGTTTTAGTCGCCGCGCGTTTTCGACGGCCAGCGTTCGCAGATCGCGATACTTGTTGTGGCCGAAGTAAGCTTCGTTGTAGATCGCTTCGAGTTCGGCAGCATCGGGTGCGCGCGTCACCTGAGCAAAGCTGCAGTTCTGGCACTGCGCGACGGGGAAGCCTTTGGCCGTGAACAATGCCTTCAGGTTCTTGCTGCCGCACAGACGGCAGGTGGTAGCAGTATCAGTCACGGAATTTCTCGCGGCGCATCTGGCTGACCTGATCGTTGATCAGGCCGAAGAATAACGTTTGCACACCCAGGATGATCACCAGCGCGCCGAACACTGGGAAGCCTTCGCGCAGCGAGATTGCTTCAGCAAAGCCGTAGATGCTGCCCGACAGAATCAGCAGCAGGCTGATGCTGCCGAAGAAGACCAGCGGCTTGAACAGCAGCAGCATCCGCAGCACGATCATCAGGGTGCGGATGCCATCGCGAAGTGCTTTCACCTGGCTGACGCCGACGCGCTCGCGCACGGTGATCGGCACGGTTGTCCCGTAATGGTGGCGCTCGATCATGATCAGAGTCGTCAGGGTTGATGCGCCGAAGCCGCGCGGGAACAGGTGCAGGTATTGCAGAATCACATCCCGCTGGAAACCGCGCAGGCCGCTGTTGAAATCCGGCACGGCGCGTCCGGCGATGATCTGCACTGTCCAACGCAGGATACGTTTGCCAAAACGCCGCGAGTTGACCTCGTGCGAGTCCGCGCCGCGCACCCCGATGCAGTATTGCAGGTCATCATCAACGAGTGCGCGATAGATCTTCATCAAATCTTCAGGACGGTGCTGGCCGTCGCTGTCGTACCAGATCAGGTAGCGTCCTTTCGCGCCGCGCATCCCGGTTTGCAGCGCGCTGTTGTAACCGCGATTGACCGGGTGGCTCAGTAGTCGGACGCGCGGAAATTGTGCGACGATCTCAGCAGTATCGTCGGTGGAAGCGTCGTTGACTACGATCACCTCGGCTTCTTCCAGCCCCGGGTAGGTGAGCAGTTCGCGCAGCGTGTCGCCAATGCCCGCCGCCTCGTTGTATGACGGAATGATCACCGAGAGGGGCGGTGGGTTGGCTTGTTCCGCCGCTGCCATTTCGCTGGTTGTGCGTCTGCGTTCTTGAGAAATCACCAGAATGTCACCCTGACTATTTGATGCGCTGAATACTCAGAATAACATGCTTCTCACCAGCTTCTGTTGAGATCGTTGTTATGCTCGACTGAATAGGCATTTTTTGCTAATTCAGCAGCTCGGTTGTGCACTCTGCCTCACCTGTCGCTGCAATGCTGTCCGGTTGCGCGCAGTTGATATACAAGATGGGCTGCCCCGCAACTACCGCCCTTGCTTCTTCGACCTTCTTGTTCCATATGATGGGGCGGTAGCTATAGAACTGCGCAACCATTGCGTATACCGACTTGCGGTCATCGCGTATCTGTGGGAGGTAAATCGCAACCTGCACATCGTCAGGCGCGGCGCGTGCGAGTTCTATCGCCTGATTGAGCAGGGGAACGCGCCCCGTGTTGTGCATTGTGAGGGTGATGGCTACCCCCTGGATGAAGATCGCCAGCACCGCAACTTGCGTTAGCGGACGCCCCCAGCGCACTCGTTTGGGATGTTGCCAGAACTGGTGACCTAGCCCCGCCAGAAGCGCCAATACCAGGGTGAAAGAGGCTTTATCAACGTCGTGAACGTAGCTGGCATTCAGAAAGGTCAGTTGGTAACTGAGCGAACCGGCAAACAATGCAAGGATCATCCCCTGCCTGTATCTGTTTTCCCGCAGCAGGGCTAGCACACCCGCCAGGCTCAAGAAGACGATGCCTCCAGTCGCGAACACAATGATTTCACTGGTGTTTTTGGTTATCCATTGCAATGCTGTAAAGGTGGCTGCCTCGTCCTTGAATGTCGTAGTGCTGCTGCGCCAGACATAGGCATCCAGTATGCTGTTGATGCTGCCATCCCACTGAAGCTGGTAGAAGAGCATCAGCGCGCCGAAGGCCATGATGGTCAGCGCGCCAACCCCGACGATTACGATGCGGTGATGCCGACCGCCCAGGAACATTGCCGCGATGCCAAACGCCGCGATGAAGAACACCGCTGTCCACGCTGTCCATACTGCCAGCCAGGCGAAGATGCCCAGGCCCAGTAGGTGCCAGCGTTTAGGCTTGTGCAGCCAGTCCTGGATGACCAGCGCGAAACACATCACCCAAAGGAATCCGATCACGTCTGGCGCGGCGATACGTCCGAAGAAGTTGGTGAACGGCGCGATCAGGTAAAAGAATGCTGTCCATGCCGCAACCCGCTCGTTGAATAATCGCCGTGTGAACACATACAGCAGGCAAGTGGTCAACAGCGTAATCGCCATGAACGGGAAACGCACGCCGGTCTCGTGGAAACCGAGCAGGGCAGTCGAGACGGCTGGCACCCAGACCATCATGGCTGGGTGGTGGCTGTAGAAGATGATCTCATCGGGATTGGTGATTGGTGCGGTGTTGCGTGTCATCATCACGCCGATCTGGTCGCCGTAAAGGTGGTAATTACGGATCGCCGCTGGAATCCAAACATGCGGCGCTTCGCGAATGTCAGTCAGACGGTCGCCGGAACGGATCGCCAGCAGCGCCCACCCAATCAGGAGAATGAGAATCAGATGCCGGGGTATGGTTCGCATAATCTGCCATTACAGCGTGATAAGGATGCCTTGGCTCATTATAGCCCGAATCATCATCGTCACACTGAATGTTCGCGGCGGATGAACTTAATCAACCTTCAGGCTGGCGCGGGAAAATATCGTGCTATAATCCCGATATGTTAGCTGTCACCCAGACCATGCACACTCAACTTCATTACACCTGCCTTGGACATGGCCCCGATGTCTTGCTGATTCACGGTTGGGCCAGTTCCGGACGTATGTGGTCGGCGCTAATGCGCGACCTGCAGCCGGTGGCGCGCCTGTGGGCGCTTGACCTTTACGGCTTTGGTGAGTCACCTCGTCCACTCGAAGGCCCGATGCCCGATGTGGATCTGCACACACAGATGGTCGCGGATTTCTGCGACCAGCATAACATCCGTCCTGCCGCGATCATCGGCCATTCGATGGGGGGGATGCTAACGCTCAAGCTGGCACTTGCCCGCCCCGATCTGGCGCGTAATCTCGTGCTGCTTTCCGCTGTTGTGACGGGGCGTTATGGACATCCGATCAACCTCAACAAACTGGTCGCTTCCGATTGGGGCAACTTTGCGATAGCGAAGTCGAAACCGCTGTGGATGCTGGCACAGTCCGATTGGATGGCCGCGCTGCTCAGCACGCCCTGGTATATGAGCGAGGCGGACAAGCGCCGTACGATGGAGGATTTTCAGCGCACATCCTGGCAGGCTGCTATTTTCGCGCTGCTGAGCATCGCCCGCGAGAACCTGGAACAGCAGCTCGCGACGCTGGCAAACCCTGCACTGATCATTGTCGGCGCGAAAGATTTCACCGTGCCCCCGGACGAAAGTCGTCTCGCTGCCCAACTGCTGAGCGATAGTCGTCTTGTAGAATTACCCAATAGCCACCACCACCCGCTCGAAGAAGAGCCGGAGCGCGTCATCCCGGCGGTGCGTCAGTTCCTGATCGAACGTTGTTTCTAACCTCGGTTGTGCTAAAATGCCGCCATTGTGGAATGATGCAGGAGGTTTGCTCTGGATACACTAGAACTCGCGCGCTTCATCGTTGATGTTGTGGAAGACAAAAAAGCCGAGAATATCGTACTGCTTGACCTGCGTCCCGATGCGATCATCGCGGACTTCTTTGTGATTTGCACAGGTCTCAGCGACCGTCAGTTGAAGGCGCTGGCCGAGCATGTCCGCACCGGCGTCAAGGAACGCTTTGGAAAACTGCCAACATCGGTCGAAGGCGCATCAGACAGCGGATGGGTCTTAGTGGACTATGGGGATGTAATCGTCCACTTGTTCATGGAAGAAAAACGCCGCTTCTACGACCTGGAAGGTCTGTGGCGCAGCGCCCACGTACTGCTCAGCATTCAGTGAAAGCGGGGCGAAACATGCTTTCGCCCCACCACCGCAGTTTCAGCCTATTCGAAAATCCAGGGATCAGTATTGCGCGGCCAGGAGATCAACTCCGCGTCGGTGAAGAAATTTGCCACCTCGCGCTGCCCACTTTCCACGCCGTCTGAGCCATGCACCAGATTGCGACCAACTTCCAGAGCGAAGTCGCCGCGAATGGTGCCCGCCGCTGCTTCGTGCGGCTTGGTCGAGCCGATGGTCTTGCGCGCCGCTTCGACCGCGTTCTTGCCCTCCAGCGCGATCACCACGACAGGCGACGAGGTGATGTACTTCACCAGTCCCTCGAAGAAGGGCTTACCGACATGCTCGGCGTAGTGCTTCTCTGCCAGCGCGCGCGACACCTGCATGAACTTCATGCCCACAATCCGCAGCCCACGCGCCTCGAAGCGGCTGATGATGGTGCCGGTCAGCCCGCGCTGAACGGCATCCGGCTTGACGATAATCAGTGTGCGTTCCATTGTGTCCTCATTATCCTTTGACGAAACATGATAAACGGGTCAGTTGATGACCCGTCTATGAACTGATTCAAGAGCGCTGTAGCGGCAGCGCGCCGGGATTATAACTGATTGAGCGCCTTGCGATAAGTATCAAGCGCTGCTTGCAGTTTGCCCTGGCGCATCAGGCTGTCACCCAGTACACGCAGCACGGCAGCGTTGTTTTTCACCTTATCCGCCAGCTTGAGCAGATCGTCCGTCACGACATCAATCTGTGCGTTTGCGCGGATCAGCAGTTCGTAATTCGCCAGGCTGGCATTGAAATCACTGTTAACCAGTGAACGGGCGGCGCTGAGCGTAGCAGCCGCATCAATATTGGCGGCCTGAACCGGCACCGGAGCAGACGGACGAACGGGCACGACTGCCGCAGGTGGCGGCGCAGCAGGGGTGACGGGCGTGGTTGGCTGTACAACAGTTACCGCGCGCTGTTCACCTGTGGTGGTGCCAAGTGTTTCCTTCAGCCAGTCCGGTACTTCGGCGGCTTCTACATCCACCGAGCGCAGCCAGTCGGGAATATCGCCAGCGGCGGGCACTGGGGCAGCAGCAGCCGGCGCGATTTCTTCCTGCAACCAGTCCGGCATGGCGCTGGCGGCTGGCGCGGCGGCTTCGCCCATACCTTCCAGCCAATCGGGCAGCGCTTCTGGCTCACCTGCCGGGATGTCTTTCTCTGGCTCCAACGCAGCGGCAGCCAGTGATGCAGCCGGGGCGGCGGGCGACTCGGTGGTGCGCTGGACATACCATTCGGGCGTTTCTTCGCTCTTGGTTTTGCCTGCGTATTCCATATCGAATGCCTCGACCCAGGGGTCATTGGCATCAACTTCGATCACCGTCTGCGCAACAGGAGCCGCTGGTGCGGGCACGTCCGGCGACGCAAAGATGCTGTCCAGATCGCTTTGCGCGGGCAGATCTTCTTTCAGCCAATCGGGAATATTGGCGACGGGCGGTGGCTCAAGGATGGCGTCGATCAGTGCCGGTGTGCCGCTCGGTTCGCTAACGGGCTTAGCATCCAGATCAGGCGGTTCTCCTACCTGTTCGATCAACCAGTCCGGCAGCTCGACGCGCACGGCGGGTTCATCCGGGTCACTGACCAGCACTTCTTCAGGGTCGGGACGCTGCGCGCCCAGTTCGAGCTGGCGGCTCATCCAGGCTTCCATCTGATCCGGCGGGACAACCTCGCCCCGGTTCAGCGCCGCCTGAATGTCATCATCCGAAGGCGCGGCCTTGCGTTCGCCGCCGAAACCTTGCGCGGAAGCCAGCGAGTCCAGCCATGCTGCCGGGTCTTCCATCGTCGCGGGTTCGCTGGTCAGCGACGGAACGCTGCTCGGCTCAGGCGGGAATAGGTTAAGTTCGGCTGGTCGCCCGATTGTGCCTGGGCTATCCACCGTGTAATCGGTATAACCGGGGCCATCGCCCAGCAGTCCTTCGGGCATTGGCACATCAATATTCGCGTCGGTGATCAGTTCTTCGCTCTGCACGCCCTGACGTTTTGCCAGACTCTCCAGCCAGGCCATCGGGTCGCCCGCTTCGGCCTGAGGCTGCGGCGGGGTGGTCTCTGCCGCGCTCTGAGCCAGGTTCTCCAGCCAGTCAATCGGATTGGCGGGGGCAGCGCTGGTCGGCGGCACGGAAGGGGTCAAATCAGCGGCCAACGACGAAAGGTCAAGCTGCGGGAAGTCGCTGCCCTGGTCAGCGGCCAGGCTTTCTAACCAGGACATTGATGCCAGGTTTGGCTCTGGCGCTGCGGCCACAGGCTGTGGGATGGGCGGTGGCTCAAACGATACGGGCGGCGGTTCGTATGCAGGCGGTTGGACGATGGGTTCGGGTGGCGGCATGACGGGCGCCGCGCGGGGTGGCTCAGGCGCGGGCTCGGCGCGCTTTGTGGGCATCACCGTCTCAATCTTCTTACCCTTTGATTTGCCCTCAGACGGCACGTAACCGGGTTCGTCAATGACGACCGAGTCCGGGTCAATTTCCGGGATGACCAGATCCGCTGAGGTCGTGAATTGGTCGGACGAAGCGCCCTGCCGTTTCGCAAGACTCTCCATCCAGGCCATAATTTCCTCTGGCGTCATGGCGTCAAAATTGGGCACGTTATCTGCGGGTGACATCACTCGTTCCTCTCAGCGTAATAAGGTCGCCTGCTCGCCTATTGTAGCCAGGGCGGTAGATCAATATCATCCATCTCGTTGTCTGATTTCTGCTCTGCCATCGGGCGGCTGCGCTCCTCTAACGGCTGCCGCAGCCAAGCGGGTAACCGCGTGAACTTGAAACGCCTCTGTATGCCTTCCACCACCGCCGACATCGGGCGTGATTCCGTATCGACAATATCAACCAGCCAGTCGAAGTCGCGTTTGCCGCGATTGCGCGGTGTCTCTGGCAGCACCGCCGCGACGACGCGGTTCTCTGTGCCAGGCAGGAACTCGCTCTCGATCTGCTCGTCTTCGGGTGCGTCGAAATCGACATCCAATCCCGGAACCATCGCATTCAGCCAGTCCGGGGTATTGGTCTCGTCAACATCTGTGCCTTCCAGCGTCATCTCGGCAAATTCTGGCGCTGCTTCCTCGGCATTTATATCATCAATCCAGCCATACTCGCTACTCGCAGGTTCAGCTTCAAAAGGCGCTTGTTCTGTCGGGCGCACCTCGTTCAGCCAATCGGGCGCGTCTTCATCGAGCATTGCGACAGCTTCTTCATCACCGTGCCAGGCATAGTCATCATGTTCGCTGCTGGCCTCGTCCAAAGTGTCAATATCGTCGCTGGCTGCCATCCAGTCTGGCATAACTGAAACCGGCGCGGCATCTGGCGACTCTTCGCTCTCTGGTTGCATTTCGCTTAACCAGTCGGGCATCGCATCGCCTTGCAGAACAGGCTGTTCCTGCTCGTCACTCCAGTCGAAAGCGAAGCGCTCGTCTACCGCTATAGGTTCAATATCGGTGGATGTTGGCGTTAACCAATCGGCAGTTTCAGGGTCGGCAGCCAACACGAATTCTTCTTCATCGGCCTGTGCGGAGGGAAGTCCGGCCAGCCAGTCGGGCACCAGATCGGCAGAGAGTGCTTCAGCCTGAATCAACGCATCCTCGCGCAGGCTGCCGTCGTCGAACGCGCCAAGGATGCTGTCATCTGCGTCCTCAGGGTCGGGGATAGGCAGATCATCGGCAATCAGGGCAGGCACCTCATCAACAAGCATCGCGCTCACGGGCGCTGCCGCCGCTCCATCCACTTCCAGCCACTCAAATTCGGCAGCGGGTTCGGTCTGGGCTGCGGGCGCTTCCGGCTGTTCAAGCTCCATCTCGGTCATCCAGTCGGGCAGAGGGCTATCAGTCTCTGCAGTCGCTTCAGCCTCGGCTTCCCAGGTGAAGGCTTGCCTGATCTGTTGGGGTTCGGCGGGCTGTTCGGGCGCCATCTGGCTCAACCAGTCGGGGACGTCTTCAGCGGGAAGGGCTTCGGCTTCCGGTTCTTCCTCCCAGGCGAAGTCGTCACCTGTAGCAGCCTGAGCAGCGGGCTGTTCGGGCGCCATCTGGCTCAGCCAGTCGGGGACGTCTTCAGCGGGAAGAGCTTCGGCTTCCGGTTCTTCCTCCCAGGCGAAGTCGTCGCCTGTGGCAGCCTGAGCGGCGGGCTGTTCGGGTGCCATCTGGCTCAGCCAGTCGGGCACGTCTTCAGCGGGAAGGGCTTCGGCTTCCGGTTCTTCCTCCCAGGCGAAGTCGTCACTTGTGGCGGCCTGAGCGGCGGGCTGTTCGGGCGCCATCTGGCTCAGCCAGTCGGGGACATCGTCCTCGATCAGCTCAAGTGATTCTTCTTGTTCCGAAAGATCCATCCACGCTGTATCGGCAGGCGCATCCGTGGAGGGCTGCGCGCCGGGTGGCTGCATCTCGGCCAGCCAGTCAGGAATATCGCCTGCGGTGGCAGCACCGCTTTCGATCTCTGAACTCATCCAATCCAGATCATCAACAGGTTGAGCGGGGGCGTCCTGCTTCACCTCGTCGGTTTCGGGCAGGTCGTCAAACCAGATCAGCTCATCACCTGCCGAGGCCTCGCCAGATGCGCCTTGCCCGACCGGCTCGGCATCAGAGGCATTCAACCAACTCAAATCGTCGTCTCTGTCATTTGCCATAGTGTCCTGCCGATCTGATAGTGAAGCCGGAACGGTAGTCTCGGAAGGGCGCTCCGGCGGTGCGCCGCGATCATCAACGAGCGCTTCCAGGCTCAGCGCCTCGTCCAGCAGTGATTCATCACTCAGCCAGTCCAATGGGTCAGCGGTGCTGGCGGCGGGTTTGGCTTGTTGTGGGGTGGGCGGCAGCGGCGCGCTCTGTGGGCGGCTGTCATTCAACCAGGCCAGCGGGTCATCGTCATCACCGGTATTTGCAGGTGGTGCATCTTCTTCGAACACCGCGCGGCGCAGCGGACGACCTGAATCCGCATCTTCAACGATCATGTCCTGGCCGCCGTAGCCTTGCAGCCAGGCCAATGGGTCAACCGCATCGACATCCTGCAGCACCAGATTGTCGTCTTCCGCGTCGAACCAATCCAGGTTGTTATCGGCTTGTGGCGTCTCTACAACCTCGATGCCGCTTTCCTTCAGCCAGGCCAACGGATCAACTTCCTTCAATGCACCTGTCTGGCGAGTTGGGACTGCGGCTTCTGCTGCAGGGAGGTCTTCATCACTGCTGAACAGATCGGCTGCATCGCTGACAGCCGACGCTCTGGACGCGGCGTCTGGGGCAGCGGCGAACAGATCATCAAGATCAACTGCGGCGGCGGGCACTTCGGGAGCGCTGCTGTCGGACATATCGCCAAAAAGATCGTCGAACTCGTCTGCATCCTGAACTGCATCAGGTGGGGTGACAGGCTCGAGTGGAGTCAGACGACCGGTTAAGCCGCGCCGGGGTGTTTGCGGGAGCGGAAGAGGGGATTCAACGGGTGCTTCATCTGCCGCATCAACTACGTCAGAGAACCAGTCATCGCCCAACGCTTCTTCCTGGGCAATCACCGCGCTGCGGTTCGCCAGGGCGCTCATCCAGTCTTCGTCGGTTGCGACATTCTCAACATCAGCGGATTGGTTGATGTCGCCCAACCAGTCTGGCGTGCGTGAGATGATTTCGCGTTCGGCTACCTTGCGATAGTCAAGCTCTTCCAAACGGAAGGCATCGTCGGGCATCGCACGGCCTTCCGCCATACCCAGCGCCAGATAGGGGTCAACCGACTGAACCCGGTTGATGAAGCGCTGTGCGTCGGTCGGGCGTTCCTCTTCCAACCATAGTTCTGCCAATATCAAGTTGGCTTCCAGACATTCCGGCAGCGTTTGCAGCACCTTAAAGGCTGTTTCGCCGCTTTCCAGGCGATAGCCCGCGCTGCGATAGGTCTGCGCCAGCAGCAGCTGCAAATCAATACGTTCCGGACTGCGTTCCAGCGCGGCGTTGAGCGTCTCAATCGCCTGCTCGTACAGGCCATTGCGAATATACTGCCGCGCGACCGCGCCGGCTGTCAGTTGAATCTTGCTGTACTCAGTTTTGCGGTGGCGGCGGTAGAGTTCGCGCAGGGTATCCAGCACTGCTTCGTTATTCGGCTCCTGCTCGAACGCGCGCTCCAGATGCCAGATCGCGTCGTCCAGCCGCTTTTCGGCCAGATAGACTTCACTCAGCCCGGCGTGCGCCGTGTAGTCATCCGGGTAGATGCTCAGCACACGCCGCAGCACCTCTCCTGCTTCGTTGAAGTTGTTGCCGTAAACCAGCGCCTTGCCCATGCGCCGGTAGGTTTCGGCGTTCTTGGGGTAGTATTGCAGGATATGGCGACAGTGATGAACAACCTCACTGTTCGCGCCCTTGTCGAGCAAATTGTCCAGTTTTGCGAGATAATCTCTCAAGCTGATGTCGGCCATCATTTGTTCCCAGGACTGATTGGTGACATGGCGCGTTGACGCTCCACATTATAGCATATAACGTAAAAACGAGTTTGCCACCTCAAGGGTTAACACGAGGCAGATGAAAAAGGTACTGTTGATCACGCTGTTGGGCTGTACGCTGATCATCCTCTCGCCACTGCGGGCGCAGGTACTTCCTACGCTTGATGACTTCTGGGAAGGCCGCGCCGAATGGGTTGTTGAGGTCGAGGATGTTGGCCTGCCTATCGGTGAGAGCGACACGCTCTATCGTGGTGATGGCGAATACTGGTCGTATCTGCACGCCAGCGACCGTTCTGCCGGGGTGATCGACCAGTGTGGCGAACCTGTGACGTTTCCCGGTTGTCTGACGCTTTGGCGCAGCACCGATGGCGGTAGCTCCTTCAGTCTCTCATCACCCGTATGTCTGATGCCCTGTGAATCATGTCCTTGTGACGATATGCGCGACCACATCACCGCGCAGCAGTACCCGCGCGTGTTTGATGCGGGCGACAAATTCTATCTCGCCTATGAATGGCACGCACAGGTCATGCTGCGTTCCTCAAATGACGGTCTGAACTGGTCGGATTGGTCGTATCTGCTCACGCCCGGTGGCACCTGGCCGAGTTCGTATGCGCCATGCAGCCCGGTGGAGAAAATCGGCCCACACCCTAATATTCGTGGCGAGGTTCACGACTGCCTCGTCGGTGCGCCACCCGGCCTGTATGTTGAAGGTGATATGCTCTATGTTTTCGTCGCGGCGGGGTCTGCCCCGGGGCATATGTGCTGTTACAAAGGCGACCGTCACGGTGACCTGGGCGCACTGCGCCGCTGCGACCACGATCCACTTTTTGAAGGCGCGCGCGAGTATGGGCCTGTTGAAATTGCTGAGGGAGCAGAGATTGCGGCTTACTTCGATTTCCGCTATGTCAGCTCGGCAGATGTGCTGAAGGTCGGTACGCGGTATTATATGGCATATGAAGGTATTCGCGGGCCGGATGCGTTGGAGCGTGGTATGGATACACAGTTCGGGCTGGGGTTCGCCCGCTCCAGTGAGGGCAGCATTGATGGACCCTGGGAGAAGTTCTCTGGCAACCCGGTGCTGATGCCCGTCGGTTTCAACTTTGGTGTCGGCCATGCCGATCTGTTGGTTGTTGATGGTGTTACCTACATGATTACGGCCACAGGGGAGAACACACGCGGACGCTACGTGCTGCGGTGGAATGTACGATAGCCGTCATGCGTTTTTTGTGCGGATTGACCTTGCTGGATTGAGGCAGCGAGTTAAACTAGCCTTAACGTCGAAACATATCGGAGGTTTCACATGACGCGAAAAGGTTTGTTGTTCATTCTCCTGGCTTTGTTGGTTGGTCTTGTTGCCGTAATCCCAGCGGCAGCGCAGGATGAATTCGTCTTTGGCATGATCCTGGTTGGCGCGCGCAACGACCAGGGGTGGAATCAAGCGCACTATGAAGGTGGCGAGTACGTCATCGAGAAGCTGGCGGAAGCTGGCGTCACCGCACGTATGATCGTCTTCGAGAATCTCAACCCGGTCGTTAATCCGCAGGCCACCGTGCAGGATGTCGCCGCCAGCATGGCCGACGAAGGCGCGCAGTTGATCTTTACGACCTCGGACGAGTTTGAGCCAGCGACCTTAGAAGCGGCAGCACAACTCCCCGACGTGACCTTCATTCACACTTCTGGCAGTGCTGCTTTGGAGACGACTCCGGCAGACCTGTTCCCCGACCTGTTCGAGGCGACTGAGCGAGTTGCACCCCCAGCCAATTATGGCAACCTGATGGGGGAAATGGAACATGGCAAGGCCATTGCGGGCTGTGCCGCCGCGCTCTCGACCAAGACCGGCAGCATCGGCTATCTTGGGCCGCTGATCAACGCGGAAACCCGTCGCTTTGTTTCCGCCGCCTATCTAGGGGCGCGTTATTGCTACGAGAAGTACGCAGGTGGCGACCCGGCAGCACTGAAGTTTGAGGTCATCTGGATCGGCTTCTGGATTCCGACGCCGGATACCCTTGACCCGCAGCAGGTCACCAACACTTTCTTCGATAATGGTGCTGATGTGGTCATCTCCGGTATCGACCCGCAGGACGCGTTGATTGTGGCTGGGCAGCGCCGCGAACAGGGCGATGATGTGTTTGCCATCCCCTACGACTACGAAGGCGCTTGCGACACCGCGCCGGATGCCTGCCTCGGTATCCCCTACTTCCACTGGGGCCCCAAATACCTGGAAATCGCTCAGGCGGTTCTGGGTGACGGTTATGTCCAGGATTGGGAATGGACTTCGCCGGACTGGTCAGACATCAACAACCCCGACACGACGGCGGTGGGTTGGCGCAACGGCCCCGCGCTGAGCGAAGGCGCTGCGACGAACCTTCAGGCGTTCATCGACGAGATGATTGCTTACCAGACCGACCCAGCCAATGAAGGCAGCTTCTTCCTTTGGGAAGGCCCGCTGAATTATCAGGACGGTACAGTTCTGGCTGCGGAAGGCGAGAAGGTTGACCCGCTGAAGGTGTGGTTCCTGCCGCTGCTGCTCGAAGGCATTGTCGGCGACAGCACGCTCGAATAAACGTAAACCCAGATATCTTATGGGGCGGGCACTGCTCGCCCCCTTTTTTGCACAGATCGTACACTTTTATGAACATTGAACTGCGACAGATTCACAAGCGCTTTGGCAGCGTCCATGCCAACAACGATATCAGCGTCACCTTCGCTGCCGGGCGCATTGTGGGCATCCTGGGCGAAAACGGCGCTGGCAAATCCACATTGATGAAAATTCTCTCTGGCTACCAGCCCGCAGACAGCGGTGAGATCCTCATCGGCGGCCAGCGCGTTGACTACAGCGGGCCACAGGCCGCCATCGCGCACGGCATCGGGATGTTGCAGCAGGACCCGCTTGATGTAGGCGCGTTCAGCGTGCTGGAGAACTTCACTTATGGGCAGCCGGGCGGCTTGACTTTTAATCGACGTGATGCTGAGTGGCGATTGAATCAGCTCTGCCAGCGTTTTGGCTTCGATCTGCCTGCCAATACCCCGGTGGAGATGCTTAGTATCGCTCAGCGTCAGCAGTTGGAGATTGTACGCCTCCTGGCTTTGGGCGTTCGTGTCCTCATTCTGGATGAACCGACGACGGGTATTTCCGCTGACCAGAAGCAGCAGCTATTTAATGTGCTGCGTGCCCTGGCACAGGAGATGCAGGCCATCATCCTGCTCGTTTCCCACAAGCTGGAAGATGTCATCGCCTTGTGCGACGAGGTAATTGTTCTGCGTGCGGGGCAGTTGGTGGGCGCGCAGCAAATGCCCGCTACAACGAGCGAACTGGTTTCGCTCATGTTTGGGGGTCAACTGCCGCCGCAAGCGCGCATTCAGTCACATCTGGGCGATGTTGTCCTTAGGCTGGAGAATGCGCATCTCAGCGACCGCCGTCTGGCTATGCGAGATGTCAATTTCCAGGTGCGCGCTGGCGAAGTGGTTGGATTGGCCGGGCTGGATGGCAGCGGTCAGCGACCTTTCATGCGCGCTTGTGCCGGGTTGGATAAGCTCCTCAGCGGTCGTGTGATGGTCAAGGATGAGGCGATGACTGGTCGCCCGTATCGCGATTTCCTGGCGCATAAGGTAGTCTTCGGAGCGGCAGGTCGCTTGGAAGAGGGGCTGATCGCTGGGCTGACGCTGACTGATCATATCGCCCTGGCGACCACTCCCGGATGGGCAGTCGATTGGGCAGAAGCAGAACGCTACACCAACGCGCGCATCGAGCAGTATCATGTGCGTGGTCGCGCGACCGATAATATCGAACAGCTTTCCGGCGGGAATCAACAGCGCGTCCTGATGGCGCTGCTGCCAGAAGACCCGGTTGCGCTGGTCTTGGAACAGCCCACACGCGGCCTGGATGTCGAGTCCGCCCGCTGGATCTGGCAGCAGCTTCTGGCACGGCGCGACAAAGGCAGCGCGATCATCTTTAGTTCGGCTGAACTGGAAGAATTGGTCACGTATAGCGACCGCATCCTGGTTTTTTATGCCGGGCAGATTTACGAAGTCCCGGACGTAACCCGCACCTCAGTGGATGAACTCGGTCATCTCATTGGCGGTGCATTTATGCAGGCGACGTGAACCCATGAAAAGAACAGCCACGAATCTCTTTTTTCTTGCCCTGCCGCTGCTGCTTGGCGTCATCGTCGTCGCGATCCTGATAGTGTTGGTCGTGCCGCCAAATACTACGCTCGGTGATGTGCTGCAAGCCTTCTGGAATGGCGCATTCCGTAACCTTCGGCGTTTTTCCGGCGTGTTGGTTTTCTGGATACCGCTCACACTGGTTGGCATTGGTCTTGTCATTACCTTTCGCGCAGGCTTATGGAATATCGGCGTTGAAGGACAGATGACCCTGGGCGGGTTGTTTGCGGCGGGGCTGGCATTCATGTTGGGTGAGGGCAGTCCGTTGGTCATCATCCCGCTTTGTATCTTCGGCGCGATGTTGGGGGGCGCATTGTGGGCATCGGTCGCCGCATTTCTCAAGGTGCGCTTCGGTGTCAGTGAAATCTTCAGTGGTGTTGCGCTCAATGCCATCGCCAACCAGATCACCTTGCAGCTCATTGCAGGCCCCTGGAAACCTGGCGATAGTGATAAGGCACAGTACAGCCGCCCTGTCCCGGATGCCGCACGACTGCTGGGCGTTTCTCAGGATTTCAACGTCAGCGTGGTGGGGTTGGTCGTCACGATTGTCGCAGTCGTCCTGGTGCTGCTGGTGCTGGCACGTACCCGCTGGGGACTGAACCTCAAAGCGGTCGGCAAGAACCCGCGTTCGGCGCTGCTCCTGGGCGTCCCGACTACGATTACTGCCTTCTCTGCCCTGATGGTCTGCGGTGCGCTGGCCGGCATCGCCGGTTCGCAGCGTATCCTCTTCACCTATGGTGATGTGCGTGGGCAGTTCGCCGGGGGGATCGGTTTCCTGGGGCTGCTGGTGGTGCTGCTCATCTCGGCGCGCGGAGTTTGGGTGCCACTCATAGCGTTCTTGTTCGCTATTATGCTGAATGGCGGCACACAGTTGCAGTTCCTCAATCTGGACTCTTCGTTGACAGGCGTGCTGCAAGGCGCGTTGGTGCTGGCCGTGCTGCTGGCGAACGGTCTGCGCGACCGCCTCCGCAAACCTAAACAGGCGAAAGGCTGAGCATGGACGACGCGCTGCTCAATATTCTACGCACACTGGTGCTTTCCGCCACGCCGCTGGTCATCGCTGCATTGGGCGAAACAATTACCGAGCGTGCCGGGGTGATTAACCTGTCGCTGGATGGCTCGCTTTCGCTTACGGCGATGGTCGCCTTTGGTGTCGCCTTCGCAACAGGTAACATCCTGGTTGGTATCCTGGCTGCCATGCTCGTCGGCGCGGTGATCGCGTTGATTATCGCGGTTGCCAGCATCGAACTGCGTCTGGATCAGGTGGCTGTTGGCTTCGTCCTTACGCTTCTCGCTGCTGATATGTCGCAGTTCTGGGGCGTGCCCTATGCGGGCAAGCCAACTGCTGGCATGACTGCCGCGTACCTGCCGCTGCCGCTGCTCAAAGACCTGCCCATCGTGGGGCGCGTTTTCTTCGATCACAACATCCTGGTCTATGTCAGCTACGCGCTGGTCTTCGGCATCTGGTTCTGGTTGTTCAGCACGCGTCCTGGCCTTGCACACCGCGCCATTGGCGAACGTCCCGCAGCGGCCTTCGCGCGCGGCACGCCCGTCAATCGTTTGCGCTACATTTATACGATTGTAGGTGGTTCGCTGGTTGGGCTGGCGGGTGCGTCTTACTCGGTCGGCGTCAATCCTGGCTGGGCGACACCGCCGCCGATGCAGGGCGACGGCTGGATTGCGCTGGCGATTGTCATCTTTGGCGGCTGGCATCCATTCCGCGTTGTGTTGGGCGCGTACCTGTTCGCCGGGCTGCGCGCGCTGGCGGGCGCGATTCAATCCAGCGATATTGCTGTGCCCGTCACGCTGCTCAATACCATTCCCTGGCTGCTGATGATCTTCACCCTGCTGCTTGTCAGCGGTGGTGTGATTGAGCGTCTGCTGCGTATTCTACCGCGCGGGATGCAGAACCGGGCGCGCAACTTCCTGCGCTCCGACCCACCTGTCGCGCTGGGCACTCGCTTCGACGGTGAGCAGCGTTAGTGGCACGTATTCGTCGGGAAATAACGCCCGCGCGTGCCCTGCGCCTGATGCTGTGGGCTGCCGTCCTGGTCAGCGCGCTCGACCTGCTCAACATCGTACCTGGCTTAGGCGGCAAGCTGCTCCTCCCGTTTCTAGGGGCTGTCTTGTGGGCGCTGCTGTGGCAGGGCAGGCAGGCACGCCGGGTCTATATTCGTTTGGGACGGTTCGCCCAACTACCCCCGCTGCCCCCTCCGATTGAAGCGGAAACAGCCCTCACGCGTGCCACCCGCTACCGCGAGATTCCCTGGCACGGCCTGGTGCTGCGTTCGCAAAGCGAAGTGAAGATCGCCAAAGAGCTTGATCTCAGGGGTGTGCTGTTCACCGCTGCGATCAAGCTGCGGATGAAGACCGAAAGCCGCCGCCAGACGCGCGAGGTCGATTTTCTCATCTTTCACGCTGGGCGTTGGGGTGTTCTGGAGGTCGATGGGCCACAGCACGCGCACTCACAGGAGGCCGATCAGTGGCGCGATGCTCGCCTGAATGAACATGGCATCCCGGTGTATCGTTATCCCGCGCAGCGCTGTTACGCTGAGCCGCGTGTTGTCGTCGATGAATTTCTGGCATCGCTTGCAGCAGAAACAGTTACGGATGATCAACAACAATAGTCTGGCGTATCTGTGGGAGGATTAACGCGCAGCGCGTATATTCTCCCCTACATCACATAATCCTTGGTTTTTCATCTGTGCTACTCTGCGTCCTCTGTGGTGAATTCTTCTGTGTTTCACTCCTCTTCCTCTAGTCCTGCCAAGCGCTGACGCACGTCAGGGAGGAACGGGTAGGGGTACAGCTCACCCAGCGTCAGTACCCAATCATACTCACGCCGCGCCGCTTCAGTTTCGCCCTGCGCTTCCAGGATCAGACCGCGCAAGTAACGGCGGCTTCCGCTGTCTCCAGCGGCCAGCGCCCGGTCAATCGCGCCCAGTGCATCGCCATTTCGTTCCAGGTTGTAGAGTGCCCGCGCCCGATACTCGTTGGCGGTCGGCAGCAGGGTTTCTGGTAAATCATTGACCGCTACATCGAGCAATTGCAGGCCACGTTCGAAGTCCAATCTGTCGTCAGGTTGTGCTTCGTCGAGCAGCAACCGCGCCTCCAGCAGGCGTAGTTCTGCATCGGGTACGACATTGCTGCCATAAAGCGCCTGTATGTCATTACGCGCCGAGAAGCTGTTCCCTGCGGCGTAGGCCGCCTGCATCCGCAGCGCCCGTATCGCTGGTTCATCGCGCAGCGCCAGCGCATCAGTCAGGTCGAGGCGCGCCTGTTCGTAGCGACGTTCCTGCATATACAGCGCCGCGCGGGCGATCAATACGTCGGCGTCATCGCCAGCGGTCAGCGCCTGGTTGTAGGCTTCCAGCCCCAGATCGTAGTTGCCCTCGGCAGCGCGAGCATCGCCCAGGAGTTTGTAGGCCTGCACGCTGCCGGGGAAATAGAACAGGTATGCCTGCGCGTGGATCACGCCCAGACCAGGGTCGCCCTGCGCCAGCGCCGTGCGAACGCGCAGTTGGTGGGCGGTCTCTGTCGCGGGGTTGATGTACAGCGCCAGAAATGCCTGATAATCGGCCAACCCGTACTCGCCTTGCTGGAAATACAGGTCGCCTTTCTCGATGATCAGCGCCGCATTTGCCGCCAATTCGGGCACAGCCAGCCCGCGATCCAGCACGCCAATCGCGCGATCGAGATCACCCGTCAGCGCATAGCTCGCTGATAGCGTGCGATAGGGCAGTTCCAGGCGCGGATCAGTCTCGATGGCCGCCAGCGCCCGGTCTTCGGCGCCTTGAACCAGATCATCCACCGCCTGCAAGTCGCCGTCCGCATTCGCCAGTTGTGCGCGCTCCAGCGTCACATAGGCCAGCCCGCTGTTGATCAGCGCCCCATAAATCGGTTGGTCAGGGCGTTCGGGCAGCCGTGCCTGGGCATCGAGCAGCAGCTTCTCAGCGCGGTCCAGTTCACCCTCGGCGGCCAGGGCCAGCGCGGCATAATAGTACGGTTGCGCGTCGAACTGCGTGCTAACGCGCGTGATTTCCACTTCCAGCGTTGGTAGCGCCTGTTCCTGTGCCCCCTGACCGTAGAGTGCAATCGCTTCTCGCAGTGCTTTGTCCGGCGCGGCGGGGTAAATCTCGGTTGGTCGCACGCCCGATGCGCCGCTGGGAATATTCGGCGGCACTGTTGGACTGGGTGTCAGCGTCAGTTCAGGAGTGGGAGAGGGCGTTGGCGTGATACCTGGCGTTGAAGTCGGTGTGAAAGTTGGTGGCGGTGATGTGGGCGAGACGGTTGGTGTGGGCACGAACACCACACCGCGCAGCGCTGGGGTATTCCACACAACCAGATAACCGACCGCGAACAAGCCAATCACCCCGGCCAGTACTGCGCTCGCGATGATTGCCCGCAGACGCACGCCATCACGTTCTCCAGCCCTGTTGCGCGTCTTTCGCACCCAGCTTACGCCAGGATAGCCGTCGGGCTGCATAAGGTACTCGCGCACCACGCGGTCAATCTGCTCGCTCATCTGCGCCAACTGCTGCGCGTCGAGGATGGGCACGCCAGGGGCTTGCGGTTTTGGTGGTTCGGCTGTGGGCGGCTGTGCTGCGGGGGCGGGCGATTTACCGCTTACCTGTTGTGCCAACTGCTCGCGCGTCATGCCCAAGGATTGCAGCGATTGCAGACCGATTTCGTGGTTGGGATTGATGTCGAGCAGGCGGTGCAGGCAGCGCAGTCTCTCCGGGGTGTCGCGTGCCACGCTGGCAAGCCACACCCATCCGGCTTCGTTGTTGGGGTCGAGGCGCAGTGACTGTATGAGCAGCCCACGTGCCTCTTCTTTCTGTCCTGCTTTTGCCGCCGCGATACCCTGTTTGCGGAGTTCTCGTGCCTGATCGCTCGCCACGCTGCCCGTCCTTGCTGTTCAAATCGCGTCATCTGATTGTAACGCGGAGACGGACAGAGAAACATTCAGGTGTTGTTACAAGAAACGGGGCAAGTAGAAACTCAGGAAATTCATGCCGGACTCGTTTGCCTGAATGCTGGCCGTGCGCATCTCTGGCGTTGCCAACAGCACGTCATACTGTCCCGCCGCCTGTGCTGCTTCGTCATAGTGTATCTGTCCGCTGCCATCCGTGACGTAGAGGAACAGGTCTTCACCCTCGCGCGGAGCTTCAATCGTCGTCGTGCCGCCCGCGTCTACCCAACCTGCGCTCAGCCGTCCGGTCATATGCTGCTCCATCGGCGAGCCATCTCCGATCAGGCTGTACACGGTGGCATCGCCCACACGGCGTGCCGGGAGCTGCCCGCGCTCAAGCTGCTGGTAGTGCGGCGGCAGCCCGCGATGATGCCGGTCCGCGACGAACCAGATTTGAATCACCCGTGCGGGTTCGTCCCAGGGGTTCAGTTCCTGGTGTTCAATCCAATCGCCGGAGAACATACGCTGCAAGTCGCCCGTTTGCAGTTCGCCACGGCCACCAGTTGTGTCCTCGTGATAGACGCGACCTTCCAACATCCAGGTATAGATTTCCAGCCCACGATGGGGATGCCAGGTGAACCCGTTACGCGGCGCGATGCGCGTCATGTGTGCTGTCAGCATTCCACTCAACCGCTGCAGCGGACTCCAGCCGCCGACTGCGAAGTGCGATGTGAGCCAGAACACCGGATTGATCGTCGGGAATGCGCCAGCGGAAAAGTGCTGAAATGCAGTATCCCGAATGAAGCCGGGCTGGATGAGGGTCTCTTGCAGTGGAAAGGATGCCATGATTAGTATCTCTGAGATCATGAGGGCGCAGTACGCGCCCCCATTTATACTATCCGATGTTAAGCAGGCTGTGCTTCTGCGACCAGAATGGCTTCTGCATCGACGTTGATGGTGATTTCCTTGCCGACCAGCCAACCGCCCGTCTCCAGCGCCATGTTCCAGGTCAGGCCGAAGTCTTCACGATTGATCTTGGTTGTGCCTGTGAAGCCGATGGCGGTGTGTCCATAGGGGCTTTTGGCCTCGCCCAGGAACTCGACATCCAGCACCACCGAGCGGGTGACATCGCGGATGGTCAGGTCGCCCGTCACCTTGGCGCGGGTGTTGTTGTCGTAGGGTTCAACCTTCGTGCTCTTGAAGGTGATCGTCGGGTAATTCGCCACATCCAGGAAGTCCGCGCTTTTCAGGTGACCGTCGCGCTGATCGAGGCCGGTGCTGCTCATCGAGTTGGTCTCGATCACCGCCTCAACCGACGAATTGGCGGGGTTCTGCGGGTCATAATTCAACGTGCCGTTGACGGTCTTGAAGCCGCCGCGCACGGTAGTGATCATCATGTGACGCGCCGAGAATTCGGCTGCGGTATGCGTGCTATCCAGTTTGTAGACGGGCATTGTGTATTCTCCTGTTGGTCGTCTTGTTTGTAAACGGACGATAGTCCGCTTGATGACCTAAGAATACACCCGCGCAGCTATGATTTCCATTAGAAAGTAATGAGAAACGGACGATAGTCCGATTACGTCGCCAGCCGCTCGATCATGCCCGCCATTCCGCTGGCGATGCGTTCCAGGTCATAACCGCGCACCTGCCGCTGGAAATAGACCGTATGTACATCGAGCATCACATACAGCACATCCGCGAGGTATTCCAGGTCGCCTGGCGGGTTGATCTGTCCCAACAGACCGCGAATGGTTTGGCGCCACCACCAGTGTGCCGGGTGTTCCAAAGAACTGGTGCCACCTGTGCCCACGCACAAGAGCTGACTGTTGCGCTCGACGAATTCCAAGGTCTCGCGCAGGAACCAGCGCAGGTGCTGATAGGCCCCGTCCGGCCCGCGCAGATGATCGAGCGTTCGTGCCTGGAATGCCCGGCTGTCCTCGTCAAGCAGCGCCTGGCAGAGTTCGACCTTGTTTTCGAAGTGGCGATACAGTGTGCCTTTTCCAACCCCGGCCGCCTCTGCGATGGCGCTCATCGTCACCGCCTCGACACTTTGCGCATCAAACAGGCGCTTGGCGGTCTCCAGCAGCAGTTCGCGGTTCTTGACCGCATCGGCGCGTCCCGGCTGTGTGCGTGGCGGGTCATGCTGCGGCGTCAGGATCAGGTGCTCGTCGCTCATTGTGGCTCTTCCAATACTTGCAAATATCCCCATTCTACAACAAATACATCATACGATAGGGATGACTGAAACAGATGCAATCAAAAACGCCGGGTTATCACCGGCGTCTGATCAGTTCAAGGGGTAGGGTAGTCAGTCAGGCGCTCTTTTGTGCCTGGCTCATTTCTTCCAGCGCGATCAGCACGCACGACGGATGCAGCACCCCGGCAATCACGCGCTGCGAACACAGAATGACCGGAGAAGTCTCGTGCAGTGGATTGGCCTCAAAGCTGGCACAGCAGGCGATCAGGTGGCTGACTTCCTGGGCGATCTGTGCCGCCGCGCCAGAGTCAATCGTCTCCTGCCACTTCCACCAGGTCGGCATCCGCTTGAGGGGATCCGCCAGTGCCTCATAGTCCAGCAGCCGGGCGACCTCTGTCTGCTGGTTGAAAATCGTCTGATGCAAATCCCAGGCGGAATCCGGGCTGCCGGGTTTCATGCGGTAGTTCTTGCCGTAGCGCGCCTGGAAGATGCTGGCGAGTTCGATCAGTTCTGCGATTTTTGCGGCGATGTGCCGCGCTGCCACCGTGTTCATCACGCCCGATTCTCCCTTCTAACATCCGCCCACGCGGGCATCCCACCGACAAGGCTTAACATATTTAACATTTATTTAATGATTGTAGCATGAAACTGCTTGATTTCAACACTTCTGTTGTGAAACTGACGTAAGAACTCGTGAATTCGGTGCCGAATGTCATGCCTTTATGCGCGCTTAACATCGTGCACCCCCATCTGGTGAAAAATATGGTATGTTCGAGGTCATGACTGCTGTCGCAAGACTCAACAGGAGTATTCTTAACATGCCTGAACCACTAACCCCTGCATCAGCAGAAGGCGTCGAAAGCCGCTTTCAGGCGCTGGATGCTATCTTTTCTCCACGTAACGTCGCCGTGATTGGCGCGACTGAAGCACACGGAACCGTTGGTCGCACGATCATGTCGAACCTGATCACGAATCCGTTTGGTGGCGCGGTCTTCCCGGTTAACCCCAAACGCCCCAGCGTATTGGGCGTCAAGGCTTATCCCACAATTCAGGATGTGCCCGACCCCGTTGACCTGGCCGTCATCGTCACCCCGGCCAAGAGTGTGCCCGGTCTGATTAAGGACTGCGTTGACCTGGGCATTCGCGGCGCAATCATCATCTCGGCGGGCTTCAAGGAGACCGGGCCAGAGGGGCTGGCTCTGGAACATCAGATCATGGAACTGGCGCGCGGCAAGATGCGCATCGTCGGCCCTAACTGCCTGGGCGTGATGATGCCCACGACTGGGCTAAATGCGACTTTCGCGGGCGCGATGGCCAGACCTGGCAATGTCGCTTTCATCAGCCAGAGCGGCGCGCTTTGCACCTCCGTGCTGGACTGGAGCCTGGCACAGAATGTCGGCTTCAGCGCCTTCATCTCCATCGGTTCGATGATGGATGTGAGCTGGGGCGATCTGATCAGCTATCTTGGCGACGACCCGCAGACCGAAAGCATCGTCATTTACATGGAGTCGGTTGGCGACGCGCGCGCTTT
>JAEUQX010000126.1 GCA_016788625.1 Anaerolineae bacterium
CCGCGCACGGCCTGAAGGTGCTGTTTGCCGATGGGCATCTGATTGAGTTCGCCGTGTTCGACCTGGACGAACTGCGGATGGCGCGCGCGAATGATTACCGCGTGCTGCTCGACAAGGCGGATGGCGCGATCAACGCGGCACTGGCCGAGATTGCCAGACCGTCCGAGAGCCATGCCTTCGACCGCGAGCGTGAGATGGCGCTGGTGCTCTCGCTGCTGCTGGTCGGCGCGGGGCGAGTGGCGCGCGGCGAAGTGCTGAGCGGGCAGCGCTTCATCAAGGACTTCGCCTTCAGCGGGCTGCTGCGGCTGATCGCCCACGAGCTTCCGGCAGCGGTGGGTTCGAGGCCGGATAATCTCGACCCGTTCCGCCGTGTCGAAGCCTCCTACCCTGCTCTCGCGAAGGAACTCCAGGCGGCGCTGCTGCTGGAACCGCTGGCCTCGGCGGGTGCGCTGCTCACGTTCATCGAGACACACCTGCGCGATGTTCCCGCCCAGGCTGTGCAGGTAGTGCGCGATGTGCTGCGCGAGGCAGACATAGGGTGACTGCTTCCCAGGCGCTACGCTCAAACCAAGTTTGAACAGCACCCATCAACATTCCCCCAATTCTGCGGGTTGTGCTGCTCCTACTGTAGCACGGCCTGATCGAACAGGGCTACAATGCTACCAGTAACTTTGGTTGAAAGGTGAACTGTGGACAACCCAAAGAATCTGCCTGAAAAAAGTAGCAAAACGGGTATGGGGTTAGCTGTTGGCATCGCGATTGGTGTCGGCCTCGGCGTGGCGTTGGATAACGTGGGTCTAGGATTGGCGCTCGGAGTCGTTTTCGGCGCAATCTTCGGCAAGGCGTTGGAGTCGCGTTAAGCGTCGAGACAGCGGGATGGCGTGATGGGCCAGGAGTGCACTTTCATGCCATCCCAAAATGGAAACCGCATGTCACAGCCATCCATGAACCAAATCGCGCGCGTCACCGCGGCGTCTACCCTGGCGATGACGAGGCCGACGCGTTCCACGCTGCCAAGCGTATTGACGGCAGTACGACAGTAAAGGTTCGCTCCCCCACGCATGGCCGTTCATCGGCGTTCAGGTTACCTCGATACCTGCCCCACCGATGACACACAAGCGCCCGTTCGCGCACTGTACCGCAAGGACAATGGTGTCCCGGCAGCCGTCATCCGATTGACTTGAGCCACTCCAGCGCTTCGTTCGTGTCTTCAAAAACCTTGATATTCAGCCCGCGGTCAATATTTACCTTCATAATACGGTTCATATTCATCTGTCCGGCAACCTTGTCCGGCATGATGATGGCCCAATTTCGCCAGCCAGCCTCGAACGCCTTCGGAAACCACTCCGTCATGCTCCAGTTGAGATCTTCCGTAGGCAGCGCGGAATTCTTGCGATCATCCGACAGCCACTTGGTCGCGCCGTGTTCCTTCAGGAGTTCTACCCCTTTGTTCAGGACATCACGGAATTCCTTGCCGTAGATGAATTTGTGATAAACGTGCTGGACGATTTTGTCGTCGGTGTGATACCAGAGCGTCGCGTAATCGGTATCCAGAATCGTTAGCTTCGTCACTTTTCGTCTGCTCCTTAGTTTACAAGTTCAAATTTACTATAGGATAAACGCTTTCGCCGTTTCGGAGTGTTAAGCCCATGCATTCTTTTTGAGTACATGGAAACAGAATAACGAAACCTATAGTACCTAAGCGCGAAACAGTCGCATATTCCTCCTGCCCTTAATGCTTTCGCAAATCATGTAGGGTTATATTTGTAATGTAGCTCATGTTCGAGCCAGCGAGCAAGAACGCCTCGATTGTGCAGGCAAAAGGTCAGCGGATATGGAAGCAAACCGGATGTCAACGTCAGATCATGGCTCTCTATTGACGAACGATCATTCCTCGCGTCTGGAAGCGGAAATCGCCGAACTGCGGAAGCAGAATGCTCTGCTCAAGCAGCAGGTTGCGGATGATGCCATCGAAATCCAGGCGACAGTAGACGAGTTCAATCGCGCGCAAGAGGAACTCATCCTGGCAAAGGAAGAAATCGAACGCGCCAACAAGGCCAAGACGGCCTTCCTCGCCAGCATGTCACACGAACTGCGCACGCCCCTCAACGCCATTCTGAACTTCTCGCAGTTTCTGTCATCTGGCCTCCTGGGCAGCGTCAATTCCGAACAGGTCGAGATGCTCGACAAGATCACCACGAGCGGCAAACACCTGCTCAACCTGATCAATGATGTTCTGGATATTTCAAAGATCGAGTCCGGTTCGCTGCGCCTCTTTATCGAAGACAATGTTGATCTCACGGCAGAGGCGCGAACTACCATCGATACCGCGCGCGCGCTCCTGGCGGGCAAGCCTGTTGAACTGAACCTTAACATCGCGAATGATTTGATCCCCGTCCTGGTTGACAAGCGCCGTATTCGACAGATCATGCTCAACCTCGTCTCCAATGCCTGCAAGTTCACCGAAACCGGTCATATCAGCATGTCGCTGTTTATGAAGGGTGAACAGATCGGCTTCAGCGTGCAGGACACAGGACCCGGCATACCTGAAGAGGATTTCGACACTGTTTTTGAGGCCTTCCGTCAAACGAAGGTTGGTTTACTTCAGGGTACAGGGACGGGACTCGGCCTTGCCATCTGCAAACGACTGGTCGAAGCTCACCAGGGCACAATCGCGCTCGAAAGCAAGCTGAATGTTGGCACGACCTTCACGGTATTGCTCCCGACCCGCTCGCCACAATTAGAAGCACTTTACCAGAGATCCCACAATGAAAACTGATCCCATGATCGTGTACGTGGAAGACGATCCGTTAAGCCGTCAGGTGATGGAACTACTGCTCGTGCGCAAAATGCGGTTGAACAACGTCGCCATTTTCGAAGACAGCACGAACATTATCCAGCGGATGGAAGGGTTGAACCGAAAGCCCGATGTCTTTCTGCTCGATATTCACATGGCGCCACACGACGGCTTTGAAGTGAATGCCCTGCTGCGCGCCCACCCCACCTTCGCGAACAGCGCTATCATCGCGCTGACTGCCAGCGTCATGAACGAGGACATTCATCGCCTCGAACAGGCTGGTTTTGATGGTGTGATTGCCAAGCCGATTGACCAGATGAGTTTCCCAGACCTTCTGAGCCGTGTCCTCAACGGTGAGAAGATCTGGACGGTCACCTGAACACAATATGAATCGAATTTACCGACTGATTGAGGGCACATCAAAACATTCCCTCGTCTGCCTCAATCAGCGAGTAGTAAGGAGCTATCGTGTCGGATATCCATGCACTGATTATTGACGATCATGTCGATAACCTTGACGTATTGGACAGGCTGCTGGCCTTGAACGGCGTGAGCAGCAGCGCAGTGATGAACGTGGCCGAGCTGGAGTCCGTTGTGGCGCAACTGGCGAAGATCGATGTTGTCTTCCTCGACCTGGAATTGCCCAAGCATTCAGGCTACGAAGTACTCGAAATCCTGCGCGGCCTGCTTCCCGCAAGCGTCCCGGTGATTGCCTGTACTGTTCACTCGAACGAGATTGATCGTGCGCGGGCGTTTGGTTTTGACGGTTTCATAGGCAAGCCCATCAATCCAGCGTTGTTTCCACATCAGCTTCAGGAGATTCTGCAGGGCAATGCCGTGTGGGAGGCTGTGTAGCGGCGCAAGAGAGTCGGGTGTACATGTGGTTCGTACAATCATGTATCATAATAGCTGAACGTCTCGCGATATGATGTGCCGAAGAAAAAGGATACGTACATGGGCGACTTAGCACACAAACGGATCTTCATCGTCGAAGACAATATCGAGAATCGCATCGTATATCAGATGATATTCATGCGCGAAGGCACTATCTGCGAATTTGAACGTTTGGGGCCGCAGGCGATTTCCCGACTCAAAAACTTTCAGCCCGTTGATCTGATCATCCTTGACCTGATGCTCGCGGGCGGCATATCGGGTTATGACATCTTTGATGAGATTAGACGCCATCCCGAATTCAACAGCATCCCGATTGTCGCGGTCTCATCTTCAGACGCGTCCGAAGCTATTCCCAAAACGCAGCGCAAAGGCTTTTCCGGCTATATCAGCAAGCCGATTGACCAGGTGCATTTCGCCAGCCAGATCAACCGAATCTTAAGGGGTGAAGCGGTGTGGGATAGCGGCTAAACAGCCGAGCATGTATCATCGGTACATGCGATTCAATACCTCAATTTCCGACCACAAATGAGGCAGCAACGCTTTCTGCCGCTTCTCGCTGTCGGGCTGGCGGGCGGCTTCACCGCGCTGCAAGCAGGACCGCTCAACGGCACGGGC
>JAEUQX010000136.1 GCA_016788625.1 Anaerolineae bacterium
GGTCGGCGAAATCTGTGGGCGTTTTTACGACGCTCATGGCAATTATGAGCAGGTGGAGATTAACCAGCGCATCATCGGCCTGGAACTGAGCGATCTGCGACAGATTCCGCAGTCAGTGGCGGTGGCGCGCGGCCCGGCCAAGGCGCAGGCCATCCTGGGCGCGCTGCGCGGGTCGTTCATTCGGGTGATTGCCACAGATGACACCACCGCCCGCGCTGTCCTCAACTACGACGGATAGGCAAAGCTCATCCGGTTGCGGTATCTCGCCACCCTGGCACCCCCCGTTTACCCCATCTCGAATGGAGTCTGAGCACACCAGGCCGTGCTGTCGGTCGGTTGGCTTGTGATATTGTAGACTGTTCGGGTCGTACCTGTCACGCTGAATGGGTGAGTTTAGCTAAGCGCACATATCTGCGCAGTAAAGTCATGTGCCCTTTTCGTAGGCTATCAAATTACTCTAATTGCCATATATCAATTACGCCGCCTAACCTTCCGCCCCCACTACATATTAGCTTGGCACCATCAGGGCTGAAGCAAATCGAATCGGATGTATCTGAACTTCCCATCCCTGTATCGACTTGTAATCCTGTGTCACTATCCCAGAGAACGATAGATGACGACTCAATATATGTAACGGCAATGACTTTTCCATTTGGTGAAAAAACTGGACTGCGCCCTGTTTCAAGACGGTAACTTAGTTTGTTCCGAAGAGTCATCTCTTTTGTCTCCCAAATCTTGATCCTGCCGTCCTCAGACTCTATTGCAAGCATACTTCCATCAGGATGGAAACTAAATTTCACAGCTTCAGCACAATCAAGTCTTTTCTCATTGAGTAGAGTACCTGTGTGATAGTTATAGAAGCTTATCTTGTTATCTCTGTGAACAGCAATAGTAGATGATTTCGGCACAAAGGCGAATCTTCCGAGTGGCGACAAAACAGATTGTTGTGCACTATCTAAATCCCATAAACGTATGGCTTCATCTGCATAACTACTACTTGCAATTACATGCCCATCAGGACTGAACGCAATGTGGAAGATACGACCTTGATGCCCTGGCAGCACCCTAGAAATCTCCCAATTCTGTGTATTCCGGATACAAATCCCTGTTTGGTTTCCTCCAGTTACGAAGGTAGATCCATCAGGGCTAAAATCAATCGCGCTGATTATTTCATTGATGGAAGTGAAATGATGGAGAATGCGGCCGTCGTTTGGATCCCAAATTGTGACACTACCAGGAAGTAGCCCACTACTAGCGAACATATTACCACTCGGATTGTATACAACTAGACCAGCACCATAGGTGTTCGTTCGCAAAGTGTTTATCTTTTTCATGGTGTTATATGTCATTTAGCTCCCAACTGCAGCACCTCCAGATGCTGTATTAGTAACTGACATTACGCAGATTGCAGCGGTTTTGCCCTCACCCCTAGCCCCTCTCCCTCAGGGCGAGGGGGATAAGATGCAATATGTGTTTGGAAATCCTTCTCCATGAGGGAGAAGGATTTAGGATGAGGGCTAACTGCGTAACATCAGTAAGTAATGAAGTCGTCTTTGAACCAGGGTAGCCGAATATGTTCATGATCAGGGTGATATCTGACCTTATGCACTATCACCTACCCACCAAATGGGAACCAGGAACGCAGCTTCTTGATCTTCGCTTGCACGACCTGCTCATCGCCAAACTGCTTACCGCCGCCCAATGCCAGGTATTGTTCCCAATCCGCCGCAGCCTCTTTCTTCTTGCCCAATTCGGTGTAGCATTCGGCGCGGTTTGGATAGGCCTTGATATGCTTCGGGTCACGCTTGATGACTTCGTTCAAATCATCGAGCGCGCCCTGATGATGGTTCAGTTTGCGCCGCGCCATCGCCCGATTGAAATAGTGGTTAGGGTTATTCGGCTCTAGTTCGATGCAGCGGGTTGCATCATCATCCGCCTTGTCAGGCTGCCCTGCTTTGTTAAAGGCGTTGCAGCGAAACGTGTATGCATCCACGAATTTCGGCGCAAGCTCGATGGCGCGGGTCAAATCCGCGATGCCTTCCTGCGGTTTGTTGAGCAGGACCAGGTACAGCACGCCGCGATTTTTCCAGTAATCGGCGCTCTTGGGGTCAAGCTCAATCGCCTTGCTGATGTCCTTCAAGGCGGGTTCTGCCAATGACAAATCAAACTTCTGGACGGTCTGCTGCTGGAACGTCTTCGGCACATTAATCGTATGCGTGCGGGTCTGCTGCGTCTGCATTCGCTGCAACAACTCAAACTGGAGTCCAGCACGATTGGCGTAATACTGCGCCATGTTCGGCTTGAGTTTGATCGCCTGGGTGAAATCGTCCATCACCTGATTAAAGTTGCCCATCAGGTTACCAGCCCCTTTTGGCGGCGCGAAGAACGTCGCCATGTGGCCGTAGGCCCTGACATTGATGTTGGCGCGATTATAGTAGGCATCAGCATCATTGGGATTGAGTTCGATCACTTTGGTCAGATCAGCAATCGCTTCTCTGAATTTATTCTGCGCCGCGTAGAGGTTCGCGCGGCTGAATAGGGCGTGGAGGTTGTTGGGATTGAGCTTGAGCGCGGCGTCAAGGTCAGCCAGCGATGCGGCAAGATTCCCGGTCTGGCTGTACGCAGTTGCCCGATTCACGAGCGGTCTGTCATCATTCGGGTCCAGTTCAACCGCCTGTGACCATAACTGAATAGCAGCGGCATAGTCCCCTTTTTTCACCGCCTCGATCCCAGCATCCAACAGGCGCGCAACTTCTTCGGACATCGCCAACCCCTCCTGCACTCGTGCAGAAATGAACGCAAACTTGTGTGAATGATTGTGTGGGGTTCCAACAGATTTGGCAAGAAGTCGCTGTGACCTTACCCCAATTCAATGGACGGTGAAATGTCAGGTGAAGGCAAGCTGCTCAAGGCCAGCGGGACTGTGATTGATTAGGTGACGCCGCCGAACAAGGCAGGAGGTAGAAAGCAGCTCTACCCCTGTCTCGACTGCCAGACTACTCCGCCATGCGCTGCTCGACCTGGGCAAGGCGGCGGCGCAGGTAGCGCTGCTCGATGTGGTTGCTGCACAGTTCCAGCGCGCGGGTGTAGGCGTCGCGCGCCTCCGGCAGCCACCCGGAACGGCGCAGCAGGTCGGCGCGGGCAGCGTGGAACAGATAGTAACCGCCCAGCTCGCCGCGTTCCTCTAGCTTGTCGAGCAGCGCCATGCCCCGCAGCGGCCCCTCGGCCATCGCCACCGCCACCGCGCGGTTGAGTTCGATCACCGGCGAGGGCGTCATCTGCCCCAGCAGCCCATAGAGCGCGGCGATCTGTGCCCAATCGGTGTCGTCCGCGCGGGCAGCCTGGGCGTGCAGCGCCGCAATCGCCGCCTGCACCTGATACGGCCCGGCGCGACGCTGGCGCAGCGCACATTCGACCAACCCACGACCCTCGCTGATCTCCTCCTGATCCCACAGCGAGCGATCCTGTTCTTCCAACACGACCAGTTGGCCACCAGCATCGGCACGCGCTGCCCGCCGCGAGTCGTGCAGCAGCAGCAGCGCCAGCAGTCCCATCGCTTCCGGGTCATCCAGCAGGCTGGTCAGCACGCGGGCGAGCCGGATGGCCTCCGCGCACAACGCCTGGCGGATGAGCGTATCGCCGCTGGTCGCCCCATACCCCTCGTTAAAGATCAGGTAGATCACCGCCAGCAGCGCGTCCAGCCGGTCGGGCAGGGCGTGGGCAGGCGGCACTTCGTAGGGGATGCCCGCGTCACGAATCTTGCGTTTGGCGCGCACCAGGCGCTGCGCCATCGTCACTTCGGAGACCAGGAACGCGCGGGCGACCTCCGGCGTGGTCAGGCCGCCCAGCGTGTTCAGCGTCAGGGCCACCTGTGCCTCCTGGCTCAGCGCCGGGTGGCAGCAGGTGAATAACAACTTCAAGCGGTCATCGGGTATGCTGTCCGCGTCCATATCGTCGTCTTCCTCGGCATCCAGCTCGTTGAGCAGCAGCGCGGCTTTGCGCGTAAAGGTTGTCTCGCGGCGCAGGCGGTCGATGGCCTTGCGCTTAGCCGCCGTCGTCAGCCACGCGCCGGGGTTGCGCGGCAGGCCCTCGTGCGGCCAGCGTTCCAGCGCGACGATCAGGGCGTCCTGCAGCGCGTCCTGCGCCAGTTGCAAGTCACCCAGATAGCTCATCAGGGCGGCGATGACCCGCCCCGACTCCTCACGAAAGATGCGCTCAACGAGCTGGTGTGCCGTCTGCATTGGCCGTTACTGCGCCTGGCTGAAATCGACGACCGGGCGGATTTCCACCGAGCCGCTGCGCGCGCCGGGGATGCGGGCAGCCATCTCGATGGCTTCGTTCAGGTCCTTGCAGTTAAGGATGTAGTAGCCGCCCAACACCTCTTTGGTCTCCGCGAATGGGCCATCGGTGCTCAGCGTCTTGCCGCTGCGTACACGCACGGTCGTCGCGGTTTGGACGGGGTGCAGGGCGTCCGCGCTCACGAAGACGCCGCGTTCCTGTGTGAACTTGTTGAAGGCGAAGTACTCGGCCATCTCCGCCTGTTGCTGTTCCGGGGTCAGGGCGTTCTCAGCCGAGGTGTCACCGTAGATCAAAAACATGTACTGCATGGTTCTGTGCTCCTGTTGGATGGTGTACAGGCGATGTATTTCGCCTTTCTACACATACGACGAACGACAACCGCCTGAATCGACAGGTTCGCCAAACCCATTTTACAGAAAGCTGCGGGATGCTGTTGCGGATAGTATTGAACTGATCACGATTCCAGCCCTTGCACATGACGCAGCGTCACGCTGTAGACTGTGAAGCATGATGGTTTGGAAGGGGGTGCTGCCTGAAGACGCCACAGTATCAGGTGGGCGAGTTCGCACGGCGGGCGGGAGTCAGCGTGCGAACCGTTCAGTACTACGATCAGCTCGGCCTGCTCAAACCGTCCGCACATTCCGAGTCCGGGCGGCGGTTGTACCGTGAGCAGGATTTCATTGTGCTGCAGCAGATCATCGCGCTCCGGTTTCTGGGGCTGGCGCTGACCGACATCAGAGATCTCCTGACAACCGATTTCGCCCGTTTTCGTCAGGTGCTCCACCAGCAGAAGCAAAGCCTGCGCGCCAGGATGAGTCAGTTGCAGCAGATTATCAGCGTCATTGAGTCTGCCGAAAGCGCGATGGATGCGTCGTCCGGCCTGGACGCCAAACACGTCCTCGCCATTCTCAAGGAGTTAAGCAGCGCTATGAAGACCGATTGGCTCGATCAGTTCCTCACGGGTGAGCAGCAAAGACACATGATGCGCGAACAGGACTGGACAAAACTGAAGGCCGAAGGAACAGCCTGGCAGCAGTTGTTTCGCGACATTCAGGCGTATGATCGTGACCATCCCGACGAAGCGGCTTTACAATCGCTGCTGAACCGCTGGCACGATCTGATGCAGGCGGCAACAGGCGGGGACAGCCAGATGCAGGCCAACATCGAGGCAGCCTACCTCAACCTCGCCACGCTGCCCGGCCTGGACGAGTACCCTGACGACATCCGCGTCTGGCTGCGCGACATGCACCGCGCGGTGCAGTTCGTGCGCGCCAGCAGCGAAGCAGGCGGATAGGGCGAACGGTAGGTGCAGGGGCAGCGAGCGGGAGCTGCACTGCCTCCGCACCTGTGTCTGCATCATTCGCTGCTGATGAAGGCCATGCGCTCGTGATCGAGCAGCGCGCGCTTGCGTTCCACACCCCAGCGGTAGCCGCTCAGCGAGCCGTCCTCGCGCACAACACGGTGGCAGGGGATGACCACGGCGACCGGGTTGTTGGCACAAGCCTGCGCAACTGCCCGCGCGGCTGTCGGCTGCCCGATGGCCTGCGCCACCTGGGTGTACGAGCGCGTTTCGCCATACGGGATGGCTCGCAGCGCCGCCCACACACGCTGCTGGAAGGCCGTCGCGCGGATGTCCAGCGGCAGGTCGAGGTGCGGCTGCTGACCCTCCAGATGCCGCAGCAGCGCCGCCAGCCATTCGCCCAGGCCCTCGGTATCGCTTTCGATGGTCGCGGCGGGGTAGCTGCGTTCCAGGTCGCTCACCAGGAACTCCGGTGTATCGCCCAGCCGCACTGCGCAGATGCCTTTGGCCGTCGCGCCGATCAGCACCCAGCCGAGCGCACACTGCGCCGCCGCGTAACGGATGGTCTGTCCCGCGCCGCCCTGGCGATAGGTGGCAGGGGTCATGCCCAAATGCCCGGCAGCGCGTTCGTACAGGCGGCTGCTGGAGCTGTAACCCGCTTCATAGAGCGCGCCCGTCACGCTCGCGCCTTCCGACAGCCGCGCCTTGACCGCTTCCATGCGCTGCGCGTCGGCATACTCGCGCGGGGAGATACCCATCGCGCGTTTGAAGATGCGCTGCATGTGCTGTGGGCTGAGGCCGACATGATTGCCCAGGGTGTCCAGCGTCAGACGTTCATCCAGGTGACTTTCGATGTAGCGGCAGACACGCGCGACCATCTCGGCATCGTGCGCTACACTGTCCGGCGCGCAGCGTTTGCACGGGCGGAAACCCGCTGCCGACGCGGCTTGAGCATTGTCGTAAAAGGTGACATTTTCCCGCCGGGGTTGGCGGGCGGAGCAGGAGGGACGGCAGTACACGCCAGTGGTCTGCACGGCCACAACGAACAATCCGTCGCAGCCTTTATCGCGCGCGGTCAGCGCCGCCCAACGGGCATCATCAGTCATCGGTCGCATAGGGTGTGCCTCGCTTTCACAGTACACCCTCATGCTACCGCCAGACAGGGAGAGACGCTATCCGCTGCTTGCGGTTGTATTCTGCCCGGTCAGGCCGAGCAAGGTGTAGGCTTTTTCCAGCGTCGGCGCTTCCAGCACCTTGGCCGTCACCTGTGGGTAGATATTGCGCAGCACGTTGCTGATGATCACCAACAGCCCGGTCGCGCCCACGATCACCATCCGGTCTACGTTGTGCGGCTGATATGCCAGACTGCGGAAACTGCTGCTGAACTGCCGCATCATGCCTTGCGGCAGCGCATTGGTGTGGCGAAAGTCCAGGATCACGTCCACCTGCTGCGCGGCGCTGCCAGTCATGCCGCGCGCTTGTTCGCTGGCTGCCTGATAATCGTTCCAGTCCCAGCTTCCGCCAAACGAGTAGATGAGGAGTGTGCGCTCCCGGTTAGCCCATTCAACGTGTATTCCCATAATTATCCCCTAAGCGTCAACGCAACATATATGGTATTTTAACCGTATCCCAACTTTTCCGCATAGTACCAAGGTCTGAATTTTCTATCAACAACCATTCTTTAACCATATCACTATTCAACTCGAACGGCAGACTACTAGACAGAACAACGGTTCTACATTAGCATGAACACTGCTGTTAGAATCCTGTTACACGAAGTCTGTTTATCCATCGCCAATCGAATAATGGAGCGCGGCTATGCGCCCACAACCATTCACCCCACCCCCTGAAGCGTTAACACGGCGGTCACGGATGCGGAAGAGAAACACGCTGAATGCGGCAACGCTTGAACAGGTTTATACATTCATCTGTCGCCACTGGCAGCAGTTCGGCTATGGCCCCAGTATGCGCGAGATTGCCGAGTCGTGCTTCATCTCGCGCCCGAATGTTTACCGCTACCTCGACCGCCTGGAGATGCAGGGTCGCATCGTGCGCGACGCTGGCACCGCCCGCAGCATCACCGTCGTCCGCGACGACGACACAGAGTGACCCCGACCGCGCCATATAACGCAGTGTGCCACAAATTGTAATAATTCGCAATCTATTGCCGCGGTGCGCTGTTCACCCCAGACAGCGTCACCCCCATCGTTTCCACCCCACGTGGGTGAAGACGCCCACCCATTGCACCTTGTATATTCTGAATATAGTCATTCGTCTTGCAAAAAGAAGAGCATCATGGCAAACACTACCCATAACTCAATGAGCAGAAAAGCCTCTTTCCAGCACATCTCCACAGTGCTGATGCAAGCGATTTGCGCGAACTCGAACCTCGAAACGGATTGGCTGTGGTACGCTGCCCAGGTGATCAGCGACTCCGAGCGCAGCTACTGTCTGTCTCGCGCTCTGCAGATCAACCCCAGTAACGCGGTGACGCAGCGTGACCTGGCTGCGCTGCGTGGGGAAGCCCCGGCGGCCAAATCGGCGCGCAGTCCTTTCTATCAGCTCAGCGTTTTCGGCTGAGTGCCTCACCCGGCAAATGTACAGCGCAAATCGCGAGCATTTGTAGGAACACCGCACCACCGTTGCCACCTGAAGGATGTATCGCGGGCAGCAGGCAGCCAGAAGCCGATACGCTTTGGTCATCAGCAATCTATGGGTCTGCCCTATTCGCTGCATAGTGATCGTGGACGGGAGTGGATGGGAGTCGAACCCACCGCGGCCTGTCGAGCAACCCGCCACCAGTTTTGAAGACTGGGGCATCCACCGGGACACTGCCACCCCCGTGTGTGATTATAGCAGTTGCCAATCGGCGCTTCCCAGGGCACAATCCTGCCAGAGGTGCTTTATGATCAACCGTCTACATCATGTGCAGATCACTGTGCCGACGGACGCCGTGGATGCGGCACACCAGTTTTACTGCGGCCTGCTGGGACTGCCTGAAGTCGAGAAGCCCGACTCGCTCAAGGGGCGCGGCGGCTTCTGGCTGCAATTGGGCAGCGAACAGGTACATGTCGGCATCGAGGACGGCGTGAATCGCCGCGCGACCAAAGCGCATGTCGCCTATCAGGTGGACGATCTCGACGCATGGCGCACCCGGCTGATCGCGGCGGGATTCAGTATTGACGAGTCAGTTCCGATTCCGGGCTACAAACGCTTCGAATTCCGCGACCCCTTCGGCAACCGCGTCGAGTTGATTCAGCCGCTGTAGAAATCCCGCTTCACGTAGCCCGTGCCCGGAGCGGACGCGCCGCTCGCAGACTCACATTCTCAAATCTGCCGACCGAACAGCCTTCGACGCGCACAGCGATATGATTACCCGCGGGGCGCAGCCAATGGGTCACGTCCAGTTCGAAGGGCGGGTCATCATCGCCAGGCTGAACATAGGTGCTGACCAGGTGGTCATTGATGTAGAAGCGCGCAGGCGAGGGCGCGGAGTCGATACACAGGTAAACGCAGGCGGCGGCCAGTTCAGCGGGCAGTTCGAAGCGGCGATAGAGCCATGCTGACCAGTTTTCGACTCTGCGCTGGTCAAACGTCCAGGCGCGCAGATCAGGGACGGGTTCCGGGCGCAGGAATTCGTACAGATCGGGATCGAGTTCAAACCACTCGCAATCCCAATCGCGCATCAGGTCAATCGCAGTGAACGTGTTCATGCAAACAGTATAGCGAAGCGCTGCCCGCTTGTGAGTCATGTTCGATGAGCGTTTGTAGAAAGGTGGGCGCGGCGCTGGACAACTACCGCGTCGTGACAGGTTCGCGTTTCTTGCGACCTTCGCCGCTCTTGCGCGCCAGCGGCAGTTCAAAGCCGAAGGTGCTGCCCGTGCCGTACTGGCTGTGGAAGCGCATCGTCCCGCCGTGCCGGTCGATGATGTTCTTGACCAGGTGCAGACCCAGACCGGTGCCCTTGATCGTGCGCGTCTCGTCGGTCTTCACACGGTAGAAGGGCTGGAACAAGCCCTCCTGTGCTTCCTGTGGGATGCCGTAGCCCGTGTCCACCACCAGGAAAATCACCCGTGCACCCTGCACATTCAGCGAGATCTGCACCTTGCCGCCCTCTGGGGTGTACTTGATCGCGTTGCTGATCAGGTTGCCTATCGTCTCGCGCAGCAGCGCCCGGTCGCCACGCACACGGGCAATCTTGTGCGTCACTTCAAGGTTGTATTGCAGCCGCTTCTCCGCCAACTGCGAACAGAAATCCTTGCTGGTATCGCTCACCAGTTCAGCCATATCGACAAGCTGATCCATCAATTCGTGCCTGCCGCTGATGCGTTCGAGTGTCAGGATGTCGCGCGTGATCTTCTCCATGCGCTCGACTGCCTGATGAATCGTCTGGTGATACTCCTGTGTGCGCGCGTTCAGCGCAGGGTCAAGTTCCGGCGTCAGCATCTGCAAACAACCAGAGATCACGCTGAGCGGGTTGCGCAGGTCATGGGCGGCCACGCGGATGATCTGCGTCTTCAGCTGTTCCAGGGCGCTGACCTGTTGATAGAGCGATTCGAGTTCTGCCAGATGCCGCCGAGTCGTGTCGTAAAGACGCGAGTTATCCAGCGCGACGGCGATGCGCGCCGCCAGCAGCTTACAGAAGTCAAAAATCTGCGGCGTAAAGCGCCCCGGCTCGGTGGTCTGCACATTCATCACGCCGATCAGCCGGTCGTTAGAGATCAGTGGCACGGTAATCTGCGCGCGCGTCTCGACCACATTGGGGACATAATCCGGGTCGAGCGTGACATCGCTGATCAGTTCGGGTTTAACCTGCCGCACCACGCGCCCGACGATGCCCACATCCATCGGAATGCGCGACCCGATCAGCTCACGCGGGTAATTGCCGATCACCCAGGCCACCCACATGCGGTCATCTTCGATCAGGTGCAGCGCGCCGGCGTCGGCGTGGCTCAGGCGCACGGCTGCATCCAGCGCGATTTGCAGCACATAATCCAGCCTCAGGCTGCCAGCCAGTTCAATATCAACTTTCTCAATGATCTCCAGGCGATGCAGCGCTTCATTGCGCTCGGCTTCGGCCTGCTTGCGCCGCGTGATATCCAGGGCGGTCGCCACCAGCGCGTCGTCACCCTCGAATTTAGCCTTGTTGATCGCCAGATCAATCCAGCGTTCGTCTCCGCCTTTGCGCACGATTTTGAACTCATAGCGCGCTGGGATAATACGGTGGCGCTGGTAGGCCTGGAAGACATGTGCCACTTTCTTGCGATGCTCGGAATGCACCAACGTTAAGATGTTCATGCCCCGGAGTTCATCAAGCGAATAGCCCGTCAGCCCCTCGGCGGCGGCGTTGACGTAAACCAGGTGGTCGCCGATCATCACGAAAATGACGGCATTAACACTTTCAGCAGCGGCATAGATGACGCTCTCAGAGGGTTCGACCTGTTCGCCGTACTCATCCGACAGTGACAGTGTTGGGACTGGCTGAGCAGGCGGGGAAGTCCGCGTGCGCTTTGGCATTCCGATCCGCTCCAAGAAACATTATGATCAACGTGACACAGTTACGAGCATTATAAACGAAAAGCTTCCCAATTACATTAAATCGGGCTGTCCTCATTACACACTAAGGCAGCGCAGCACCTACTGCCCCTCTTGCTCCAGTTATTCGCAGTTTATCCTCGCTAACCAGTCACGCGCGACGGCATCCAGTTCCATCTGTTCGCCTTCTGTCATGAACTTGTTGAGATCATCAGAAGGCAGGGCAGTGCGCAGTTCATGCAGCAGGTCTGCCAGGAAATCCTCTTGCGTTTCCTGGGATGTCGCAGGGTGAACATGTACCATGCCAGCTGTATGTGCCGCCTCAACTACAGCGCCCTGCCGCAGCGCAATACGCGCCGCTGTGATCACCAGTTCCAGCGTAACCGGCACAGTACCGACCTCCAGGCTGATCTTCAGACCCTCACATACATACGACAGCTTATAGGGCGGCTCGTGTTCGAGTTCCAGAATAGCCAGGTTGCTCAGACAGTTTGCGACTCCAAACACCTCACCTAACTCGTGTGCCAGCGCAAGACTTCGCTGAAAGTACTGCTCTGCTGCCGTGTATTGACCATAGGCTTTGGCGACAAACCCCAGATTGTTCAGCGTATTGGCGATGCCCAACTTATCACCGACCTCATGCGCGAGTGCAAGGCTCTGCTGGTAATAGCGTTCGGCGGCCTCAGCATCGCCTCTCAGGTCAGCAATGAGTCCTAAATTATTCAGGATCGAGATAATCCCCAGCGTGTAGCCGATCTTTTCGAATACAGTCATGCTCTCTCGAAAATAGCGCTCGGCGGCCTCAAAATCCCCCTGACGGCGCGCGACACGGCCAAGTCCATACAGATTGATGGAGATGCCGCGCGGGTGACCGATCTCGCGCGCCAGATCGATGCTCTGCTGGAAGAAGTTCGCGGCCAGCCTGTTATCGCCCAGATCGAGGGCTGCGTCACCGAGGTACTTCAGGCCGCGAACGATCTCCTGCTTTGCGCCCAACCGTCTGCCGAGGTCAATTGCTGCCTGAGCATTCTCGCGCGCACCTTCGTAATCCGAGTGCCGCAGATAGTTATCGCTGCGCCAGTTCAGCAGTGTCGCACGCCGGGCATCGTTATCATCGAGATAGGTTAACCCACGCCCAATGAGTACGTCTGCCTCATCATAGACCCCGCGTCTGCTGATCATATCCTCGACCACTTCCAGCAGATAATGCAGCTCTCGTTCAACCTCACCCGCGCCACGCCAGTGCAGCAGCAGCGTCTCCAGATAGGGTTTGCGCAGGGCATCACTCGCATACACGCGCTCCAGCGCTTCGGCGACGGCACAATGGCAGGCTTTGGCCGCGTCTTCCGAAAGCTCTGCCAGCAGATGCTCACGCAGCTTGTCGTGAGCAAAGCGCCAACGCTCATCCGCAACTTCCAGCACAGAGACATCGGCACAGACGCGCAGCCACTCACCCAGCGTATGACCGACGAGGAGCGCAGCATCCGCCTTCACGAGATCACCCAGCACCGCCAGATCGAGCTGCCGCCCCGCGACCGCCGCCATCTGCAGCAGCGCCTGGCCCCATTCAGGCACGCGCTCCAGTCGTCGCTGCATAATCTTTTGGACACCGCCCGCCAGGATTGAACGCGGCATCGTCATCCGCCCAACGTGCTCCAGTCCTCCTGCGGCTTCCGCCAACGCGCGCACCACTTCCACCAGGAAGAACACATTGCCTTCGGTTTCCTGCTGCAAGCGCGTGACAAGTAGTTCCGTGGCCCCCATCTCGCCCAGCATCGAACGGCTCAGCTCAGCGGTCTCGGTTTCACTCAGCCGCCGGAGCGCAATCACCTGCATTCCCGGCAGATCATCCGGCAGATTCGGGCGCTCATCGTCTCGGTAGCTGGCGACGATCAGCAGCGGCAGGCTGCCTACAACCTCATTCAGACGTTTGAGCGGCACCAGACTTTCGCCAGTCCATTGCAGATCTTCTAGCAGCAGGACGAGCGGTTGTGCGTACCGTCTGATCAGGTCGGTAATCGTCAGCGCCAGACGCTGCTGTCCCGCCTCGCCTGGCAGTTCCGGCGCATCCGCCACCGTCCGCTCCAACAAGCGCTCGATGTCCGGCACGAGCGGCTTAAGGATGCCCGCTTCCAGATCACTAACTTCGACCGACAGCACGAGTCGCCGCGTGGGGTCACGCCAGAGCTGATACGGCAGACCACCGCCATCCGCCGCCTGTCCACGCAGCAGCAGGGCGCCATTGACCAGCGCCCGCGTGCGAATCTCGTCCAACAGCCGCGTTTTGCCGACGCCGCTCTCCCCGCCGATCAGCCAGGCGCTGCCTTTGCCGTCAAGTGCCTGCTGCAACGCGGACTTCAAACGGGACAGTTCAGCCTCGCGCCCGACAAAACGCGCCGCCTGCAAGTAACTCTCGCGCAGTTCCGCGGTTTCGGACGGCAGTGGCAGCCCGGCAGCCGTGAACAATGCCACTAGTGCTTCTATCGCATTGGCATAGCGCACAGACAGGTCGAAATGCATCATGCGCCGCACCACTGCCGTGATGCCGTCCGCCATCTCCGGGCTGACCTGATGTGCCAGCAGCGCCCGAGTCAGTATGGTGAAATCCACTTCCTGCGTCGTGATCTGCGCGATCAGCCCCTCGATATCGCTTGTGCCAAAGGGATACTCGCCATCGGTGAGCAGTTCGTAAGCGATCAGCCCGACTGCGTACAAATCGGCTCGCTGGTCAGTAGGTTGCATCCGCAGGGCCTCTGGCGCGGCATAGAGCAACGTGCCCATGCTCGACGTGCTGCTCAGCTCGTTGATCGCCAACCCAAAATCCACGACCTTAACAGTCCCCTCAGGTGTCACCAGCACGTTGTCCGGTTTCAGGTCGCGGTGCAGGATGCCGCGCCGGTGCAGGTAGGCCAACGCCAGCAGCGTCTCGCCGATCAGGCGCAGTTGCTCGTGCAGCGCCTGTCCCCGCCCCGCTTGCAGCAGTGTGCGCGACTGTTCCACCAAGGTCATCGTGTAGAAGGGCTGCCCTTCCTGGTCGAAGCCGTAATCGCGCACCTCGACGATGTGGCGGTGGCGCAGGCTGGCGAGAATGTGAAACTCGCGCGCCAATGTCAGGCTGAGATCATCGCTGGCTGCCTTCGAGAACTGCTGCGTGGTCATCATCGTCTTTTCGGCGTGGAGGTGCAGCCGCTTCAGTGCAACATCACTGCCCGTCAGGCGGTCATAGGCGCGGAAGACCTGTCCCATGCCGCCCGTCCCGAGGGAGTCATGCAGGCGGTAGCGAGGATTGAGAAAAGAAATCTCGTTCATCGTTGACTCTTCAACCAGTTGCGCTGTGGTCGCAGTTCACGAGGGTTGCCCTACCAGTATATACCGGATAGAACCTTCGATCAGGGGAAAGATGATCTGGTTTTTGCGCGGCGCAGAGGCGGGGGATTAGCTCAGGTGCGAGCGCAGCCAGCCCAACGCTGTATTTTCATCAGCAAACACCTTGAATGACAGGTTCTGAAACTGACGGCGATAAGACTCCAATTGAGCCATTGTGTTGGTCAGATAACCCGAAAACTGACTGGATACCACCAGCGCGATGCTGGCCTGAAAACGTTCAGTATCGCCAACTACATCCTGGATAGACGCCGTAGCCTCTTCGGTGACTGCTGGCAGCAGGATGTTCCTGGAAAACGAGCTGTATTGCAGGGCGATGCCCGGATGTGAGATGTCGTGCAGCGCCAGATAGCGCTGAGAAGGATGCCAGGCACGGATAATCTCCACCGCCAACCGTGCCCAGGTATCGAATGTCGTCCGCTCACCATTGGTGATCTTGTAGACCACAATCCGCTGGTCATCATGCCAGTTCAGCCTGAGCTTGCCTGCCTCATCCACGTTACCAGCCTGAAAGCGCGCGAGACCACTCATAGGAGATACGACCTCCGTAATTTACAGCCACAATATGTAATGATTATATCAGCGAAATGAGCTGGATTGGGAATTATTTACTTGAGAGATTCTAAACTATGGTAAATCTACTGCTTGACCATTGGCACAGGATGATCATCGAAGGTCGCCAAACTCACGTTATAATGTGCCTATCTCCATGTCAAACCGATAGGCACAGCATCATGAATAGTGAACACCTGCAAAAGATGATTGCGGATCCGGCCATCGCAGCGATGCGCGCCAAGCTCGCCCGCTTCGGCGCGTTGATGTTCGAGCGCCACCTGACCGATATTGCCGGGGGCAACCTGAGCGCACGCGTGGGCGAACTGGTGTGCATCACCCCGCGTTACAGCGGCAGCAAGCACCAGTGGAACATCCAGCCGGAACAGGTGCTGGTGGCCGACATGGACATGAACATCCTGGACGGACAGGGCGAAATCTCGCGCGAGTCGAAGGTTCATTTCCGCCTGCACCGCGAGTTCGGCGAACACGGCACGGGCGTCATCCACGCGCACGCCCGCAACCTGCTGGTCTTCGCGGCCATGAACCGCGCCATGCCCCCGGTGCTGGAGGCGACGCAGAAGTTCGGCACGATTCCGGTGGTTGATTACGCCCCCTCGCACACCGCCGACCTGGCCGAGCATGTCGCGGGCGGCATTCGCGGGCAGGAAGCGCGCATCCGCAAACAGGCCGCCGGGGTGATCGCCCCCTGGCACGGGCTGTTCGTCATCGGCAAAGACCTGGATGCGGCGCTGGACGCGGTCGAACGCATCGATACCAACGCCTACATCATCATGATGGCGAACACGCTCCAGCAGAGCGACCTGCTGGCCGAGCAGCGCGCCGGGTTGGAAGCGGCCATCGCCAAGTACAGCAAAGACTGAACCGCCATGATCGTCACCGTCACCGCCAATACCACGCTCGATCACACCGTCGTCATCCCAACGCTGGACAAAGGCCGCACGATCCGCGCCGTACAATCCACCTTCAGCATGGGCGGCAAACCCGCCGACGCTTCGTTCATCCTGGGTGCGCTGGGCATCCCCAGCCTGGCGCTCGGTTTCGCTGCCGGGGTGATTGGGCAGAAGGTCGAAGGGCTGCTGCAAGCGCGCGGCGTCAGCACCGATTTCATCCAGGTCGGCGGCGAGACGCGCATCAACACGATCATCGTGGCGCAGGACGGCGGCGAACAGACCACCATCACGACCTCGACACTCGATGTCAGCCCGGAACACCTGGACGAACTGCGCGCGAAGTATACGGCGGCGCTGGATGTGGCGCGCTGCGTGGTGCTGGGCGGCACGCTGCCCGCCAACCTCTCGCCCGATTTCTACACGGAGTTCATTGGCCTGGCGCGCAAACGCAATATCCCGGTGGTCTTCGACGCGGCGGACGCTAACCTGCGCGCCGGGCTGAAGGCCGCGCCGAGCTTCATCAAGCCTAACCGCGCGGAGCTGACCGCGCTGGTCGAACACCCGATCACCTCGATGGAGGAAGCGTATCAGGCCGGGCGGGTGCTGCTGGCGCAGTACGGCACGGCTTCGATGATGAGCTTTGGTGAAGAGGGCGCGCTGGCGGTACTGCACGACTGCGCCTATCGCATCCCGGCGATCCCGGTGTGGGTGGTCAGCGCCGCGGGCGCGGGCGACGCGCTGCTGGCCGGGTTAGCCGCCGCGCTCAGCCGCCGCGAGCCGATTGAGAACGGGCTGCGCCTGGGCGTGGCCGCCGCGACCGCAGTGTGCCTGACGCTGGGTACCGCCGACTGCCGCCGCGAGGACGTGGAGCGCTTCCTGCCGCAGGTAGAACTGATTCCGTATCCGTGAGATACGGTAATCGCCTATAGATTTCACCACAGAGAACCGTATCCCTACGGCAAACGGGGTCATTGTAGGGACACGACATGTCGTGTCCGCCGCTCGATGATGATGTGCGAGCACACAGGTATGGACGTAGGCCAACATCACGCGCTTGATTATAACCGATGCGCCGCGCGTCATGCCTCACGAACCTGCCACAGACAGACGATGCCGTCCCAGAGTGCCCCGGCCAACAGCGTGCCCGCCGGGTTGAACGCCAACCCCGTGATGCCCTTCATGCTGCTCTGTGCGCCGCCGTGCAACCGCTTGAGCAGCGCGCCCGTGTCCGCCCGCCAGAGATACACATCGCCATCGTTGCCGCCACCGGCAAGCAGGTCGCCCGCTGGGTTGAAGGCGATGCAGCCAATGGATACAGGGAATGCCCCAGGCGGCGTTGCAAAGGGATCGTTCGGCATCTCGCAGGCAACGCGCTGTTCGCCGCTGGCAGTATCCCACAGGCGCACGCTGTGATCCTGTCCCGTTGTCGCCAAGATGGGTGCGGTTGGGCTGAAGGCTATATCGCTGATCGGGGCGCTGTGACCTTTCAGGCGGGCGCGCAGCGTGCCGTCACCAACATCGATCAGTATGGCCTCCTGTTCGATCTCTTGCACTGCACGGTCGCCAGGGATAGAAGCCAGCAGCGACCCATCGGCATTAAACAGAATCTGCGTGTTCAGGCTGGGGACAAGCCCCTCGATCATGTGCAGTCGTTCGCCCGTCGCACTGTCCCACAGGCAAATGCTGCTGCTGCCCTGCCCATCGCGCCCACTGCTGCCCGCTGAGGCCAGGAGGTGACCATCCGGGCTGAAGGCCACATCCCAGGCCATACCGCCGTGCCGCACCTGATAGCGCCGCTCGAAGGTTGCGGCATCCCACACATCCACAACGCCATCCCACGAAGCAGTCGCAAACAGGCGTCCATCCGGACTGTAATCCGCACTACATTTCAGCCCTGTTTGGGTCATTAAACTCATGTCCTGCTGACCTGTACGAAGATTCCAGATGTCTATCTCCGGATTGCCGCCCGCGACCAGATGTTCACTCATCGGACTGAAGGCAACGCGCTTGGCCCATTGCCCATAGCCGAGGCTGCAACGAATGGTGACGGAAGGAACATGCCAAATATCCAGCTTATAAAGGCCATTGACGATGACAAGGTAATCGCCATCTGGACTGAAGGCGATATGTTTAATGCCCCTCGCGTGTGCGGTCTTATAGTCAGTTCCCCCAACCTCAGCTTCTATCCGCCCTTCAGCGACATTCCACAGCCAAATGCCACCGCCCCCGTCATTCATGACCACGCGCTGACTGTCGGGGCTGAGCACCGCAAACAGGGCTGATGCGGTATAGGTGTCCGGCAGTTTGGCTTTGATGGTGAAATTCACCAGCTCGCGAATCTGGACGGTATATGTTGGGCTTTCATCAACCGCGATCACAGTTGCCAGATCGTCCGCTTCAGCCATGTTGATCCACACCGGGCCGCCGCCCATCAGACCCTTATCGGCAATATAGACCAACTCCCACGACGGCAGCTCCCACACGTACAGACAACCGCTCTCATGCCCGGCGATCAACTGCGTGCCTGCCGCGTCAAAGGCTGCATCGGAGAATGACGGGAGATTTCCCTCAACGAGTGGAGGATGATCATACGATCTGAGCGTGTGCAGGTGTTGGCCGCTGCTTCCATCCAATACCTTCAGCACATGTTCACGCTGCTCGTCCTGCGGTTGAAATTCGCCCGTAACCACGTAGCGGTTATCCGGGCTGACGGCGGCGACAAGACGGGCGCGGGGGACGGTGAAGAGCGTTTGGTGCGCGGCGATGTCCCACAGCACGAGATTGCCATGTAGATCCTCACCCGGCGCGATATACGCCAGGCGTGTGCTGTCACGGCTGATGGCGAAAACGTGATCCCGATGCGCCTTGAGCCGCGCAACTTCGCGGTCAGCGGCCAGATCCCAGATGACAATATCGCCCTCTTCAGTCCAGTTGCGCCCGGCTGCGAAGACCAGATTCTTGCCGTCGCGCGTAGCTTCCAGGGCAAACACGCTTTGGTCAGGCACAGGAATGCGTCGCACAGGATGTGCAAGGGCGTCGGCACGATAGAACCAGATGCCCTGCGCCGCGCCGACCACGATGTGTTCACCATCCGGCAGCCAGGTCGCGTCAAGGATACAACCGCGCCCTATGGGCATCGGCTGGGGCCGCTGTTCCAACTGCTCAACCGTCGCCAGGGTGATCATTTGCCGCATAGTGCTGCACCTCTGTCCCCTTCATCACCCATCACGTCCCCTTCGCCTTCCACGCCGCCAGCAGTTCGGCCTCGCGCGCGCGGGTGATGCCACGTCGCGGTTTTTCGGGCGTGGCGGGCGGGCGCGTCGCGTTCCAGTCCAGCGTGTCGCGGATGGTCTGTGCCAGCGGGCGGCAGGTCAGCCCGTCGGCCAGCGCGCGCGTCACGCGGATAGTCTGCAAGCCGCCATACGACTCCGGCAGCCACAGCGGCAGGTCGGTATAAGGCGCGACCTCGTGTTCCAGCAGGAACTCGTCATCCGCCCAGGTGAAGGTCGCATCGCTCGCGGCAGTCTCGCGGCAGGCGTCCAGCAGCGCGCGCATCGTCAGCCGCTCCGCCGGCCCCGTCAGGTTGTAGATGCCGGATTTGCGCGCCGCCGCCATATGCAGAATCCAGGCTGCCTGGTCGCGCGCGTCGATGAACTGCACGGGCGCGTCGGGATTGCCTGCCGCCAGCACCTCGCCGCCCTCGGCAACGCGGACGGGCCAATACGTGAAGCGGTCGGTCGGGTCGTGCGGGCCGACGATCAGCCCGGAACGCACATGCAGCACGCGCCCCGGCATGACGCCCTCGGCGGCGCGTTCGCACAGCACCTTCAGCCCGCCGTAGGTTTCGCCCGTGATCTCCTCGACGCTCTCATCGACCAGTGTCGCCAGCGGGCCGCTTTCGTCCATATCGTGCAGGGTCGTATCGCTGTAGACCGAAATGGTCGAGATGAAGATGTACTGCTCGACGCGCTCGGCCAGCGCCTCTGCCGCAGTCCTGACGTGGCGCGGGATATAACCGCAGGTATCGATGACCACATCCCAGCGGCGGCCTGCCAGCTTGCCCAGGTCGCTGTCACGGTCGCCCGCGATGGTTTCGACGCCCGCGAACAGGCCAGGGTTAGTCTTGCCCCGGTTGAACAGCGTCAGCATGTGCCCCGCCTGGAGCGCCGCTTCAACCAGGTGGCGGCCTAGAAACTGTGTCCCACCGATCATCAGAATGTTCATGGCGTGTCCTCGCAATCGGTAATGCGCTGATTCTACTCTGCATTACGCGCGCTGCCACTGAAGGGTTTAATACCCGTGCACCGGGATGTTGGAATATCCGTGTTATGTCCCGACATCGGACACGCTCAGCCGGGTTCACCGCCCGCCAGCCGCGCCGCCGGGACGCCATTGCGGGTCGTCAGGATAGTCACCGTCCGGGTGATTTCGTCCTGCACCTGTGACGGCGACCAGTTCAACACCGCCGCGCAGGCCTGGGCGATGGACGCCAGCGCCGCGCTATTCAGCAGGCCGAGCATCGCGATCCATGAACGCCGCAGCAGCAGATCGTCGAGGTGTATCACCTGCTCGTGCGTCGCCAGGAACTGAATCTCGCGCCGGGTGAAGCTCGGCAGGCCGTCCAGCGGCGCATCCGCGCCAGCGGCGATATAACGCGCGACCGCCGCTGCCCGCGTGCCGTAGCGCCCAAACAGCGTCGTGATGTGTTCCAACGAAACGCCTGTCGCCGCTGCCGTGTCGTTCAGCCACTGCTGCCGCCCGGCTGCATCGCGCGGATACTGCTGGCCGCCGCCAATCGGGAGATGTTCGGTGCTGGCGCGGCGGGATTTCCCCAGGAAGGCCAGCGCCTTATCGGTGGTTTGGGCGGAAAGCGCGCGATACGTTGTCCACTTGCCGCCCACCAGCGAATACACCGGGAAGTGTATCGAGCTATCCGCCGGAATCTCGCAGATGCGGTGGTCGCGCGTGACCAGGCCAACGAACTCGACATCGCTGCTAGGCAGCGGGCGCACGCCGCAGAAGTGAAACACGATCTGCGAACGGTCAACCTTGATGCCGGGCAGTGTCTGGTCGGCGAAGCGCAGGAAGTAATCGATCTCCTCATCGCTGCAAATGGCCTGATCCGGTTCTTCGCAGCGGATGTCCGTCGCGCCGATGATCACCTTGTCGCCAAAGGGCATGAAGATCGCCATACGCCCATCCAGCGTCTCGAAGTAGATCGTGCTGCCGTCGATGACGCGCGCCAGTTCGGGGTTATCCACTACGATGTGCGAGCCTTTCGTCCCGCCGATATACTGCGTGGGCTTGTTCAGGGCACGGTTGACGAAATCGATCCACGCGCCGCCCGCGTTGATCACCAGCTTGGGACGCACGCTGAAGCGCTGCCCGCTGGTTTCATCGCGCAGTTCGACGGTATCCTTCGTCCCCCCCACAACGCCGCAGTAATTCAGGGCATGGGCGGCCTCTGAGTCCGTCTGTGCATCCAGCGCCAGCTCGACGCCAATGCGCTCGGCCTGCGGCATCTGGCAGTCGTAATACGTCGCCGCGCCGATGACGTTGCGATTCAGCTTGGGATGCTTGATGATAGCCTGTGCCCTGCTGAGCATCTTGTGGGTTGGTGTCATCCGGTCATGGCGGGTGAACCAATCGTAGAGCATCATGCCCAGCTTGACGACCAGATAGCCGCGTTCGCTCGGTTTTTTCAGCAGCCCGATGAACTTGAGCGGCGCGTTCAGCATACCGGAGAACCACGAGTAGAGCGGGATTGTCGTCGGCAGGAGTTCGACGGCGTGCGGGGCGTTGCGCAGCAGGCAGTTGCGTTCCGCCAGCGACTCGCGCACCAGGCGGAAATCGCCGTGTTCCAGGTAGCGCAGCCCGCCGTGTGCCTGCCGCGAGGAGGCCGCGCTGGCCCCGGAACAATAGTCGGCCTTGTCCACCAGCAGGACATCGACACCCTGTAACGCCAGATCGCGAAAGGTGCCAATGCCGTTGATGCCCGCGCCGATGATCAGCACGCTGACATCAGCGTGCGCGCGGTAATGATCAATGATTTGTTGTCGGGTTTTCATGGCTGAAATCACTCGTGTATTGTGGAATATTGACGAGTATATCGCGTTGGTTTGTCACGCTTCAAAGGGATGGATATACGGGCAGCGCGCAATGTGCCGCGTCAGAATACACAAAGTGGGTTTCGGTAGGGGAGGGTTGGGCGCGTACACCCGACATCTTCCCCAGCGCATGACTCAGAAAACGAAGGCTCATGCTCACATCGGGTGATCGGGCGTGCTGTGCCGCGACGCATTCGTTGTGAACATGAGCCTGTTCTGCAATGGAGCCGACGTGCGCTGGACGCCGGCCCCGAATCTATTGCCCGGCCTGCGCGGCCAGCACGATATTGGTCTCGATGTCCACCAGCGCGTAGAACAATTCCTGTTCATCCAGCGTAAATGTCACACTCCAACGGCTGCCGCCCTGCTGCTCGACGTAGGTGCGCCAACCGTCGTGGCCGTCCAGCGCGGCGTCCAGCCCCTCGGCGCTGTAGGCAATGTTGATGGCCTGGTTACGTGCCTCGTCCAATGCCTGATCTTCGCTCAGCGCGTTCGGGTCAACGATCTCATCAATGCTGAAGTAGGCGTCGGTGATCGAGGAACGCACCAGCACCGCCTCGATCCCGCGATAGAAGTACATATCCCACTTCTGTTCCCAGCGGTTGAAGTCGGTGTAAACGTCCCACAGTGCCGGGTCGCCCAGCCGCGCCAGCACTTCCGGGTCATCCAGCACGATGGTCTGCACCTTCTGAAGCTGCTCCTGGTACACGTCGGTCGGCAGCGGCTTGGGGATGAACGATTCGAAAATTTCGCCTGTCGTCGCATTGACGACCGCGTAGCCCAACCATTCGTCAGCCGCTTCGTTGTAGAACTCGACGGCCCAATAATCACCTGCTTCATCCTGCCAGGCGTTGCCCTGATAATTGGGATACCCCGCCAGCCACTCCGCGAACTCCGGCGAGGCGGCGACGACCTGGATGACCGCCTGCTGAATCTCCTCGTCACTCTGCGCG
>JAEUQX010000164.1 GCA_016788625.1 Anaerolineae bacterium
GCAGATCGATCCCATCTAAAACGATTGCAATGTCATACAGACGCACGTAGTCTTGTAGTTGAAGAGGCGATTCCGTCGGTAGTCGTTCGGCCAGGATCGCCCTGATGGACTCAACCGAGCGCGGACGATCAATCCAGATGAGATGATCCAGTAAATCTTGCTCGATTTCTTGCGCCACAAGGGTGGCTGCAACTGCGGTCTTTCCAACACCAGGCGCACCGATAATCTGCAGGCAGACTGGGCGAGAGGTACGCAGTATCTCATGCGATTGGGTCACAATCATCTCTCGCCAAGCAGTTCTTGGGGAATGTGTGCCGCCACCACATTCAACAACCGCCGCTGACGATTATCACGCCGTGCAGCCCGTTCGTCGTCAACAATACGAGCAGTCAAGCGCCTTATGCCGTGCTGCTGATAACGTCGCAGCGTTCGCTCGTTCAGATCAGCCAGTGAACAGAACATCTCAGCATGGATGGCAAGATCAACCCGCACATAATGGTGGTAAAGCCAACTCCAGGCTAATAGTTCTGGAAATCCTCGTTCCGAGATAATGCGTGAGTGGACTGTGGCTAAAGACTCTTGCGTTGAAAAGTCGAGACTGTTGGACTGCCGCACGTGAACATACTGTTCCGTGATACAGTTCGCAAGGTAGTGGTTGAGCGTGTGTTCACGCGCGATCTGCGTATCAGGTAAATCAGGGTTGAGCAGACGCACTTCAATCAGAAGCAAATACAAGAGCGGGTTAGAGACAGGCGATGTGGACTTCGCGCCATACAACATGCTGTCCAGCGCATCGCGAACTGAACGAATACTGATAAAAGGCTGCGTTTTACCACTCTGCATCGGGAAACGTGTTGATGCCGCTGTTGATACCAATTCGTTTGTACATCTGAAAACCGGTGAAAGGATGCCCTAAGATCCCGTCGTGGATGGCCCACGAACGCCCACGTACCGAAAGTGCCTGTACAGGACGGCGAAACGGTCGATCATCAGTGAGTTTCTGAAACAACTCTCCGTTTGGGCGAAACTCTCGATCAATTCGCACCATTTCCTGATAGCCACGCATATAGCTAAACCCATAGCGCTCGAAAACGATAGCATTGTGATATGCGAGCGGTTCGATCAGGAACATATCGTGCCCCATGTTTTGTACAAAGGTTTCAAACAGCGGTACAGCCTGTTTGAAAGTTCTGAGGCCTTTGCGAATTTGACCCGGTGCCAAGCCAGCTTTCATGGCCGCTTCTTCAGCGGCGAGGTTGCGCCCAGTCGTCCCTAAATGAGTCGGATTATCGTGATCGTCGGTATCGATGTTAAACCGTTCTGCCTCAGGGTCATTGACAACAACCAGCAGCACGAGGAGCTGATTATTAAAGGTATCCGCCATATTGAGGTACAGCATTGGGTCGATATCCGAGAGACGGCGTTTGACCGAAATCTCCACCGCACGACTTCCTCTTGGCGAACGAAATCGAACGACCTGCTGTCCATTTACCGTAAGTGTTTCGCGATCAACCCCATAATTGGTGAATAACCAGTCCGGTAGGAGCGTCGCATAAATAGCCTGCTTCTCGTCATCGGGCAAGTCGTTAATCTCGCGAATCGATGTTGGCCATGCCATGTGGTTAGTAGTCCTCTTTTAGCGCCCGACGTATCTCACGGTCAGAGTCGCGCTTGGCGATGGATTCGCGCTTATCGTACTGCTTCTTACCTTTGGCGAGTGCGATTTCGACTTTCGCCCGCCCATGATCGAGAAATACCATCGTGGGCACAATGGTGTAGCCGCGTTCACGACTCTGGCTGATCAGTTGGGCGATCTCGCGTTTGTGCAGCAGCAGTTTGCGCGGACGCAGCGGATCATGCTGCCCATATATACCGGCCTGGTTGTAGGTCGAAATGTGAACGCCAATTAACCAGAGCTCACCGTTCTGTTCCTGAACAAACCCATCGCGCAGATTGATATTGTTCGCGCGGATAGATTTGATCTCTGAACCTTGCAGGACAATACCCGCTTGATAGGTGCGTTCCAGGTGATAATCGTGCTGAGCCTTACGGTTTTTGGTGACTATCTTGATATCACCCGAATTCCTGGACATTTATGAGCCTTGTTCCTGTAGAATCTGATTTAGCTGCCGAATTGCTTCCCCCAATTCAACATCACGTCCATTCACATCGGGACTCATGACGATATCGGGTTCCAGCCCTACCCCATCGAGTTGGTGCCTGGCTGGGGTCAGCCACTCGGCAGCCGTAATGTGCAGCGATGAGTCGTCGGACAAACGGAAAATCTGCTGAACGCTGCCTTTACCATAGGTCACCTGCCCTATCAGCTGGCCGCGTCCTCGATCTTGAATCGCTCCAGCGACCAACTCGGCAGCGCTGGCTGTGCCTTGATTGACAAGCACCACTAGCGGCAAGTCCGATGCCATGCCTGTGATGTCCGAGTCCAAGGAACGTTCATTGGTGTGCGTGCGTTCGTAGACCACTACACCAGGCTGCAAAAACTGTGCAGCCACATCAACCGCTTCTTGTAGTAGCCCCCCACTATTGTTACGCAAATCCAGCACATAAGCGCGAATATTGCTATTATTAAGATCAGCAAGCGCTGTCTGGATCTCCTCAGGAGTTCGGCTGGTAAACATCAGGATTTGGACATAACCGATACTAGGGTTCTCATCAAGCGTCCGCCAAACCACTGACGGAATATTAATCACGCCAAATGGAACAAAGATTGTCTGCAAGTTCTGAGTTTCCGCCTCGATATATGTTAGTTCTACGCCATTGCCCTCTTTGACTTCGCCGCGCAGCAGTTGATCGATTGAATCCTGTGACATGCTGATATCGACAGTCTGCCCATTGATTTCAACAATCACGTCTCCATCCCGGATGCCTACCTGCTCTGCTGGGCTATCGGCAAACGGATACATGACAAGTTTGCCATCTTCTGCACGGCGTATCTGAACACCAATGCCACCATATGTACCTGCAAGAGCATCGGATTCACTTTGGGCAACTGGCGGATCGATAAAGAACGTGTAACGATCGTTGAGCGAGCCAAGCAAGCCTCTTATAGCAGCATATTCTCGCTGCCGCGCGTCTGGCTGTTCACGCAGGTAATGAGAATCGACGAGACTCTGCACCTCATCCAACAGGGCAAAGCCGTTTGTTGACTCGACCACTTGTCCAGCAGCCGTCACCGGACTCGGCGCACTTATGATGCCCCGGAACAAGAACCCAGCAACAAATATAGCACCTGCGCCCAAGCCAACGATAATGCCCTGGATAATTGACTGTCGATATGCGCGAATAGTTGTGGAAACCTCTTGCATCGATGCGCCGCCACGTAGCTTATACTTGTAGTCAAACGGATTGTAACATCACCCCTAGAAAGCGAATAGGGTTTTAGAACGAGTCTCCGAGGCAATATCAACTATGGCTACTAAGCGCGAAGTCCCGCTTGTACTCGTGGCTGACGACGAAGCAGCTACGACGACTATGCTTACGCGAATCTTTGAACGCGAAGGTTATACCGTACAAAGCGTTAATGATGGTTCTGCGGCGCTCGAAGCAGCACGGCGCCTCATACCTGATCTCATTCTGCTCGATGTCCAAATGCCAATCATGACAGGGTTCGAGGTCTTGCGTCACCTGCGGGAAAACGCTTTGACAGCAGGGATTCCCACAATCATTGTCACTGCGAAAGCGCGCCAACCAACGGATGTAGCACACGGACTTAACCTCGGCGCTGACGACTTCATCCGTAAACCATTTGAGCCAAAAGAGCTACTTGCCAGAGCGGAGAGCAAAATCCGTGCGCGGCGATTGGAAGAAGCGCTTCAACGTAAGACCCAGGAACTGGCTGCTCTCTTGCGAGTTGGTGAAGAACTTAATCAGTATCTTGAGACAAAAGATGTTCTCAGACTTGTTACATTCCTGGTACTGGATCTTCTGCCTGGTGAAGCGGCGATCATCTATCAACTCGATGATCACGGGCAGCTCGCCGACTTCCACGAAGAAACAAAACGTGATGTAACTGTGCAGGCCGATCATGCAGTAGTACTGAATCACCTCAGACAGCAGTGGCGTAGTCTGGTCTGGAAGGACGAAAACACCAGCTTGATACCTGATTTTGCAAACGGTGTTGCTGTTCCACTGATACATGGGAACAGTATGCTTGGTTTGCTGCTGCTCGTAGGGCACCAAGAGTATGATGAGAATCATGTACGCCTCTTGGAAGGTATCGGTAGTCAGGCCGCACTGACAATCCGCAATGCTCAACTCTACGAAATCCAGGCGAACTATGCAGCACACCTGGAAGAAATGGTCGAAGCAAAGACCAGTGAGTTGCGTTCAGCCCAGCAGCTACTCATCCGTGCCGAAAAACTTGCGTCGCTTGGTCACTTGGCTGCCAGTATTGCTCACGAGATCAACAATCCATTGCAGCCTATTCGCAGCATTCTGGATGGGATGCTCGAAGACCTGCAAAACAATCTGCCGATTGATCTGCGTGACGTGCAGGTTGCTCAGGAAAGCGTTGAGCGCATTCGGCGCATCGTCAGCCAACTATTGGAATTCGCTGGCAAGCGCAGCGGCGACAATGAGCAAGTAAAGCTTATCGACGTTGCTAAGGTGTTGGAGGGCATTATCACACTCAATCGCAAGTTCTTTGAGAAGGAGAATGTGAGGCTTGTTGCCGATATTCAGCCACTGGAATCAATATATGGCAGCAAGGATCACCTTGAGCAGGTATTCATGAATCTGGTGTTGAATGCCAAATCTGCGATGAAACCCGGGGGAACATTACAGATTCGCGCGCATATGGAACGCAACGAAGCCGTGCTTGAGTTTCAAGACGATGGAATCGGGATCCCAGAGGAATTCATCAATAAGGTGTTTGACCCGTTCTTTTCAACCAAATCCAACGGCACTGGCCTGGGCTTGTTCGTCAGTTATGGCATCATCCAGAGTCATCATGGCACAATCGAAGTGAACAGTGCCGTGAACAAAGGGACAACCATCACCATTCGTTTACCAGTGCACGTTTCAGACATGCGTTAGTCGTGCCTAAGAAACAGGCACCCATGTTGATTGGAACTCACGGTCGCTCAGACTGCCATCCGTAAGGCCTGTGGCATTAGCAAGTGCCGTGCCGATACTGCGAAGGGGCGCATTGGTCGCGCAGTCGATCATACGAACACCGATTGCATCAACAGCTTCAGTGGCATAAAGCGCATTGGCGCGCGCCAATGCCACCATACTGGCAGGCATCGCCTCGCGTAGCGGGGTTCCAGCGCTGGTGCAGACGCTCACGAGGAGAGTTTGCCCCAACGAAGTCTGGGTGACGGCAATTCCATCGCTTGGAATAGTGAAACTGCTCATAGCACTTCGCAGGTCGGCATCGAACGATACGGAGCTACCGGATTCTACTGGCACATCCGTTTGCAGTGTACTTTCCAATGTAGGTGGCACTTCAGTAGGGAGTGATTGACTATCTGCTACTGACAGTGTTGGGATGGATGCTGTAGCGGTGACGTTTGATAATGTGGATGGTCCTGAGAATGGACGCGCAACAACATAAACCAGTGCGGCAATCAGCAGCAAGCCGATAATCCCTGCTGCGAGTATGCCCCAACGCGAAAGCCCTTCGCGCTCCTCATCTTCATCATCCGGGAATTCATCGTCGTCAAGGTCATCGTCATCGTCCGAGCTAGTTTTGGACGATGACAAGCCAGGTAGCTCTTTAGGGCGAATTGGCGCAATACCAGGCAGGAATGCAGGCTCACCATTGCCCCCGTCACCAATCGCCGCTGGCGACTGATCGTCCAGTTCTCGAAGGAGTTCCGCCGCTTCCGGATAACTACTGTCCAGTCGTAGCACATTGTTTAGCGCCAAGCGTGCGGTCTCAACATCCCTCACGGCATGGCTGTATAGCCACCACACATCAGGATTATCTTTCTCTGTTTCGAGAATTGGCTTGAGAATCGCGGCAGCTTCGTCGAGCTTGTCTGCTTCGATCAAATCGTAAGCGTGTGTCAAAAGATCGCTGCTTTGTGCGCTCATGTCAGGCGTTGCTCCCATCAGCAAGTCTGGTCTTATGCCAGAACACAATGCTTGAGAGGCAGTGTACCCTTAACCCTTTAACCTTGCAAGCAGTCATTTGTGTAAGGTATTCCAATGCAAAAGACTCACCGATACTTGGTGAGTCTTTTGTCAACTTGCCCCGGAGAGGACTCGAACCTCCACGCCACAAGGGCACAGGCCCTCAACCTGCTGCGTATGCCATTCCGCCACCGGGGCTTGATTTAGCTGGATTTCAAGCTGAATTGTGGGTATTATACCCGCACTCGATCAAGTGTCAATTCCTGATCAACTCTGATCTCGCTCAGCCGAAGCACCAAGGCACACCCCCAGGATACACCTATGCGAATTGCCATCGACGCAATGGGCAGTGATACCTACCCTACCCCCGACGTAGCTGGCGCAGTGCTGGCTGCGCGTGAGACCCAGGATACAATCCTATTGGTAGGTGACCAGGAACGAATTCGACAGGAACTCAACAAACACGATACGCGGTCGTTGAAAATCGAAATTGTCCATGCGTCACAAACCATCACGATGACCGACAAACCAGGCATCGTCGCAAAAGCCAAGCCAGAGTCCTCCATGCACGTCGGCTTGCGCTTGGTCCAGGACAATCAGGCCGATGCGTTTGTGACGGCAGGAAACACCGGCGCAGCGATGGCGATTGCGACTCTCATCACACTGCGACGCATCCCAGGCGTTAGGCGGCCTGCGCTCAGTTCAGTTGTCCGTGTGGGAAATGGACGCACTATCATCCTGTTAGATATAGGTGCGAATGCTGACTGCAAACCCGAGTGGCTGCTGCAATTTGCTGTTATGGGCAAGATCTATGCCCTGAACGCTCTCGGACTGGAAAACCCTCGTATCGCCCTGCTTTCAAATGGTGAAGAAGACGAAAAAGGCAATGAACTGATTCACCAGACTCGCGATTTATTGCGGAAATCGTCACTAAACTTTGTAGGCAATATTGAGCCAAAAGAAATTCTACGAGGCGAAGCGGATGTGATTGTTTCTGATGGTTTCGTTGGCAATATCGCCATCAAATCCATTGAAGCGATGGGCAGCATGTTGTTCCAACTCATTCGTGACGAAATTCGCCAGGACGTTCTGGCAACCTTAGGTGGTTTGATCGCGCGCCCGGCTTTTCGCCGCGTCTACAAGAAAATTGATCCTTCTGAAATCGGTGGTGCGCCTCTTTTAGGTGTAAACGGTGTTGTTATCATAGGTCACGGGCGTTCGAACGCCCTTGCGATCAAGAATGCAATTCGACAGGCTCGTCTGGCTGTAGAGGGCAATGTCATTCAAGCGATTAAAACAGGGCTACAGCAAGTATCCACTATAGAGGTTGAGTGAGATACACAATGCAAGGTGAGGAGAAGTAGATCATGGTAGAACTTCTGCGGAATGGACGTCCGCGTGTCGTCATCACCGGATTGGGTGGTGTAACCGCGCTAGGCTCAGCCAAGTCGCTGTGGGAAAGCTTAAAGGCTGGTCGTTCCGGCGTACGACGCATCGAGACCATTCCAATTGAGCATGTACCGGTCAAAATCGCGGGCGAGGTACGCAACTTTGACCCAGTTGAATATATCGACCGCAAAGAAGCCCGTCGCATGGGGCGCGCATCACAATTCGCGGTGGCTGCGGCCAAGATGGCACTTGACGACGCCAGCCTTACGGCAGAGTTGATTGAAGCTGAAGGCGAGCGCGTCGGCGTGTGCATCGGGTCATCGCTGGGCGCGCACGAAATGGCAGAGCAAAGCACGTTTAAATACAAGACTTCGGGCTATGTAAAACCGAATCCCTTGTCTTTGATCAACTCGCTGCCGAACATGCCCGCGCACTATGTAAGTCGTTTCTTTCGCGCGTTGGGGCCGCTGAATGCGCCCTCTACCGCCTGCGCTGCTGGAACCCAATCCGTTGGGGAAGCCTCGGAACTCATTCGCAACGGCCGTGCCGATATGATGATCACTGGTGGCGTCGAAGCGGTTCTCCAGGATTATGCAATCGCTGGATTTGATGCAATGCAGGCGTTGGCCAATGAATACAACGATCAACCAGAAGCCGCCAGCCGGCCATTTGATGCAGATCGATCTGGATTTGTGTTCAGTGAAGGCTGCGGTGTGGTGATCATCGAAAGTCTGGCACATGCTCTGAAGCGAGGCGCGAAGATCTACGCCGAAATTCTTGGCCATGCATCTTCATCCGACGCCTACCACATCGCAGCGCTTGATCCCGAAGGACGCGGTGCAGTGCGCTCGATGCGGTGGGCATTGGACGATGCTCACGTCAATCCGGAAGATATCCAATACATCAACGCGCATGGCACCTCAACTAAAGCGAATGATGCTATGGAAACACTGGCAATCAAACAGGTCCTGGGAGAACACGCCTACAACGTTGCCATCAGCTCCACCAAGAGCATGATTGGACATGCGCTTGCTGGTTCCGGCGCCATCGAAATCATCGCCTGCGCGATGAGCTTGTTCGAGCAGATCATCCATCCAACCATTAATTACACGACCCCAGACCCCGAATGCGATCTGGACTATGTGCCCAATCAAGCCCGTGACTTCAAAGGCCTGAAGTATATTCTCTCGAACAGCTTCGGCCTCGGTGGGCAGAACGCTTCGATCGTCTTGTCCAAGTTCGCATAACACAGCACGCAACATTCCAGCCTCTCGTGAACGCGCGGCCTCTCTGTAAGGGTCGCGCGTTTTTCTTTGCGGCACACGCTATAATCAGCAAAAAGGGGTCATATGTGATAGGAAGGTCATGAAAGAAACCGCACAAACAATCAATGATCTGATCGCGGCTGGCGATATAAAGAAAGCGGATGTCCTGCTCGCCAAAACTTTACGCAACGACCTGTCCGATGACGAACGTGTTGAACTGCTGGTTTTGCGCGCGCGCGTACGCTTGCTCTCAGAGCGCCCTGAAGATGCTCTCGATGATATTGCGACTGCAACCACACTCGATCCCCATACAGAATACGCGCCCCACATTCTTGAACTCAAGGCAGAGTGCTATTTCGCACGATTTGAGATGGCTGTACCAGGATTTGCTGACCGCGCGGACACCCAGCGAGCAGTTGAGCTGTATCAACGCATCTTGCAGAGCCACCCGAGCTATGCGAATGTTGGCTGGATCTACTATCAACTAGGGCGAATTAGCGTTACGGCTAACATAATTGATGAAGCGCTGCAGTATTTTCACCAAGCACTGCTCAACCCCAGCAGCGTTCGGGCGTTAACTGCATACTGTTATGAGCGCCTGGGGTTCATAGCCTACTATGAGCAGCGCGATCTTGAGAAAGCCTTGGCTTTTCTGAACCGGGCCATTGACACCTATCCTGCCGACGAAAACCGCCGCTGGCTCGTGCAGGTGCATATTCTCAAAAGCCGTATCTTACGCGCGACGGGTGATACTGAAGGCGCACTGCGGTCGATTGACTTAGCGCTGGCAGCGCTAAGCGGCGCCGATACCAAAGTTGCCTCAGCCGAAGTGTTGCTGGCAGCGGGTGAAATCTACGCTGAGATGCCTGGTCGCGACCGTGATGTTATCGGGTATTTGCAGCAGTTCACGCAGGCTGCTAAGCGTCCTCCCGGGGTGGATGTTACCTGGTCACGGGTGAACGAAATGTTGGGGAATGCATTCTTTAATCTGGGGCAATACGAAAACGCTGTTTCTGCCTATCAATCTGCCTTGAATTTCAACCCGGATCACCCTTGGGCCTTATCACTCTACTATCGCATCGCGCGCAGCCACTACCAGCAGCGCATGTATCAGTCTGTTGTTGATACGATTCGCGAGATGGAACAAGTAGCTGTCGCCGAAGCACAGTCCATCGAGGATTATCGCGTCTACGACATTCTCGGCAATGCGCTTTTTGCCCTACGCCGCTACGAACAGGCGGTTGAGGCTTACGGGCAGGCGCTACGTATCGCCCCCACCAATGCTGAAAACCTCAGCAAAATCAAATCATACTACGACCTCGCCAGAGAATTGATCTAATCGCTGGCCTCATTTACCATGAGCTGCTTGCGAAGTATTGGGAGTGATGTAATGGCAAAGCAAGTGGTTAAAGTGATTGGTGGTGGTCTTGCTGGCTCGGAAGCGGCATGGCAGCTAGCTGAGCGCGATTTCGCGGTTGAGCTGTTTGAAATGCGCCCCCGTCGCACAACCGGCGCGCATGTTTCAGACCGTCTCGGCGAACTGGTATGCAGCAATTCGCTAGGCTCCAAGCTCCCTGATCGCGCATCAGGTTTGCTGCAACTGGAAGTTAAGCTGCTGGGATCGCTTCTGCTCGACATAGCTGAACGCTGCGCACTTCCTGCTGGCGGCGCGCTGGCTGTAGATCGCGAAGCATTTGCCAGTCAGGTGACCGATGCTGTCCATTCCCACCCCAATATCACCGTGATTCGCGAAGAGGTTCAGGTAATACCCGAAGGGCCAACCATCATCGCGACCGGACCGCTGACCGCAGAGGCTCTTGCGACTGACATTGCGCACTTGACTGGACAGCAGTATCTCTATTTCTACGATGCGATCGCGCCAATCGTGACGGCGGAAAGCATCGACATGAACATTGCTTTTAGCGCCAACCGTTATGGTCGCGGTGCGGCGGAAGAAGGTGACTATATAAATTGTCCGATGAACCGCGAAGAATATTTTCGTTTTGTGAGTGCATTGCGTGAAGCCGCTGCGGTTGAACTTCGCGATTTCGAGCGCGAAGACCCACATTTCTTTGAAGGCTGTCTGCCAATCGAGCAGCTTGCAGCGCGCGGTGAGGAAACGCTGGCATATGGCCCAATGCGCCCCGTTGGTATCCGTGACCCGCGCACCCAAAAGCGCCCTTTCGCGGTCGTCCAGCTCAGGCGTGACAATCTGGCTGGGAGTCTATACAACATAGTCGGATTTCAAACCAATATCCGATGGGGCGACCAGGAACGCATCTTACGACTGATCCCAGGCTTGGAGCAGGCTGAATTTGTGCGCATGGGACAAATGCACCGCAACACTTTCATCAATTCCCCTACCCTGCTCAGCCCGACGATGCAATTTCGAACTCGCCCTGATCTGTGCTTCGGTGGACAGATCACGGGTGTTGAGGGATATGTTGGCAACATTGCGACTGGCTTGATCGCTGCCATTAATCTTTCAGGGCACTTGCGCGGTTCATCACCGTTTGTGCTGCCACAGGACACTATGCTGGGCGCGCTGTGTCATTATGTCACTCATGCTGAACCGAAGCACTTCCAGCCCATGAAAGCGAATTTTGGCATCCTGCCCGATCTTCCGGAACCGATACGCAACAAACGTGATCGTTACATGGCCTATTCACAACGCGCCATCGAGAGTTTCAAGTCCTACACCAGCACTCTGGGTGAACCACATTTGCGGTACAAGTTGGAACAAATATAATGAACTTCACAGATATGTGAGTGCAAACGCAGGAAGAAAGTATCATCTATGCCGACACTAAGCCAATGGCTTGACACCAATCTATCCGCACTTGTGGATACCGCAGCCACACGCTTGTCGCAGGATGAGGCGCTTAAATCACAGGTCACCGAATCTATCGAAGAGTTCTTTCACGGCCTAATCCGCGCGTTGGACTCGCAGAGCATTACCCCTTTGAATGTCATTCTGATCGATTGGGTTGAATCGCGTAGCGCTCCAACATCGGTCGATACCACCAGCCTTGTGCCCGTTGTATCTACGCTCAAACAGGTTCTTTGGGAACAAATCCTGGAACGCTGCCCGCCAGCCCAGGCAATCAAGCTGCTGACCGAAGCCGATGCAGCGTTTACGGAAGCAATCATCTATCTGGCGAATCTGGAGAGCGAGGCGCTGCTGGAGAATATGCGCCGCGAACTCGACCGCGCACAGACTCATGTCAAGCGTCTGGACAAGAGCAAATCGAATTTTATTGCGGTAGCCGCACATGAACTGCGAACCCCCCTGACGCTCGTTGAAGGCTACACAGACATGATCGCGAATTCAGCAGCAGCGCGCAGCGATCAACAGATCGGAATGCTTCTCGAAGGTGTCGATAGCGGAACGAAACGCCTGCGCGAAATCATCAATGATCTGATTGATGTCTCGCTGCTTGATCTGAAGCTGATGGAACTCCACTTTCAACCCGTCTGGTTGCATCATGTCCTCAGCGCTGCGGAACGCCTGATCAGCAAAGCGATGGAAGGTCGCCGTCTGGAGGTCGTGATCGAGGAAGACACTTTCTCCAATCAGGCAACTTTTGCTGATCCGGATCGCCTGCTTCAGGTATTGCAGAAGGTCATGATGAATGCCGTAAAATACACGCCAGATGGCGGTAAAGTCACTGTGCGCGGACGTGAATTTCCAGGTTTTACGGACATCATGGTGACCGACAATGGGATTGGCATTGCCGCTTCTAATCTGCCCCATATCTTCAATACATTCTCGGCGCTTGGCGACGCATCCCTGCACTCCAGCGGAAAGACCAAGTTCAAAGGTGGTGGTCCGGGTTTGGGTTTGCCAATTGCAAAGGGTATTATTGAAGCACATGGTGGGACCATTTGGGCAGAAAGCGAAGGTTATGATGAAGTCGCTTGCCCAGGCAGCACATTTCACATCATGGTACCAATGTATTCAGTGCCGCCCGAAAAGCCCATCTGGACAAGCGGTGAAGCGATAGACGAGGACAATAACTAGTTCCATCGTTCTCACTTCAGGATTGGTTGCCTTCAAAAAGACACGTTAGGCTTGGAATCATGCCCCAAATTGCTGATCGTTTAGCGAATCTTCCACCTTACATCTTTGCTGTCCAAGGTCAACGTATCCAGGAAATGGCTGCCCACGGGCAGGATGTCATCAGCCTGGACATCGGCAGTCCCGATCTGCCGCCACCATCTAGCGTGATTGAAGCGTTGGCCGACTCGGCGCATCAACCGAATAATCATGGTTACTCGGGCTATCGAGGTATTGCATCTTTTCGCCAGGCAGTTTCGCGTTATTACCAGCGCCGTTTTGGCGTCGAACTCGACCCTGAACGAGAAGTCCTGCCTTTACTAGGCAGCAAAGAAGGAATCATCAATCTTTGCCTGGGCTACCTCGACCGAGGTGATCTGGCGTTGGTGCCAGACATTGGCTATCCGTCATACTCGATGGGTGCGCGTCTGGCAGGTGGAGATGTGCATTGGCTGCCAACATCTGAGGCTAATCACTTTTTGCCAGATGTCGAAGCTATTCCTGCTGCCGCTGCGGTTCGTGCCAAGCTCATATGGATGAACTATCCCAATAACCCTACCGGAGCAACTGCAGAACTCGACTACTACGAACGCGTCATCAGCTACTGTATGCGCCACGACATCCTGGTCGCCTCAGACAATCCCTATGTTGATGTAACATACGATGGTTATCGCGCATCAAGTGCCCTCCAGGTGCCCAACTCGAAATCGGCAGTCATCGAGTTTATGTCCTTCTCGAAGACCTACAACATGGGCGGCTGGCGACTCGGCGCAGCCGTCGGGAATGCCGAAGCACTCCGAATTCTGCTGCAGGTGAAGAGCAATGTTGACAGCGGCCACTTCAAAGCCATCTATGAAGCGGGTATCATGGCACTGGACCAAACATCCCAGGAATGGATAGACCAGCGCAACCTGGTTTAC
>JAEUQX010000200.1 GCA_016788625.1 Anaerolineae bacterium
CAGGACATCGCCGCGTACTGCCTCGAAATCCTGGACATGACGGTTGGCGCAGAAGACCGCGCACGCGGCTTGCACCAGTTGAGCGCGCAGTTTGAGCCGGGAAATGTCGTCGAACTGGCCTTCCGCTCCATCCAGCACAGCGGCGGGTGAAGGGACGCGCTGCCACCCCCATCACCATGAAATTCTGTTACACTATAGTCTAAATTCGGTGATGTACGCTCGTCCTGCTGCCCATTAGCTCAAGCTGGATGCCTATGTTCGCACGCACGAATGCACTCAGTTCACAACGCATCATCCCTGACGATCTCAAACGCCGCCAGATACGCGCCTTCTTCGCGCGCATTGACCCCGAACCGCCCGCGCCGCCGCAGCCCGAACTGCTGTGGGCGCGCCGGATACGGCTGGCGACCTATATACTTGTACCGTTTGGGGTGATTTCCAGCATCCTGCTGCTGACGAATGGCGCGGTGGAGGCGGCAATTGTGCTGCTCGTGCTGAGCGCTGTGGCATTTGTGCTCAACCGCATTCTGCACGAACACATCCGCCAGGCGGAGATGGCCTACAAATTGGCACATGATCAGTATGCGAGCGACCTCGCCAACCATGTGAATCTGCTCAATAGTTGGCACCTGAGCGAATACGACATCACCAAAATCCCCGCCGGATCACAGATCGACCGTTGGCTGACGGAAGACATCGCGCGCATCGCTAATGAAGTTGGGTTAGAAAGCCTCGGTTTTGTTGCTGAGCACTTCAAACTGGACAGCGACAGAGGCATCAATCCGTTCTACGGCCCGCTCCTGGAGAGCGTCTACGCCATACCCGACTTTCAGCGCAAGAAATTCAACTTTGACGTCAACAGTCTAAAGCTCCGATTTCCCTGTTATCAGGTCGTCGTTTTGTACCTAACCGAAGAGCGCATCGCAGTGTTTGCTACCGATTTCAATTTCCTCTACAACAGCTTCCACAACACGCGCACCTATGAGTACATGTATCACGATATTGTGTCGATTTCGACCGAAGACAAGGAAGTCAAATTCGATGTTCCATTGATCGCCGTGCATGGGCCGATGACGACAGCGACGATCAACATGCCCTCTGACCCCAGTTTATTTGACCTCAATACAACAGTTTCGATTAGAGTTGCCAAAATCTTTCGACTTTCTGTGCCCAGCAGTGACAGCATGAGCGTGGTAATCGCGATACCAGAAATACGCGAAGAGGTGCTTACGGGGCGCATTCACCCGGAGATTTTCGAGCCGCGTGTGCAGTATATCCGATCACAGCTACGCAAAAGACAGCAGGCTAACGCTAACGGGCCAGCGCCCGGTGCTCCTCCGCCCGTGCCGTTGCAATAGACGAAATAGCCTTGCAGCGGCATTCCCGGCAGCGCAAATCGGGTTCTGTTGACGTTTTGCGTTTCCGATACAGTTCCAAGTCAGCGGGCGCGATACTTACCGTCCACCTGACAAAAGAACTGATATGAGGTCAACTGTCAGCGCATCCTAGCTTTGTGAACTCACTTCGGCCAGATATGCCGCTAGGTCTTCGGCAGTCATCTCGCCCAGGTGCTTGAAGCGGATCACGCCCGCCGCGTCGATCACGTAGGTGGTGGGCATCACCTCGATGCCGTATGCGCCGTACAGTTCCAGATCATCGTCCAGCAGCACCGAGAGGGCGTCGATGCCGCGTTCATCCAGGTAGGGGCTGATGCGGTCGGGCTGCTCACCCACGTTGACAGCCAGGATGACGGCCTGACGCGCCTCGGCTTGTGCCACGCTGAACTGCTGGAAGACAGGCAGTTCGCGTACACACGGCTCGCACCACGTCGCCCAGAAGTTGAGGAACACGATACGTCCTCGGTAGCTGGACAGGCGGAATTCCGTGCCATCCAGGCCATTCAGCGCAAAGTTCGGCGCGGGCTGGTCGATCAGCGAAGGCGCAGCAGCCGTAACGGGGAGCGGCGTGGCTGGGGCGGGCGGTGCGCTCGATTCGCTCAGCGCCAGCACAACCGCCGCCACGATGCCCAACAGCGGGAACAGCAGGAACACGATCAGGATCGGCGAGGGTCTGCCGTGCGAATGTTCAGCCAATTCTTCACTCATTCCTCATCACTCATCATTTTCAAGGCACCCAGCGCGGCACGAAGGCATCATCCGCGACCTTGACGGCCTCGCGCGTCACCATGTCGAGAATCCAGATCTCCGGCATACCGGGGTTTTCCGGGTCGCCCATCGCTACTGGATCAGGGAAGCGCTGCACGACGAGCTGCGTGCCCGTCGGGTCGAACATGACGAAGCCATTCTGGTAAAGCGGGTCAACCAGCAGCGGTTCAACACTGCCATCGGCGATATTCATCTTGTAAAGCTGCTTGCCGCGTGTGTAGCGGTCATCGGTGTAGCGTCGCGTCACAACCAGGTAGCTGCCATCCGGACTCCACACGGCGTTGTCGTCGTCCGCCGGGTCGTCGGGCGTGGTCATCGGGCGCTGCTCCTGCGTCGCCAGGTCAACCACCTGGATGTACGAGCGCGCCTGGTTCTCGGTCAGCACAATTTCCGGGTAGGCGATGCGCGTCCCGTCCGCCGAGAGCCGCCCGGGATTGCCGTACTGGCTGGGCACAAGGATGCTGCTGCCGTCGCGAAAGTCGTGAATCAGGATGCCGAACGCGCTGGAGTCAAAGAATGAAACGCGCTGCCCGTCCTTCGACCAGTCCAGGCCATATCCCAGGATCTGCGAGTCGCTGAACATCGGGCGGGTGGTGGCCGGGCGGGTGCTCAGGTCGATCACCCAAATGCGGTTGGGGCTGACGCCGACCTGCGCGAAGTCGCTGTTGTAGTCGATCCGTTCGTAGGCGATCACCTGCCCGTCGGGACGCCACACCGGGGTCTTACATTCGGCATCCAGGCAGTTGGTGAGCTGTTCGATCTGTCCACTGTCCAGGCTAAGCAGTTTGATGTCCATCGTGCCCGTACTGCTGTTCTTCTCCGCAAAGGCGATCTGCGAGCCATCAGGGCTGACGCTGAAATCATAGATGCCGGACGGGCTGAACGTGACCTGTTCTCTTTCCCCGTTCGCGGGGTCGGTGATCCAGATGTTGAAAGGCTGTGTGCTGCTGGCCGGTGCGAGATAGGCCACGCGCGGGCGACCAACTGTGAAGCTGAAGCGGTATTCCGAGAGAACTGCCCGCCCCGACTCACTGATCGCGCCGGGGAGCAGGCTGACCTGATACGTCGCGCCCGGCAGCAGCGGCGCATCGGGCCGGAACGTCAGCGTGTGTGCGTTCCAGGTGAAGTTGCCCGTCACCGTCGCCAGCACGGCCTCGTCGCTAACCGTCTGCCCGGCCATTTCCGGCGCGACCTGTACGACGCGCAGGCGCTGCGGAACGCTGTCGCGGTTCATCGTCTCGCTGAACTGAAGCGTGATCGTGCCTGTGCTGCGCGCGGTACCCAGCGGCCCAACCCGTTCCAGCGTCACGCCCACGCGGTCGCCCAACAGAATTGTCAGGCCAATCGCGCCCAGCAGCACCAGCATGATCAAACCAACGAAGCGATCAAAGCGGTTGAAACGGCTGAAGAAGGGTGCGTGTACCGGATGCGCCGGAGGATTGAGCGGGGCGGATGGCGTGGTCTGTTCGGTCATTCACATCCATTCGTTACTGATGAAACAGGACACCTCTACGATAGCACACGCCCTGTCGCGTGGCGAGCGTTTTTGTGCAGTCTCACCGTGCTATAATCGGTAATGAACCTCGCACGCAGGGGATGAGACGATGCAGCACCAAGTTTTCCTGAGCTACAGCCGCAAAGACTCCGCGATCATGCAGCGCCTGCGTGACGACTGTGCCGCAGCCGGGCTGAGTGTTTGGACGGACGCGGGTATCGAACCTGGTACGCCGCTGTGGAAGGACTCGATTGAGCGCGCCATCGAAACGGCTGGCTGCCTGATCGTCATCCTCTCGCCGGATTCGAAGCAGTCCGAGTGGGTCAAACGTGAACTGGATTACGCCCACGCCCAGCGCAAGCCGATCTTCCCGGTGCTGGCGCGCGGCGACGAAAGCAGCGCAGTGCCTTTCGCGCTCAGCGGCACGCAGTTCGTGGATCTACAGCAGCACTACGCGGCAGGTGTGCAGCAGCTCATCGCGGCTGTCCGTGAACGCCTGAATGCTGATGCTCCCCCAACTTCCCCACTGCGCCACCAGTCTGTGATACCGAACCTGCCGCGCCGCCTGATTCCACGCAATCCGCGCGATCAATTCGACCTGCTGTGGTGGCTGTTCTTCGAGCCAGGCACGTTGGCTGCGTATCAGGCGACCGACATGAACGAGAGCGTTCGCAAAACAGGCGCCTGGATTGTGACCTCGATGGGATGGATGCCTTTCGTGCTGCCGCTGCTCGGCTATACGCTGGGCAGCATCATAGTTGACGGCGAAAAACCCATTGCGCTGCTGGTGACCTACATGCTGATCGTCGTCGGTTGGTTCGCGGGCGGCTTGTTCTCTGCGGGTGACCAACGTGCGGCCATCTTCGTATTCGTGCTGACGACTTTTCTAGGCTTCAGCGCTTTTATGCTCGTGCGCGGCATCTCGCTGCTGGACTTCCTGCCGCCGGATATACGCGGCGACCTGGGCGTCCTCGGCATAGGCATCAATGTCGGCATCGTAGCGGGCATCGCCTTCACCATCACGGACTCCGCGACCGGGTTGCTCGGCGGCCTGATGATTGGGGCGGTGTTGTTCGCGTCAGCGCTGCGGATTCTGCCCGGCACGCCCGCTGCCGTCGCCGGACTGTTGATGGCAGCGCTGGGCATCATCACGTCCAAAATCCTGACGCATGGCTTGGAAACCCACCGCCGCACCCCTGGCCATATGATCATCGCGGGCATCCTGATGCTCAATTACGCCGTACTGTTCTGGCTGTACCTGCTCGGCGGCTGGCAGGTGTTGGGATGAGCATGTCTTCCGAATCGCACCCGATCACCGCCATCGACTCACGCCGCGCCTGGGAATGCCCCTGGTACGCCGTTCGCCAGGATCGCATCCTGCTGCCGAACGGGAGCGAGGGCGTCTACAACGTGGTCGAGCTGCCAGACGCGGCCTGGGTTGTGCCCGTGACGACCAGCGGCGAGATCGTGCTGCTGCGCCACTACCGCTATCCTTTGCAACGCTGGATCTGGGAACTGCCCGCGGGCAGTGTCGAACCGGGCGGCAGCGCGGAAGAGACGGCACGCCGCGAACTGCGCGAAGAAGCCGGCGGCAAGGCGGCGGCGTGGCACCTGCTGCTCAAGTCCGCGACGATGAAGGGTGTCGGCACGGAATGGGCGCACCTGTTCCTGGCGACGGGCGTCACCCTGGGCGCGACGGCGCACGAACCCGCCGAGGTGCTGACCGTGCACCGCTTCCCGGCGGCTGAGGTGCTGCGGATGGCGCGCGCGGGCGAGATCGAGGACGCCATCAGCGTGCTGGCGCTGCTGCTGGCCGAGGCACACCTGGGCTGAACGCTGCCAGCTACCCACCCTGACCGGGAAAACTTCCCGATTGATCGGGAACCTACCCCCATGACAATCCCTGCTGCCTTTCCTACAGTGAAGATACGGCGCTGGTCGCGCGCATCGTATACCTGGTGACGTTCGTATCCGAAGGAAAGTAATTTTCCGCTATAATAACAACCAAGTGGCAGGTGACGCATTCATCACTGCTGCCGTCCAACCATCCCACCCCAGTGGAGTTAAGCAGGCACACGATGATCAAAGCCTTGTTCTTTAACGTCCCGGGTCACGGGCACATCAACCCATCGCTGCCTCTGGTGACAGAACTGACCCGGCGCGGCCACGAAATTATCTACTTCGCCACACCCGCCTACCGTGCCAGCATCGAAGCGGCAGGAGCAGCGTTCCGCGCCTACAGCAGCGTGGCCGATGATTACTTCGACGTGAGCGGGCTGAGCGGCGCTGTGCCGCAGCGCGTCGCCCATGCGCTGATCAGCACCAGCGCGGCCATCCTGCCGGAACTGCTGGAGATCGCCCGCGCGGAGGGGCCGGATTACATCATTTACGACAGCCTGTGTACCTGGGGTTACCTGGTGGCGCGCATTCTGCGCCTGCCTTCCGTAGCCTCGCTGGCGCTGCCGCCGCTCACCCAGCCGCCGCCGCGCGCGATGTTCAGGCTGCTGCCACTGATGCTGCCGTTTCTTTTCCGCGATTTCGGCAAGGGGCTGGAAGCCAACCGCCGGGCGAAGGCGCTGACCGAGCAGTACGGCCTGCCACCTTTCGGCATGATGGGCATCATGAACAACATTGGCGACCTGTCGATCAGCTACACATCGCGTCATTTCCAGCAGTACGCCGACACGGTTGACAAAAGCCTGCGCTTCGTCGGCTGGACGCTGAACGAACAGCCCGTGAACGGCGACTTCTCGCTGGAGGCGGCGCGGGGTCGGCGCGTGATCTACATCTCACTCGGCACGCTGAACAACGACGATGTGGATTTCTTCCGCGCCTGCATCGAAGCGTTTGCGGGGATGGATGCCTTCGTGGTAATGAGCACGGGCAAGCGTATCGCGCCAGAATCCTTTGGGGCGCTGCCGGAAAACATCGCGGTTCATCCCTGGGTGCCGCAGATCGCGGTGCTCAAGCAGGCGGCGCTGTTCGTCACGCACGGCGGCATGAACAGCCTGCACGACGGGCTGGTTCTGGGCGTGCCGCTGCTGCTCGTGCCGCAGCAGTTCGAGCAGACGGTGAATGCTATGCGCGCCGTCGAACTGGGCGCGGGGCTGATGCTCAAGAAACAACAGGTCAGCGCGACAGCCATCCGCACGAACGCCCTGCGACTGCTGAACGAGCCAGCGTTTAAGGCTCAAGCGCAGCGCATCGGGGAGACGCTGCGCACAGCAGGTGGCGCGGCGCGGGCTGCGGATGAAGTGGAGGCGCTGCTGCGCAAGCAACATTAAGCGAGGCAAGTGATGGGGGTGCGAGATGAATATTGTCCTGATGGCGTTTGGTTCACGCGGGGATATTCAGCCGTTTCTGGCGCTGGCGGTGGCGCTCCGCGAACGCGGGCACAGTGTCTCACTGGCCGCGCCGGGTGACTTTGAGGCGCAGATCGGCGCATACGGTGTTCCGTATCTGCACATTCCGATCAGCAACATGGACTTCATGCAGAGTGACTTCAGCCAGAAGGCCGCGCGTGGGATCACACCCGCGACGCTGCTGGCCCTATGGCGCGAGGTTGTTCCAGAGATGCGCCGCGCCCTGCTCGCCACCATGCATCTGGTCACAGAGGCTGTGCGGGACGCCGATCTGCTGATTTCGCACGGCTTCCTCGTGCCCGCCGCGTACTCGATTCACCAGAAGACAGGCATCCCACTGGTGCTGAGCATCGCCGCGCCGGTTGTCTCCTCACAACAGTTCAGCCCGGTGATGCCGCCGCCCCCGTTTGGCAAACGCTTCTTGTACCCGCTCAGCTATCAACTGCTGGTGCGCGGGGTGCTGTCGTTCATGTTCCAGCCGATGCACACCTACCGCCGCGAGGTGGGACTGCCGAAGATTGCCGCTGGTCAGGTCGCCAATCTCCTGCTGAAAGCTGAACTGCCCGTCCTGATGCACTACAGCAAGCACCTCGCGCCTGCCGCAACCGATTGGAACGCGAATGTGCGGGTGACTGGCGCGTGGCCGCTGCCCGCCCCGCCGAACTGGACGCCGCCGGAAAAGCTGAGCGCGTTCCTGGCACAGGGCGAGCCGCCTGTTTATGTCGGTTTTGGCAGTATGCCCGTTCACGAGCCTGAGCGCACCTCACAGATGATCAGCGACGCGCTGCGCCTGGCCGGGCTGCGCGGCGTGCTGCAAGCGGGCTGGGCCGGGATGGGACACGAGGACGACCATCTGATCACGATTGGCGACGCGCCGCACGACTGGCTCTTCCCGCGCATGGCGGCCATCGTCCATCACGGTGGCGCGGGCACGACACACAGCGCCGCCAGGGCTGGCAAGCCTGCGCTGGTGGTGCCGTTCAATGCTGATCAACCCTTCTGGGGGCGGCGGGTGGCAGAACTGGGTGTGGGCGTACCACAGATGAAGCGCAAACAGCTCACGGTGGAACGGCTGGCAGCGGCGCTCCGCACGCTGACGCAGGACAACGCGCTGCGGGAGCGGGCTGCCGAGATGGGTGCACGGCTGCGCGCTGAAGACGGGCTGGGCGCAGCCTGTGAATGGGTGGAACGCCACGCGCAATAACGCAGCACCTCACGCGGGAGGCATCTGCACGACGATCACCGAAATGTTGTCGGAACCGCCGCGTTCGTTTGCCAGCGCCACCAGCTTGTTGCACGCCTCCTGCGGCGACAGCGACGGATTGCGGACAATCTCGCGCAGCTCGTCATCGCTGACATTGCCCCACAGACCGTCTGAGCACACCAGGATCTGCGCGCCGGGCGGCAGGCGGCGGATGAGGGTATTCACATCCAGGTCGTCACTCATACCCAAACCACGATGCAACACACTCTTGAGATGTTCAGCGCGCATGTCTTCAGGGGCGATATGACCCAATTTCGACAATTGATGCCTTAAGGTGTGGTCTTCCGTGAGTTGCTCAATGCTATCCTGCGTGATCAGGTAAGCACGGGTGTCGCCCACATGCGCGATATGGGCTTCGTCACCAATGATAAGCACCGCCGTCAATGTTGTTCCACTGTCTGGGATACTTTTCAGGACGGCTGCATTCGACATCTTCACAATTTGGTCAAGGATTTTCAGGATGGGCAGACCAAATAGAGCAGGTGCTGATCCACTGAGGTTGAGTTGGCGCAGTATCTCAGCCTGGACTGTATTTACGGCCAGCGCAGAAGCATTCTCTCCCTGGTGATGCCCACCCACTCCATCCGCCACGATGAACAGGCCGAAATCCAGACAGGCATCAGCGCTGCGGCTGACGGCGACAACGGAGCAAATCGCATCCTGATTGATCGTGCGTATCGTGCCGCGGTCTGTGGCCTGCCCAAAGCTCAGCATTGGGATTACTGCGCCTCATACCCCTGGCATCTGCACGACGATCACCGAGATGTTGTCGGAACCGCCGCGTTCGTTCGCCAGCGCCACCAGCTTGTTGCACGCCTCCTGCGGCGACAGCGACGGATTGCGGACAATCTCGCGCAGCTCGACATCGCTGACATTGCCCCACAGACCGTCTGAGCACACCAGGATCTGCGCGCGGGGCGGCAGGCGGCGCATCAGCGTATCGACTTCCAGCTCATCATTTTGGCCCAGCGCGCGATACACGACATTTCGTTTGGGATGATCTTTCGCTTCTTCCGGGGTAATCTGCCCCAGTTCAACCAACCGCTGCACCAGTGTATGATCGCGCGTGAGCTGTTCGATACCGGAGTCATTGATCAGGTAAAGGCGTGTATCCCCGACGTGCGCGACGAACATTAAGTTACCCACCAGGATGGCTGCCGTCAGCGTGCAGCCCCCATCCGGCACAGCCTGTTTCAGGGCGGTATCAACCTTCTGAACCGCTGTGACGAGCGATTCGCTGATCGGCGGGGTATCGCTGTCATCAGTGGCAGCGCGGTTGAGCGGCAAATAAATCTGGCTGACGACTTCCGTTTCGAGCATCTGTGCCACCAGCGCCGACGCCTTCTCGCCGTCCAGATGCCCACCCATGCCGTCCGCCACGATGAACAGCCCAAAGTCCGGGCGTGGGTTATCACTGCGGTTGCTGGCAACCAGCGAAGCGATGGCATCCTGGTTATTCGACCGCACCATGCCCACATCAGTCGCCTGACCGTAGGTCAGCAGCTTCTGCTCCAGGGCGATGGCTGGCTCTACTGGCAGCCCGCGCGTGACACCGTCCGGGATCATCATCAATTCCTGCGTGATGACGTTGGGCTGAAAGAGTGTTTCACCATCCACAATCCCGTCTTCGTGCGGCACCGCCGGGAGCATTCCGGTGGTCAGCTTGACGAACTGACGCCGGGTCGTGTCGGAAAGCCCCTGGTCGCTGCCCGATTCAACAGCCACCTTCAATTCCTGTATGATTTTTTCAATGCTGGCCTGGTTGCCGTACTCTCTGCCGCCCCCCAACAGCAAATACCACTCGTAGTCCGCAACCGCGCTGGCGAAATCCCCGCTGGCCGCCCGGCTGTTGCCGCGATTGTTATAGGCGATAGCGTAGGTCGAGTTGAGACGGATGGCTTCGTCGTAGTCCGCCAGCGACTCCGTTAGCTGTCCCTGCTCAAAACGCGCCAGCCCGCGATTGTTATACGCCTTGGCATAATCCGGCTTGAGGGCGATGGCCTTGTCGTAGTTCTCGATGGCCTGTGGCAGTTCTTTGCGGTAATAGTGCGCCAGCCCGCGATTGTAGTAAGCCTTCGTATACTGCGGGTTGAGCGCGATGGCCTGATCGTAGAAGCTGATCGCTTTATCGAAATCGTTGTCCTTCTGCCACGCATAGCCCTGCCGGAACAGCGCCTCCGCCTGGAGTTCATCGCGCGTGGGGGCGGGCTGGCTGGCGACGGCGGCGATGGTCTCGCGAATGACGCGCTGTTCCTGCGTGGAAAGTGGGGCGAGCGGCACATCCGGCGGCTGCACCAGGAAGCGTGTCCGCAGCTTGGTCATGGCCTCGTCGAAGTAATCGTGGTGGATATTCAGCCCGTTGAAGCTGCTGAGCTGAGCAAGCCGCCCCGTCAGGTGCTGCTCGCTGCCGGCAAAGGTGAAGTTGTCGCACAGCAGCGGGATGATATTGCGGCGATGATCAAGCGCCGTCTCGATTTCGTGCCGCAGCCAATCGCCCTCATCGGCACAGCGCTCCACCGAGCCGGGGCCGAGGATGACGACGAAATGGGCGCGGGCGGCAATCTGGTGCTGAATCGCCCTGCCAAACTCCCCGGCGTTGATGCTCTCCACATCCATGAACACATCAAAGCCGTGCGTGCGCAAATCCATGAACACCGCGCGGGCGATGTATGAACTGACCTCGCGGCGGTAGCTGATGAACACGGTCTTTTGCTCAGTTTTCGGCTGCTCGGTCTGCGTGAAGCCTTCATCCGTCTTGCTGAATATGCGGCGGAAGAAATCCATCAAAGCACTCGTTCTTCAATCCAGGTGAGCGGGTTATTCACCACATTATCAAGCCGCTCTCCAGGACTGTCAACCAGGGCAGCTATCCCAACGCTTCGGCCAGCGCGCGCGCCGCTTCCAGCGTCAGATCGCTTTCGAGGCGGTAGGTACGTTCAATGTCCGCCCACAGCAGCACCGCGTGTGTTACCTCGCGCAGCAGTTCGCGCCCGTCGGAGAAATAGGCCACCTCATGCGGGTTTTTCAACCAGTAACCCGGCACGCCGTTCACGGTCACTGCCTGGCCGGACTGCACATCGTACTTGCTGCCGACCAACTCGTTCTGCAGGATTTCCATGATCATACGCGGCTGCCCATCCGCCCCCAGCCAGACCAGCGTGACCAGCGCGCCGTCACCGAACGGCAGGTAAGATTGATCGGGCAGACCGAACTCTGGTGGCAGCGTGAACCCAGCGGCAGTCTGCGCGTCAGCCAGCGTGGTCAACCCCGGCAGGTTGAACGTCGCGGTCGGCACGACCGTTGGCGGCGGAACCGAGAACAGGCGCACTGCTCCGACGCGGATGAACTCCAGAACCGCCGCGCGCACCTGTGGCACTGCTAACAGCACCGCCAGCCCGATCAGCAGAGCGGCGGCCAGGCGCAGCACCGAGCGACGAGCCATCACCCGCGCGTTCTGCCGCCGTCGCACGCCGGCTCGGATGTCGGGGATTGG
>JAEUQX010000205.1 GCA_016788625.1 Anaerolineae bacterium
GGAGCGCGGCGCGTGCTGGTCGTTGGCACGGACTGGGCGGCAGTGACGATCATCGGCGCGATTGGCCGTTACGCGCATCCCGTCTACGACATTCGTGGGGTGATCGCCGAACCGGACGACGTGCTGGCGGAACTATGCGATGTTCCAGTGGTGGGTACGGGCGCGGATATTGGGCAGTTAGTTGAGCAGCAGCATATCAGCGAGTTGATTGTCAGCTCGACGCGCGAACTGAGCGGCGAGACCTTCCAGGGTGTGATGGACGCCTACGAGAAGGGCGCGGCGATTGTGCCCATGCCGCTGCTCTATGAACGCATCACCGGGCAGGTGCCGGTCGAACACGTCAGCAACAACTGGGCGGTCGTCTTCCCGATTGACGGCATCTCGATCTTCAACCTGTATCCACAGATGAAACGCCTGTTGGACATCATTCTGGCGCTGGTGGCGGCGCTGCCGTTCGTGCTGCTGCTGCCGTTTCTGGCGCTGGCGATCAGGCTGGATTCACCGGGGGGCATCTTCTATTCGCAGGAGCGCACCGGGTTGAACGGGCGTATCTTCCGCATCTACAAGTTTCGTTCGATGCAGGCGGACGCGGAACAGACCACTGGTGCGGTCTTCAGCAAACCGGGCGATGCGCGCGTGACCCGCGTGGGTCGCTTCATGCGCAAGACGCGCCTGGACGAACTACCGCAAATCTGGAACGTGCTGCGCGGCGACATGAGCATCGTTGGCCCACGACCGGAACGCCCGGAACACCTTCAGCGCCTGACCGAGAAAATCCCGTTCTACCGCACACGGCTGGTGATCCGGCCAGGGCTGACGGGTTGGGCGCAGGTGCGCTACGGCTACGGCTCAACCGACGAAGATGCGCTGGTCAAGCTGCAATATGACCTGTACTACGTGCGCCACCAGTCGCTGATTCTCGATGTGAACATCATCATTCGCACGGTGGGCAAGGTGCTGCGGATGAGCGGGGTATGAGGCCTCACACCAGCGTGAACACGAACAAGACCGTCAGCGCCCAGATCGTGCTGTTGCGCAGCGCGCGCGTATTGCGGCGTTCGGCGGCGTAAAGCAGCACCGCGATTTGCAGCCCGATGATGAAGCGCAGAATGCCGATGGGTTCGCGGTAGGTTGAGAACGGCACGAAAGGCATGATCGCAGCGGTCGCCAGCAGCAGCGCGGTGTAGGCTGTCCAGTTCTGCGCGCGCAGGTCACGCCAGCAGCGCCAGAGCGCCCACAGCGTCGGGATCAGGACGAACGGAATCAGGATGATGCCGAAGATGATCAGCAGCCGGGCGCGGACTTCCGGCGGCACATCGGTGAGGATGCGCGCCACGCCCGCGAAGGGGATGATCTCGAAGCTGGTCGCCAGCGCGCCGCCCGAACCAACGCCGAATGTGCCCAGACGCTGTGCCAGGATGACCTGCCAGAGCGCAAAGGGCAGCACGGCGGCAGCCCCCAGGCCGACCGCCAGCAGCACGCGGCGTTGCAGCAGCAGCGCCAGCGCGAACCCGGCGGCGAAGAACAGCGTCGTTTCCTTCGCGAGCGCGGCTGAGGCCAGCAGCACGGCGCACAGCCACCAGCGTTCGCGGCGGGCAGCCAGCACAGCGGCAATCACCAGCGCGTAAGCCAGCGGTTCCGACAGGCTGAGGCGCACCGAGCCGAAGATACCCAACGACAGCCCATAGCCTACTGCGTACCAGCGGCTGACCCCCTGTTCAGCCAGCAGCCGTTCCAAGAGCCACGTCCCGAGCGCCAATGCCGCCAGGTTAATCGCCAGAAATGCCCAGGGGATCAGCGTTTCCTGCCCGAAGGCCAGCAGTCGGCCAGCGGCAGGGAACAGGATGCGCTGGAAGCGGTAAGCGGGCACATCCAGGAACTGCGCGGCGCTGTCCGGGTCGCGCGCGATGTAGTAGTTGAACTGTCCGTCATAACCCTCCGTGCCGTCCGCGATACCCTGGCTGAAGCGCGTGCCGAGCGTGACCAGAGCGAGCGGGTCGCCGTTATTGCGCGCGATGACAAAACCCACATAAAGCAGGCATAACAGCGTGACCATTGACCAGGGCGCGATGCGGATTCGGGTCATTGGGTGTATCCTTTCGACTATAGTCTCACTATAACGAAAGGTTCAGCTTTGGCAAAACGCGCGGATTTCATCGCGTTAGCGTTGGCTGTACTGGTGATGAGCTACCTGCTGGCGATTGGCGCGACGTGGAATGGCATCCTCAATCCGCAGTTCCCGCCGCTGACACTGGGCATGACCGCGCTGTTGGTCGGCGGCTGGCTGTTCATGCGGCGGCGCGCGAGTTGGCGCTGGCATGGGACAGCGCTGGATGGCGCAATACTGCTGTGGGTACTGGCGTTCGGCATCTCCCTGCTGGCGAACCTGGACGCGGCGCGGCGCATCGCCATCGGACTGTGGTACATGGGGCTGTATATCGGGGTTTGGTACGCGCTGCACGACTTGCTCGCCAACCGCCCGCGCTGGCGCGATACGCTGGTGGACGCGCTGCTGATCGCAGGCATCGTGATCGTCGCTTTTGGCTACGTGCAGCTTCAGGGTTGGCTGGCGCAGACCTCTCGCCTGGGCATTGGCGCGGTCGCGCTGCCCCGCCCGGTGAGCGTGTTCGGCAACCCCAATTTCCTGAGCAGCTTTCTGATCGTCCTGATCCCATTGATTTTATCGCGTGCCGCATTGGCAAAAGGCGCTCCGCCGCGCGCGCTGCTGCTGCTTTACGCGCTGCTTTCGGCGCTGCTGCTGCTGCTGACCAGTTCACGCGGAGCCTGGCTGGGGCTGCTGGCAGGTGGCCTATTATGGGGCGCGCTGCTGCTGGCGCATCACAACCTGCTCTCGCTCAACCGGCTGCGTGGGTGGTGGAACGAACGAACCCGGACGCTGCAAGCGGGGTTGGCGGGCGGTGCGCTGCTCAGTGCTGTCATCCTGATGATCATCGGCATTATCTTCATACGTTCATTCTCAGTCGGCGGTCGCTCGCTTGGCCTGCGCGTCGAGATGTACGACGCGGCAGTGCAGCTTTTTGCCGAAAAGCCGCTGACCGGGCAGGGCTTGTTCACCTACGGGCGCGGCCTGGTGCGCCTGCCAGATATACGCCCGGATAAACCGCACAGCCACGCGCACAATGCCCCGCTGCAAATCGCCGCCGAACTCGGTCTGCCGGGCGTGGCAGCGCTGCTGCTCACGGTGGCGGCGGGGGCGCGGGCGGCGGGCGCGAACTGGCAAGCCATGCGTGAGCGCGAGCGTGTCATGCTGATGGGCGCGGCGGGCGGTGTGTTGGCCTTCGGCGTGCATCACCTGACCGACCTGCCCGCGATGATGCCAGCGATTGCGCTCACTGGGCTGCTGGCGCTGGCGCTGCTGGTCGCGCCGGAAAAGCAAGAATTCACCGCGGAGGCAGAGAAAAGGCAGAAAGAAGAAGAATTCACCACAGAGGCACAGAGGACGCAGAGGAAGAGCAGAGAGGGTTATGATTGGGTGCGCGACGCATCGCGCGCGCGCTCAGTGGGAATCGTGGTATTGTGGGCGGCGCTGCTCGTCAGCGGGCTGTGGAGCAGCCGAGTCAATGGCGATTATGTGAGCGCGCTGCGGGCTGCGGTCGGTCAGGGTGATTATCGCGGCGCGGCGGCACAGTTGGATGCGGTCATCGCGGCAGACCCGGCGCTGAGCCTCTACCATTATCAGCGTGCCTTCCTGCTCGGCATGGCGGCACACGCGGGCAACGAGGCGGCGCTGCGCGAGGCCATCGCAGGCTTCGAAGACTTCACCCGCCTGGACCCCGGCTACTCAGCGGCCTGGGCGAACCTGGCAGCGCTGCGTTGGGAGGCGGGCGAACGCGAGGCGGCCTATGCCGACATGCGGCGCGCCTGGGAGCTGAACGTGCAGGATTGGCGGCTGGCGCTGAACCTGGCGCAGTACGCAAGCGAGATGGGCGATGCAGCCGCGATTGGCTGGGTGGCTGAGGTCTTAAGGGAATATCCCGATGCCAGCCTGTATCCTGAATTGAGCGTCTATGTGGAAGGCGATGCCATACTCGATGCGCTGTCCCTCCCCGCGCGTGCTGCCGTGTTACTGGAAGGCGGGCAGGCGGCGGACGCGGCGCGGCTGCTGGCAGGCGAGGCGGCAGATGTAACTTTGCTGCCCGCGACAACGGCGGCGCGGGTGTTGGACAGCCTCGTGCTGCTGGCACAGGGTGATCTGAACCGTGCTGCGGATACACTGGCACAAGCCGAATCAGGGGCAGCAACCAATATCGAGACTGCCTGGATACACATGGGGCGAGCGCGACTGGCGGCGGCGTTGGGCGATGAGGATGGGCGGCGGCGCGAACGTGAGGCGGCTTATGCCAGCCTGGAACGTGAACCGCTGGCGGGCGACGACCCTGACGCGATCAACATCCCTTATGCGCAGTTCCTGCGCCTGGCGATCCCGCGCTTCTTCCTGCCGCAGGTGACCTACCCGGTGGATGATCCCGTGCTGCTGTATTTACTGGAACGGACGTAGATAAGTGATGCGACGATTGACCATTGAGCGAACCGCTTTCATCATCCTGTTCGCGCTGCTCTTCGCCCTGGCGACGCGCGTCCCGGTTGATACCGATGTGTGGTGGCACATTCGCTCCGGCGAGTACACGCTGACGCAGGGCATGATCTACGCTGACCCGTTCTCGTTCACCAAAGCGGGAACAGCCTGGACGAATCACAGTTGGGGCGCGCAGATCATCCTCTACGCCATCTGGCAGGTGGCGGGCAGCTTTGGGCTGGCGATCTATACTTCGGCGCTGGCGACGCTGGGCATGTGGTTTGTCTATCGCATGTCGAGTGGCAGCGTCTATCTGCGCGCGTTCGCCATCGTGCTGGGGGCGGCTACGGCAGCAGTGTTCTGGTCGCCGCGCCCACAGATGCTCTCGTTCGCGCTCAGCGCCGCCCTGCTGTATATCCTGTACTGGCATAAGTACGAGAGCGGACACGATGTAACGCGCCCCGACGATACCTCTGGACGGCGCATCACGTTTGACCGCCTGTGGCTGATTCCGCCCCTGATGGCGCTGTGGGGCAACCTGCACGCGGGTTTCTCCATCGGCTTCATCCTGCTGGCTGGGTCCATTGCGGGCGAAATCGCGGGCAACCTGTTCAATTCAAAAGGCGAACATGTCGTGCCCTGGCGCGGGATACGCAAGCTGGCGCTGGTGACGCTGGTCTCGGCGGCGGCCATCGTGATCAATCCCTACGGCCTGAATATGCTGGCGGTGCCGTTCCAGACGGTGAGCATCGGCGCGCTGCAAAACTTCATCCAGGAGTGGAACACGCCGAATTTCCACGAGCGGCAGAACTGGCCGTTCATCGCGCTGCTGCTCGGCCTGTTCGGGGCGGTGGGCGCGAGCAGGAAGCAGCTGGACTGGACAGATTTTCTGCTCACGGCGGGCACGGCCTTCATGGGGCTGCTGGCCGGGCGTAATGTGGCGCTGTTCGCGGTGGTCGCCACGCCCGTGCTGACCCGTCACCTCGACGCCATGTTGGCGGAACGAGGCTGGGTGCTGAAGCCCGTACAGCGGGTGACGCCGCGCATGGCACGCCTGAACGCGCTGATCGTCGCGCTGATCGGTTTCGCGGCGCTGGCGAAGGTGCTGCTGGTGCTGGACGTCAAAACCGTCGATGAGGCGCAGCGCGAATTCCTGCCCATCGCGGCGGTCGAGCATATGCAGTCGGCGGGACTGGCGGGGCCGCTGTTCAACAGTTACAACTGGGGCGGCTACCTGATCTACGCGCTGCCGGATGAGCCGGTGTTCGTCGATGGCCGTACCGATCTGTACGGCGACACCTTCCTGACCGAGAGCTATTTCCGCCCGGCACAGGGTGCAGCGGGCTGGCGCGATGTGTTGGCGCAGTACAGCATCAACACCGTGCTGGTCGAGGCGCAGAGCGGGCTGGCGCGGGCGCTGCGCGAAGAAGCCGGTTGGCGGTTGGATTACGAGGACGAGATGGCGGTGATCTTCGTACGCGCAGGGGACGAGAATGGGTAAAGGAAACCTCACCCCCCGGCCCATCGCAAAATCGCATTTGGTGATTTTAGGGACGAGATGTATCTCATCCCTACGCAAAATCCATCACGTACAACCCGGTTTCTCCGGCAACAGAAATGCTGCGGCATGTTCAATCGCTGAAAGGGCAGTGAGATGACTTCCAAGCGCGCGCGTCCTCCCACTCCTCCTATCACAACCGGCAGCATATCCGCGCTCCTGGCCGATTTCCGTCTGCTGCTGACGCTGTTCATCGCGTTTCGCTTGATGATGCTGCTGGTCTACCAACCACTGCTGATAGCGGGCGGCGAACGCGGCGTGATGGCGGGCGGCGACTTTCAGACCTACTACCAACTGGCGGCGCTTTCCGATACTGTCGGGCTGCCGCTGCGCGACTGGTGGAGCGAGTTCCCGCCGCTGTGGTCATACCTCTCGGTGATCATCTACCAGATGACGAGCGATTATGGCGGTTTCGCTTTCCAACTCGGCCTGTTGTTCCTGCTGGTGGACGCGGGCAATCTGGTGCTGCTGCGGCGCATCGGGACGCGGTTGCACAACGCCGAGACGGGCACAGCGCTGGCCTGGATTTACGCACTGCTGCTCGTGCCGCTGGTTTTCACGTTCTGGACATTCGAGGGGCTGGTGTTGTTCACGCTGCTGCTCGGCCTGTGGTGGCTGATACAGCACCGCGAGATGCGCTCGGCGGCTGTGATCGCGGTGGGCGCGCTGCTCAAGTTCACGCCGGCGCTGCTGCTCGGCGCGGTCTGGCGTCACTGTGAACTGCGTCCGGCGCTGCGTTATACGGCGGTTCTTGCGGTGATTGTCGTGCTTGCTTTCCTGCCGTTCCTGGCACAGAACAGCGCGATGACCCTGCCTTCGCTGACGGCACAGTTCAACAAGGCATCGTATCAGAGCGTCTGGGCGCTGCTGGATGGCAACTATCGCACGGGCAACTTTGGCCCGATCAGCGACCGCATCGACCCGGCCAGGGCGAACGACCCGCTCGGCAATCCCGCCGTCATCCCTGGTTGGCTGCGGCTGGGCGCGGCGGCGGGCATCGGCCTGTTCGTCTTCGCGCGGACGCGGCGCTTCGATGACCGGGGCTTGGTGGCCTTCGTCGGCATCACACTGCTGATCTTCTTCCTGCAAGCGCAGGGCTGGAGTCCGCAGTGGTTGATGCAGATTATCCCGTTCATCCTGCTGTGTTTCCCGTCGCGCAACGGCGTGTATATTGTGCTGCTGCTCAGCCTGTGCGCCTTTGCCGAGTATCCGTTCCTGTTCATCCGCAC
>JAEUQX010000213.1 GCA_016788625.1 Anaerolineae bacterium
CAACTCGATGTAGTCCGGCAGCCAGTAATTCTGCCCCGAACCGTACCATGCGGGCAGATACACAACTCCAGCATCGTCGCTGACGGCAGTCACTGGACTCATCGAATGAACAAAGGCGGCAATCGCGTCATTCCAGAACGGGTTCGCTTCAAAAGTAACCTGCTGCCCCCATACGGCTGGGTCATTCGCAGCGGACGTTTGCAGCGCGAACATGAACTGTGCGGCATAACCGAGTGACTGCGGGCTGTACTCAAAACCTTCTGTGCCAAAGCCGCCGCGCGCATCCATACGGAACAGGTGATCAATCACGTACAGCCATGCGCCTGTCGCATTTTCAAGATATGCACCAAGCGCGCCGTCAGGGTCATCCGCCGCATCGAACGAGAGGGCCATCATGCCCATGTTGCGCATGTGCGCCGCGTAGTAATTGTTCCCCGCCCAGCGCACCAGCGACGGATCGCTGACCAACACCGGGTCGTTCACCACGCCAATTGGTTCAGGGTGATTATTGTTTGTCGTGTAAGCGTTGCGGTTCTCTTCGCACCAGCGCAGAAACACCGTCCGAATCGTCGCTTTGTCTTCCGCCGTGAGACTCGGATAGATCCAATCGACGATGAGGGGATAACTCACGCCGTACCAGCGCGAACGGTCACTGGTGGCAAATTCCGAATGGCGAAACGGTTGATCGTCGGCCACGCCAAGAACCGCCTGATTCATGATGTGCATCAACAGGTCACGTGCCCGCTGCGCATACGCCTGCTGTGCAGATTCATTTGACTCGATCAGCGACATGAAGGCGAAAAGCAGCGCATACGATTCGGTCGGGTATTCTTCATAGGCGTAGCTCCCGGTGTCCTGTGCCGGGATGATGCCTTCATCCATCCATTCAGATGCGGCGTTCGCCAGAACCCATAAGCCGTCTGTGTACAACGGGTTATTCTGGGCTGCCCACGCACGCAGGCGCGGTAAATCCTGCGCCGTCACCCATAGATGCGGATGCGCGGCATCAGTCTGCGCGTGCAGCGTGCCACCGATCAGGAACAGGCACACCAGCAGGAGAGCGATTCTCTTGGTCACTGTTTCTATATCCTGGTTGAGTAGAGTTATGCAAAACGGATCGAGCCAACTACCGCGTTTGCTTCCGAACTGCCGCCCTTGCTCGTTTGCGGCCAAGTTCCCACGAAGAACGCCTAGCCAAAACGCCGATTCGCCCAGACGCGCGCGTTCAGCACATCGGTGACGCTGCTGTAACTCGCGCTGCCGCTGGCGATCAGCAAGTCGAACAGCACATTAGGGTACTGGCGCTGAATGATCTCGCGCATACTATCGGCCATGTCCGGCGGGGTGATGACCGTCGCGGCCAGGCTGCGGTCAGGCGGGATATAGTCGATGAAGTCCCAGATGCTGGCCACGATAGGCCGGAAGGTATTGTAGTAGGCGCGCGCCGTCTCGAAGAACCAGGCAGGCTGCAATCCGGGCGCGAGAATGACCAGGTGAAAGGTCGGATCGCCCTGGATGATGCCCGGCCCGCTGTTGAATTGTCCGCTGCCCATCACCTCAACAGCCGGCACGTCCTTTAGGATAGGCGGCGTCTCGGCCAGTCGATAGATGGCACGCGCTGTTCCCGGCAGGTAGTAGTCATCTTCTTTCCACAAACACACGCCGAACATCCAGGGCGGTGCGCTGCGGGAAATCCACTCGAACATGGCGACCGTGCCCTCGGCCTGGCTTTCGTGCGTGTAACGCGGGTAGCGGATATCCTGCTGGTAATAGGGAATGTCGCTGTCTTTGGGGAACGGGTAGATGCCGCCTTCCGTACCCAGTACCGGGACGGCCTGCGTGCCCCAGATCGCCGCGCAGCGTTCGTTGAACATGCGTCCCATCGCCGTCAGCCCCACCGGATCGCCCCTGGGAGTCAGCGCTGTGCCGCCATAAACCGTGCGGCCTGGGTCGGTCATCTGGCAGATCGGGTCGTAGGGATACTCGAAGTGCCAACCACCCTCGCGCGCATTCTGCTGCTCCGGCGGGCGGGCGCTGGTCGGGCCGAGGCCGGGGATTTCCTGGTAGTAGTGGTTGAGGATGTAGGGATGTGTGGCGCAGTACACGCCGCTGTTCAACAGCCTGCCAAAGCGCTCGAAATGCGCCTGCTGCAGGTAACCCAGGAAGGCGTCCATCCAGCCGACGGCTCCAGAGTCGGGCGCGTCGCTCTCGGCCAACGCGGGGAAGCCGGGGTAGCAGCCCAGGCTGACGATGAATTCCGCCCAGGCAATCCAGTTGTCCATCATCGGACGGATGATGCCATTGAAGTTGCGCCAGTCAATCCAAGTCCCGGCAGGCCACTCGATAGGCAGGTTCGGCTCGTTATAGAACTCGAACCACTTGACACCCACGCGGGCATAGGCCATGGTCAGGTCGCGCATATAGGAGTTGAAACCCTGTGCGCCAGGGCGTTCGACGTACAGGCGCACAACAGGCGTGATCCCCAGCGAGAGGAACTGCACAGCATCATCAACATATTCGGTTTCGGCGGCGACGAGTTTGACCCAGCCAAAACGCGGATTCGACCACCGTGAGAAATCAAGGGGTGTGACCAACACCTGCCGGACGTGCAGCCCGCGCGGGTTGCGAGACCATACGTATTCGTCTAAACGCATCGCGCCCTACCCTCCGATGAGTGACCCCGGCGTAGGCGTGATGGGCTGCTGTCCATCGCTGCCGGGCGTGGGCGTCTGCGTGACGAAACCACCTGATGGGCGGGTGGGCAGGGGCTGTGGCTCGCCAATGAGTGCGCCGGGCGTTGGGCTGAGCGCGGGGGGCGGCGTGGCTGTTGGCAGCAGCGGCACCCCAAAGGGCTGGTTGCTGACCGCCCGCGAGGTCAACACGGCACGGGTGTCATCAAACGAATCGTAGACTACAGCGTCAAAGAGCGCATTCGGCGCGTTCTGCGCCAACTGCACGCCCCACTGCGCGGCGGTATCCCGGCGAGCGATGACGGTGACGGCGACCGAGAACTGCTGCGGAATCAGCTTGATCAGTTCCAGATCGCTGACGGCGATGGGGCGGAAACGCTCGAAGTAGGCGCGCGCCGCATCGAAGAGCCATTCCGCGCCCAGGTTCGGCGCGATCAGCAGGAAATGATAGTTGGGTAAGGTGTCTGGTGATGGTGGCATAGGGAAATCATACCACAAGAAAAGTGGCGATAGAAAACATCACTCACAGCCGTTAAAGTCAGCGCATGTTTTCCAAGGTCAATAAGGGGGCCTGTCATGCCCGAACAATGGTTTGCGCTTATCATCGTGGGATTGGTTGCCGGGGTTGCCGCGGGGATGTTCGGCATCGGCGGCGGCGTGATCATCGTGCCTGCGCTCACGGTGCTGATCGGTTTCGGTCTGAAAACGGCGGTCGGCACGTCGCTGGCGGCGCTACTCATGCCTGTCAGCATCTTCGCGGTACTGGCCTACTACCGCGCTGGCAAACTGAAGATCGCCACAGCGGCTTGGGTCGCGTTTGGGCTGCTCTTCGGCGCCATTGTCGGGGCACAAATCGCGCTGGGACTGGACGGGCGCGTGCTGCAACAGCTCTATGGCATCTTCCTGCTGTATATGGCCTGGCGCTTCACCGAACCACGCACATGGTGGGCGGAATGGCGCGGGCAAAAAGCCCCGCAAGCCGCGTCAGAAACGGTGATCGAAGCCGCGTGGTACATCCTGTTGGGTGTGGGATTGGGCGCGGGCGTGCTGGCGGGGATGTTCGGCATCGGCGGCGGCGTGATCATCGTCCCCGCGCTGGTGACACTGCTGAAATTCGATCAGAAGCAGGCCGTCGGCACATCATTGGCTGCGCTGCTGCCCCCGGTTAGCCTGGGAGCGGTCATCTCGTATTACAACGAGGGGCTGCTGGACATCGCGGTAGCGGCCTGTGTCGCAGCGGGACTGGTCGGCGGTTCAGTCATCGGAGCGCGCATCGCCCTGGGGTTGTCGTCGTCGACGGTCAAGCGGTTGTATGGCCTGTTCCTGCTGTTCGTCGGCCTGCGCTTCATTCTGCAGTTCTAAGTCAACGGCTCTTGGTCGTTAGCTTCAATGCCGAAGCCCAGGAGAACAGAGAGCAACCTGGGCTATCCAAATGCACCTAATCCCGCCTAAACATATCATGCAAACGACTAATGACTGTGGGCTTCGCTGCGTAGGGCAATCGGAGGTGCTTTGTACAATTTCCATACAACCCAAACACAACATCCTGACACGAAACGCCGTAAAATAAACAATGTAATGCTGGCAAAATCTTAATCATTAATTAGATGTTTTATCGTTAGACTGTGATAAAAGGTCACAGGTGCAGCGCAAAGCAGGGATAACGGGGCGTTAGATGACGATGATGACCAAAGAGCTGATGCAAAAACCTCAGATGCACCTGGGCAACCGCCAGGGTTACTGCCCCACCTGCGAACAGCAGAGTGAGTTCACCTTCCTGGGTGAGCAGCGTTGGCCGCCGCATGTGGCTGCCAAACTGGGTCTCTCGCCTGTCGTCATGCTCTGGTCATGCAACAACTGCCATACCACGCTCACAGAGGCACAGGACGAAGCATAGCGTAGTCCAGCAGCGAAGAACTCCACAAGGGCGGATGATAGTTTCCGCCCTTTTGCCTACCCCACGCTCACGATGATTGCGTGCTTAGCCGCGCTCGGAAGCCCAGACCATGCCACGCCGCATCAGTTCCAGCACCTGCGGCATCCGCACGATGTTCGGCGAATGTCCCAGGCTGCAATAGAAAACGCGACCTTTACCCCACTGTTTGAGCCAAACGACCGGCATCACCACAGCGCCAAAACGCGTCGTCGCCAGCACCGTGTTGCCCGGATCGACATGCATGTAATACTGCTCGGTCGTCACCTGGAAATCGGCGATACCGTCGGTAATCGGGTGTGACACGCCATCCATATGCACCGTGTAGGTCACACCATCGTTGCCGGGATGCGCCACCCACTGCCCACCCGTCATGAACTGGTACTCGGTTTCATTGCGGAAACTGTCGCACATGCCCCCGTGTAACCCGGCCAACCCGACACCGCTCGCGACGGCATCGAGCAAGGGGCGAAGCTGCGCCTGTTCAATCGTGCCCATCGTCCAGTTCGGCACGATCAGGTCGAGTTCGCCTAAGCGCGGGTTCTTGTAGGCATCGAGCGTGTCGGCAATCGTCACCTCGAAACCGCTGCCCAATAACTGCTCAGCCAGAATGTCGGCAACTTCGGCGGGCTTGTGACCGTCCCAGCCACCTTGAACGATCAGCGCTTTTTTCGTCATGAGTACCCTCTATCTACGCGGCAACCACCGCGCGCCAAATCAGGAAGAAGGCCATACCCAGCACAATCGTCAGCAGCAAGTTGCGGCTGCGCCAGGCGATGACCGCCGAGACAACCCCGGCAACCAGATAGCTGTTGTCCAGGCGCAGCGCCACCTGACCCTGCGCGTCCAGCAGCATTGATGGCACGATGATAGCCGATAACACGGCGGGCGGCACATACCGCAGCGCGCGAAACAAGGGCTTGGGCATCTCCATACGACCGAGCAGCGCCATCACCCCGTAACGCGGGGCAAAAGTGACGAGCATCATGCCTGCAATCATGATCACTTCGTTCATGCGGGTCCCTGTGACAGGCCATCCGGTTCACTGATGGCACGGATGTAACGCTCGGCTGAGATAGCAACCCTGGCTTTGGCGTCGTGTTTGATGACCGCGCCGAAACCTTCATAGAGGCGATCAAAGGCGAAGGGCTGCACAGCCTCAACAATCGCGCGGATTTTCGATGCGGGCAATGGTATCAGGTTGGGATAGCTGTACATAAAGGTGACATAGCGCGCATCCGCGACCACATCAATCGTATCGGCAGTCAGCAGCACACCACGCCCATCCGCGCCGCCCTCCCAATGCAGCACAGCCGAACCGGGAAAATGACCACCGCAGCGAATCAGGGTCAGCCCGCCGAACAGCGGCAGGGTTTCGGAGTCCCAGTAGCGGATGGCAGCATCGGGGCGCACAACATGCGGACGATTGCCAGCGTGGATATAGATAGGGATGTCGCCAAAAGCGCGGCTCCACTCGACCATCACCGTGTGGAAATGTGGATGCGAGATGGCAATCGCCTGAACGCCACCAAGGGCATTGATGGCATCAACCGCTGCATCGTCGATGAATGGCACACAATCCCACAGAATATTGCCTGCGGGGGTCTGCACCAGATGCGCGTACTGCCCGATGCCCACTTTGGGTTCAGGCTTGAGGCGATACAAACCCGGCTCGACAGGTTCAATCAGCAGGTGATGAGCGGGGCGCAGCGCGTCGAGCGTCGTCCACTGCTGCCCATCAGAGTTGACGTATTGGCGCTCATCCTCGCAGATCAGGCAGTGGGCAGGCGGTTGATCCGATTCCGGGTACTGTGTACCGCAGGTGACACAGATAAAAGCGAGCATGGCTGCTATCTCCTATTCTGGAACGGGAATATCCGCGTAGATTTCGAGAATATTGCCCTCGGGGTCTTTAAAAAACAGTGTCTTGTGACCGAATCTCTTATCCATCGGAGCTTCAATGATTTCCACATTGTGGGCAAGCAGTTCAGCGTAACAACGCGCCACATCGTCCGGCGCGACCCGGAAGGCAAGCTGTACGTTCGCGCCGCCTGCACCCTCGCCGTCATAACTGCGCCCACGTGGGCGCAGCGTGAGCAGCACACCCCCGACAGACATCTCGTACCAGTCTCCCCAATCACGATAGACCGGAAAGCCCATAACCTCGTGATAGAAGTGTTTCATGCTCTCCAGGTCTTGGCAGAGCAGGATCACATAATCCAACATGCGTATCGTCTTCAGGGTCATAGTCAAATTTCCCGTAAAATCAGATCTGCGATGGGCGTCAAATGGGCTGAGATGAAGGCACTTCTTTGATATTCGCCTCGGCAATTACCCCGGCAGCAACCCCGGCCAGAGCGGCAATGAGCAGCCCCAGTTTGTTGGGCATCCCATTGAACAACACCGCGCACACCCCCGCGACAATCACAGCCAGCAGCAGCGGGCGGCTCTTGATCTGCGGGATCAACATGCCAGTGAAGGTGACCGTCATGGCGAAGTCCAGGCCCCACGACTCGAGATTGGGGATCGACTGCCCGGCAACGATGCCCACGATCGTCCAAAACTGCCAGTTGGTGTACATCAGGAGCGCGGAACCGAAATAGAACCAATGCTTATACGGTGACGCGTCACCTTTGCTGTAACGCGCGATGACCACCACAAACGACTCGTCGGTGAGCCAGAAAGCCAGCGGCAGCATCCAGCGCTGCGCCAGCCCTTTCATGTACGGCGCAAGCGTGGCGCTGTAAAGCGCATGTCGCAGATTCACGATCAGCGTGGTGAAGATGATGATCGCCACCGAGACGCCGCCGCTGACCAGCCCGGTGGCGATGAACTGCGACGACCCAGCGAAAACGAACAGCGACATCCCTGCCGCGCCCAATGGCGAAATTCCGCTGGCGATGGCGAGCGCGCCGAAGATGATGGCAAACGGCGCCGCGCCAACCGCCAAAGGAATGGTGACGCGCACACCCGCCAGAAATTCCGCACGGCGTGTGGGGGGCGGGACGTCGCTCATGATGCCGAATCGGGCTGCTGCCCGTAGTAGAACGCGCCGGGGAAGTCGGCTTCGACGGCCTTGCGCTTGCCGCTCCAACTGTCGATGGCGATGCGGTACACCGAAGTGCGCGCCAATTCATCGTCTGTTGTCGGGCGGTAATGTTCGCCCGGCTTGAGGTGCGGGAAATATTTGTCGAGCAGCAGTTGCAGCGCGTGCTTAGCTTCGGTCACGTCTTCGACGACCGATGCACGTCCGAAAACCACTACGCCAGAATACTCGACGCTGAATTCAAGCGCTTCATCCGCTGGAAGCAGACGCCCCATCTCGTTAATGCTGAAACAGACGCGCTCGGCCTGATCGACGTTGGCGCGTGTGCGCCCGACGCGCGCGGTATGTGTATAGATCGCGTGCGCCTCAGCGTCATAAACGAACAGGTTACTGTTGATGAACGGTTGGCCTTCGTAGACGGTTGCCAGCGTGCCCACAGCGGCTCGCGCAAGCATATCCACAATCCAGGCTTCGTCCTCGACCGCGCGGTCGCTGCGCCGCATCTCCGTCGGCGCTTGCGCGGCATAATCACGCGCCATAACACATCCCCTAATGGTGTTGAAACAAAGATCACGCTGTTATGGTCGCGGGAAACGGGCAGGCAATACAGAACCAAATATGACCACTCAAGACCAATCAGCGGCTGAGCAGGCGCTCCGGCATCGTGTTGGTCTCGGCCAGCAGTTCCAGTCCTTGGCGATCTACAACGTAGACATAACGTCCACGCTTCCTGAGCAGCCCGGCGTTGAGCAGCCCGCGCAGCGCGCGCCCGACGACTTCGCGCGTCGTGCCCAGGATGGCGGCAATCTCTTCCTGCGTCAGGTTGGTAGGCGCTTCGGCGATCTGGTCGGCGTAGGTCGTCTCGTGCAGGAACAACTTGGCGAGGCGCGATGGGATCGAACGGAAGGTCATGTCTTCCAAACGCTCGATGTATTCGCGGTTGCGGTGCGCCAACGCCTGTACAAAGGCGCTCATCAGCGCGGGTTCAGAGGCCATCAACCGTAGCAGGCGTTCATGACTGAAGACCAGCGCTTCAACCTGCGTGACGGCCATCGCGTTGAAAGGGTTCGCGCCGCCATCAACAGCAGCGACTTCGTTGAATGTCGTGGGTGGGCGCAGGAGGCTGAGCGTATGCAGCCGCCCCTCCGCATTCATGCGGTAGATACGCACCATGCCTTCGACCAGCACGAAGAATCCGCCGCAAGCCTCGCCTTCGTTGAAGATTTCGGCTCCGGCGGGGAAGCTGCGACGGTGGGCAACTGCTTCGATGTGCGGCAAATCGCAGCGTGAGATGGCTTCAAAGTATGGGATGCGCGCCCAATCGATATTCATGACGACTGCCTGCAAGATTGGCTGCTAACGAATGAACTGCCCGGCGACCAGCAGGAAGACCACCAGCGCGGCGGCCAACAGCCCCATGCTGCGCAAGTCGCGGATGACGTAGTTGTATTCCTGGCGCAGTTCGTCCTCGCTGACGAAACGTGTCGGATTCGCCAAACGATTACGGACGTACTCCGGGTCGCTGACATCCAGTTTGCCACCTCTCGATTGCAGCGGCTGCGATGTGGCCCGGCGGGTAGAGCGCGTGCGGGCGCTGATGGCGCGGGGTTCAGCCTGCGCGGCTGGACGCGGGGCAGTAGGAGCGGGTTTTGGCGCTTCTGCTTCAGCCGGTGGGGGAGCGGCAGGCGCGGGCGTGCCGTCACGGTCGGCGGCGATCTGCTGGCGTGCGCGTTCCAGCGTGGCCTGTGGCAAATTTGGCGCGGATGACCGGTTCTTGCGCTTCGACATAACGTTTTCCTCTTGCTTGCTGCTTTGAATGCCTGGGCAGCCTGTGAGATGGTTCAATGGTAGCGCAGAGGCTGGCAAGAAACTATAGGAGGATTCATGCCGCCGTCACTACGCGATGCGTTCCGCAAAAACGATGTAACGCTTGTCATTCACCTGATAGGGATAGCACGAGATGAGCGTTGCCACTGCCCCGACGCGCGGCTGCATCACCCAGACCTCATTCGGCTCAACAATCTGCGACTCGGTCACTCGGTAAGTGTGAATCTGCGTCTCTGTGCGAACATAGAACTCATCGCCCGGCTCCAGCTGATCAAGATAGCGGAAGTATTCGCCGTAGATGTCGTTATGACCGCTCAGCACCAGGTTGCCTTCGGCGTCATTGGGATTCACACCATTCTGGAACTGGCCAACGCCCAACTTGAGCGCTTCCCAGTCCGTGCCTTGCACAATCGTCGTTTCGATATTGAGTTTGGGGATATTCAGTTCCAGCGCCGTCTCACGCGTAGGCTGTGGACGGCTGATCACTGGCCGGAGAATTTCTGTTTCCACCAGCCCGCGCAGAGTTTCCGGGACTTCGGCAAAATTGAACTGCACTTCCCCCGACGCCGTGAAGACGTGGCCGCCGGGTAAGACGATCTCGCTCAGGCGGATTTGCGGCGTGGGCGCAAGCGTGGGCATAGTCGCGCGCCGCTGCTCGTCGGCCAGCGCTACTGCGGAAGCAGTTTCGCGCTGCAGGTTGTTGATCGAAAGAAACATCTGGTAACCCAAAAAGACCAACCCGGCCACTGCCGCGATCTCGATCAACAGCAGCGACTGGTTCATGAAGCTGCGCCAGAACTGCCGCTGCTGGGCAGGCGCAGATGCAAACTCAGGCTCGTCTTCAAAACGCGGAGACATTTCACGAATCACAGGCGCGGGCGCTGTGACTGGCGCGGTTGTACTACTGGGTGGACTTGCGCTTGGGGTGATCGGCACCCCACTGGTAACAGGGGTGCTGGCTGGCGCCTCGACGATGCGCCCCGCGCGCTGCATCCGCTGCAATTTACTTTGCCGTTCCTCGCGCTTCCTGATGGCTAAAATGCGTTCCAGTTCTTCTACCGATAATTCATCAACCGGTCTCTTGTCGCGCATAGCTGCTTACCATGAACTCCTGTTGGCGTACTTCCTGCTACCATTCCTACCATCGATGCTCACGGCGCGCAACCGGACGCGCGTCATGCCTTGCGGGCAACGGCGAATACTTCACGCTCAAAGAACCAGCGGAACGGCGGTAGATCGAAGGCGATCACGCGCAGCGCCGCCATGAGACGATTTTCGCTGCGGTTTTGCGGCGGGCTGTCCAACCAGACCTTGCTGGCAAACCCCGCCTTGCTCAACGACCGCCACATGCTCCAGATCGACTGTTCGTTGACATGGACATGTTCATTGACAGCCACCAGAAACTGGCGCGGCTCTTTGGGATACTGGCTGCCCTGCCCCATCAGGGTACGCACAGCGCGCACCATTGGATAGGCGTAGCGGTCGTACCAGACGTTGGGCGCAGTATGGATGATGAAGCGCCCATCCGGCTTCAGCACGCGGTGAACTTCCAGCATGGCCTCGTGCAGTTCCCAGGGGTGCAGATGCTCGACCACATCGAACATCAGCACACGATCAAAGGAAGCCGTGGCAAAGGGCAGCTTCTTGGCATCGGCCTGCATCACTGCCGTAAGGCCGGGCGCTACGCCGTTGATGCCCTGGATTACATTCTGCGACATACGAACCGCGACGGCGGCATAGTCGATGCCGAACGCATCCGCGCCAAGCTGCGCGCAGTGTCGCAGAATTTCGCCACGGCCACAGCCGACATCAAGCACCTTCATGCCCGGCGTGACTTCCGCGAGCGCGAAGGCCGCCGAAAGTCGGCGCGACAGATGCACCCCTTCACTTGCAGCGAATTCGTCATAACCTTCGCAAGCGGTCAGGAAGTATTCTTCAGTATAGAGAGTCGAGGGGAGAGGTTGCTTATCGGGTCGCTGGTTCACGCTGGTTGTTGCCTGTCCGCCGCGCCGATCATGGCGCGTTTGTAACTGTAGTTTGAAGCGCGATTATAGCGGCGGTCTGGCGCACTGCAACGGCGAGTTAGGGTTGGCGGGACTTTGATGATTGATTAAAGCGTAAGGACTTGATGGTACTTTACTCTCAATTTATGCTTCCGGCGGTACTATGGGACTAATGGCTGCATTGATTTCCGAAAATGGTAAAGGTAATGTGGGTACTATTCGGGTACAGCATTACTCCATCGAAGCTAGTAGGGGTAGCATGAAGACAAGACTAATCCTGACACTTATCACTATCGGTTTCCTCTTTCTCCTGTCGTTTTCCAATACCCTGGCACAGAACAGCCTTAAACCACTGCGGCAGATGGTGCGCCCTGGTTTCTTCATCGGTACGGCAGTACAGACCAACCTGCTCTCCAACGAGGCCGCCTACCGCGACACGTTCGTGCGCGAATTCAACATGCTCGTCCCGGAAAATGGGATGCGCTTCAGCTTCGTCCACCCACAACCCAATCAATACAATTTCACCCAGGCTGACACACTGGTCAACTTCGCAGAACAGCATGGAATGGAAGTTGCCGGGCGCGTAGGCATCTGGCATCTGGGGCTGCCGGATTGGATCGCAAAAGGGAGCTTCACGCGTGACCAGTTAATCGGCATCATGCGCGACCACATCACTACGATCATGACGCGCTACAAAGGACGCATTAAGCGTTGGGATATTGTCAATGAAGCCATCTGGGGCAACAGCCTGCGCGCCACCAACAACATCTGGTACAGTGTGATTGGCCCGGATTACATCGACCTGGCTTTCCAGTTCGCGCACCAGGCCGACCCGGACGCCATCCTGTATATCAATGATTACGGCACTGAAGGCATGAATGCCAAGTCCGACGGCATGTATAACGTCGTCAAGAGTATGCGCGAGCGCGGCATCCCCGTGCATGGCGTCGGGCTGCAAATGCACGTCACCACCACCTACTACCCCAACCCGGAAGACGTGCGGCGCAATATCGAGCGGCTGGGCGCGCTGGGCGTCGAGGTGCAGATCACCGAGATGGATGTGCGTACGAACGATGATACAGGCACAACTCAGGAACGCTTCATCAAGCAGGCCGAGATTTACCAGGATATGCTTGAAGCCTGTCTGAGTCAGGCAGCCTGCACGGGATTCATCACCTGGGGTTTCACGGACAAATATACCTGGGTCACAGACTGGAAGGGCAAGCAGGACTGGCCGCTGCCGCTGGATGCCAACTATCAACCGAAACCCGCCTACACGGCGCTGCAGCAAACCATGGCCGCCTTCTCGAATCCTGTCAATCCGCCAGTGTCGCCGACGCCCATCGGCCAGCCTACGCAGCCCTCCATCGTTGTAGAGTACCTGCCTGACCCGGCAGCAACGAACCGCCTGCGCGTCAACTTCCGCGCCTATAACGTTCAAGGGTTGTATGGCATAGAGACACGCTGCGCGACGCCGGCTGGGATCCTCCAGGGCATCAGCCGCGCTGACGGCGATGGCTTCAACAGCAGCAACAGCTTCTACATCGATCAAGGCTTCAACGCATCAAGCGGCGAGTGGGTCATCGCAGCCAGCCGCCTGATGCCCGCCGCGCCAATTTCTGGCAATTCGCTGGCCTATTCGCTCACCTATCAGCTCGTCGGGTCGGGTACGCCGTCGGTCAACTGTGCCGTGCGCGCGGTTGATCGCAATGGCCGCGACCTGGGGCTGCCCGTCGTCAATGGCACGCTGAGCGGCAGCACACCATCTGTCGTCGAACCGCCGGTGATCAACCCACCGGTGCTGATCGAAATGCCGGAACAATTCAGCACCATAGCAGGCGTCGTCTCATACCAGAATCGCCAGGACAACAGTGGCATCAGCGTTGAACTGCTCAGCACGGATTACACGCCGCTGGCACAGGTGACGACCACTGCGACAGGCGTCTACCAGTTCACCGATGTGCCGAGCGGCGCATACATCGTGCGGGCGAGCGCTCCGGGGCATCTGGGCGTGCTGCGCACGGTGCAGATCGCGGGTGATGGCGAGATCATCGACCTCGACACCGATACGCTGGTCGCCGGGGACACGGACAACAACGGGCGTATCGATCTGCTGGACGCCAGCTTCATTGGCGCGAACTTCAACCTGCAAGCACCGCCCGCGCCCGCAATGGTCGATCTGAACTTCGATAATCAGATCAACATTGGCGATCTGGTACTGGTCGGAACGAACTTCGGCATGATCATGCCTGCCGCGCCGCAGTAGGGGCATATCCCGACCGCATTTGAGCGGGAAGAACGCAATAAAAAAGAGCGGGCTGCATAGTCCGCTCTCTTCGTTTCCCATGAACTGACGTGGCTTAGATCGGCTTCAACACACGGTCTTCACGCAGGCGCTTGTTCAGGATGTGCGCGCCCTTGTTCTCCGAGAGGATTTCCTGCACGGCTTCGCGCCACGCCGGAATCTTGATCTGTTCGATGCTCGTTGCCTCATAACCATTCCTGACGAATGACTGCACCGTATCAGCGTTGGTGGTCGGCGTCAGGAAGATGTAAGCAACCTCGCTTTGCAGGTCTTTAGAGGCCGCTTCGATAGCCACGACCAGCCCTTCGATGACCGGCGGCACGGGAGCATCGGCGGCGATATAGAACTCATCCACGCGCGTGATCAGGTTTTCCACCTGCCAGCCCAGGACAGCAAGGACACGTTCAGTCTGGTCAAACGCCAGCAGATAGCTCTTCTGTCCGAAGGACATCATGATGTCCATGCGGCTCACGGTCTTACCACCCGCCGCGCTGATGAACTGAGCGATCTGTTCGGCGTTGCTCGGCATTCCGCGCCGCACCGTAACCTTCACACTGCTCGCGGCGGCAGGCGGCGGCGCAGCAGGGGTGACCTGGGGCGCTGCAGCAGGAGCAGCGGCGGTGGGTGGCGCTGCCGGGCGCTGTGCCGGGGCTGCTGGAGGTGCAGCGGGCGGTGTCGCTGGGGCTGCCGGAGCAGCGGGCGCTTCGGTCGGCTCGCCGAGTTTCTTCTGAATGACCAGCCAGTTGGCCTGCACCTGCTTCCAGGTTTCTTCAACATTGCCATCATTGCGGATGACCACCGACGCGCGTTTCAGTTTATCCGCCTGTGCGCCCTGGGCGGCGATACGCTGCTTGGCGTCGGCTTCCGACATTTTGCGCGGCCCGGTCAGGCGCTTGAACTGTGTCTCCGGCGTGGCATCCACCACCCAGATTTCATCGACGGCATTCGCCAGATCGCCTTCGAGCAGCTTGATCGCCTCAATGACCACCACGCGCTGCGGGGCACGGCTGACGAGCGTCGCCACGGCCTGACCGACAACCGGATGCACAATCGCTTCCAGCTTCGCTAAAGCATCGGGGCGGGAAAAGACGATATTTCCCAACAGGACGCGATCAATGTTCTTCTCGGCGTCCAGAATAAACTGCCCGAACGTTTCGATAATCGGTTTGTACGCAGGCGCGCCCGGTGCCATCGCACGATGCGTCAGACTGTCGGCGTCAATCGTATATGCCCCCAGATGCTGGAGCATTTGGCGCACCACACTCTTGCCTGTAGCGATGTTACCCGTGAGGCCAATTACATGTTTACCTGACCAACGACCCACGGTTTACCTCCCGTTGCGTGCCCAACAAAGATAAGACCTGAATGATTGGCACAATTGTAACGTGTTTGATGTGCATCGGTCAAACCGTAAGACTTGAGATCGTTCAGAGCAAGATGCGGCGCAGCGCATTTTCCGGTAAAATGAAGTTACAGTGTAATGTGGGGAGTCTTCTATGGACTTGGTGCAAATTCTTCGAGGCGTTGACCTCTTTCAAGGGCTGAACCCGGAACAGTTACGACGGCTCGCTGACATCAGCCACCGTGCTGTTTACCGTTCAGACGATGTGATATTCAGCCAGGGCAGCGTCGGGGACAAGCTGTATATCATCGCGGATGGTCAGGTCGAAATCCGTTTCAGCGATGCCGATGGCAGCGACCACGCCGTGCTTTTCCTGGGCAGTGGACAGATTTTTGGCGAGATGGCGCTGCTCGACCAGGGTAAGCGTTCCGCGACCGTGGCCGCCGTACAGGACAACACGATTGTCTACGGCATGGCCCGCGACGAATTCGAGGCGTTATGTCTCGCGGATACCTCCATCGGCTACGTGATGATGCGGAACATGGCGCTGGATTTGAGCTTCAAACTGCGCCATAAAAACCTTGATCCTTCAACTGATCTCTAGAAGGAGCGGCGCTGTGATCTACAAAGTCAGTTATGTGGTGGTCGGGGGCGAATACCCCGGCGGCATCAAGAACGAGAGCGAGCGCCCGCAGGTGGGCAGTGTCGTCCAGATTGGGCGTGTGAAATTCCAGGTGACAGAAGTCCACGAGATTATCCCGCCACGCGATGACTTCCAGTTTCTGCACGCTACGGTCAAACCCGTAGAAGAGACAGCCAACGCGGAGCCAAGCAAGACTTCCTGAAAGATAGTCGGCAGCTTGTGATTAAAACTCGTAGATGTCATAGTCCTGGCAAAGCGTGATCGGCCCATTATAGGTTTCGCGCGCTTGGCCTACCAGCGGGGTTGGGTCGGTGTTCCACACCCAGTAGTGGATCAGATAAAGCGATTTGGCGCCAACGCGTGTGGCAGTCTCTCCGGCCTGCCGCGCGCTGCTGTGGCCGAAGCCCTCCCCTGCTGCCTCATGAATCAGCAGATCGGCATCCTTGCAGAGTTCGTTCAGCGAGGCGGTAGGCTGCGTATCGCATGTGTAGGCCAGTATCTTGCCATTCTTCTTATTCTCAATCCGCAGCCCCACCGTAGGGATGAAGTGCTGTACCGGCCAGGCCGTGATCTTGAAGTCTTCGTTCTCCAGCACGGGCGCGTTCCACCGCTCGCTGACGCGGTGGAAGGTGACGGGGAAGAAATCCGGCCATTCCTGCCACGAAAAGCTGACCATCGTGTCTTCCATGCGGTTCATGCAGTGGTGCAAGCCATAGAAGCGCAGCGGTGACTGCCGCCCCAACTGCCACATATGCATCAGCATGTTAGGCACGCCGCTGACATGGTCGGGGTGGAAGTGCGTCAGGACAACATCCTGTAAGGCTTCATCGTCGATGCCCTCAAACTGGAATTTGCCGAGCGGATTCGAGCCGCAGTCCACGAGGATCGGTCCGTGATCACCGATCAGAACGAAGTGTGTATTCTCGTGGTTCGCGTCGGAAACCGCTGCTGCCGTGCCCAGAATGAGAATTCGAGCCATAAAAACTTTCGCCTCTATTGTCTCTTTGAAAGACCTGAACCGTTCATACTTTCACCGCGCGAAAACGCGCATCCATCAATGATAGTATATGCGGATGCGCGTTTTTTGCAGTTGAAATCGTTTGCTTTTCTTAACCGCCCAGCACACTCATCACAATCTGCGGCGTGATGAATGCCTCGATGAACGCGGCCAACAGCAAACCCGGGATGACCAGCCCGATGCCGATCTTGAGCGTTTCGCCCATCACTGCCGTCCAGGCCTGCCCAACCGTCATGCCCGTTGGCGGTTTGGTGACGACCGCGCCCAAGCGCAGCGCCGCCGCTGTCGCCAGGATAATCACCGGGATTTCAACGATACCGTGCGTGAACACCGCAGCGTACACGAAGGATGGGTCATACCCGGCAAGATAGACCTGGGTGAAAATGTAGCCGAGGATCAGATACACCGCCGGGGTCAGCACCAGGGCTGCCGCGCCGAAGGTGAACATCGCCAACAGCGTCGCCGCCAGCAGGATACGCCCATTCTGCCAGACGATGAACATCAGCGCGCCCGTCTGTCGTGGGACGCTCATGTACGTCGTGATCACATCCGCCGCGCCATCCATCGACGCTTCCTGTGGCAGGTTCAAACGCCATTCAGGCATATTGCCAATCAGAATTCCCGCGAGGAAGGCCACCCCAAAAACCAGGATGGTGATCCATACTGCTGGCCCCAACCGCCGCACACTGCCAAAAACACCCCGGCGATACCATTCGATCAGGTTGCGCGCCGGCGTTCCGCTCTCATCCACCGCGCGCATGTAGCGCCAGATGCGAACAATCAGCCCCTTGAGGTTGAGCTGGTCAATCGTGCGCCCCAGCAGTTCTTCGCGGTTGAAGATGGCGTTGCCGACGCGCAGCAGCAGCACCACACCCGTGATCATACCAATGATGATCGCCCACAGCGCGGTGATACCCGATGGCGATTCGGCGTCCGGGGCGAGGAACATGATCACGCTTTCGACCTGGATGAGCAGCGTCATCGGGATGATGATGAAACTGGCGAGCAGGTTGGCGGCGCGCGTGCTGGTGGTCTGGCTGGAGACGACGACCGCGCCAGTGACCATCACCAGCGCCTGCACGGTCGTCAACAGGATGATCTGCACGACGAGCATCGGCTGCGGGCGCCAGGCTAATTCCCCAAACAATAGTCCGCCCAGATAGACGGCCATCCCGCCGTAGCTGGAGATCAGCGGCGGTATCATCGCCGCCAGCGTCTTGCCGATATACAGTTCGGTATTGGTCAGGGGCGTGCTGAGCAGGGGTTCCAGGCTGCGGCGCTCTTTTTCACCCACGAAGGTTTCCAACGCGATGACCAGCGAGATCGAAATCGGAAAGAAACCAACGATCATCAGTAGAAACGGTATTGTGCGCTCGCCAATGATCTGCGCCCCGTAGTCAGCCACGAAGGTAGTGAAGCGCGAGGCGACAAACTGCGCCAGATAGGGAAAGAGGAACGTCAGGACGACAATCGGGCCGATGATGCGCCAATCGCGAAAGCTGTCGCGCACCTCGCGGCGGGTGATGATCAGCGCGTTGCCGAGCGTCTCGCGCCAGCCCTTCGCGCGGGGAGAAGTCTGTGGCAGCGCCGTCTGAAGGGGTTTAGCGGTTGTTGCCATCGGCGGCGTCTCCTTCGTCTTCTTTCACGGCTTGCAAGTAGATATCTTCCAACGTGCGCGAAACAGGCGAAAGCGTCACCACATCGACGCCCAACCCGGTCACACGGCGCATCACGGCGGGGTTGGTCTGCGCAGGGTCAGCCACCCGGAAGCGCAGCCAGTCAGTCCCACTGTCCTCGACCGTCACCAGATCACTCAGGTCCTTCGCCAACCCGTTCAGCACCCCGTTGACGCGCAGTTCCATGATCGGGTCGCCAACGAACTGCCGCGCGAGTTCATCAAAATTGCCGTGGGCAATGATGCGCCCGGAACGAATGATGGCGATTTTATTCGCCAGTTGATGCGCTTCGGTCAGGTTATGCGTCGTGATCAGGAAGGTTCGCTCGTCACGCTGAAGCTCAATGATCGCGTCGCGCACCTGCTTGGCGCTCAGCGGGTCCATCGCGGAGGTCGGCTCGTCAAGCAGCAGCACAGGCGGGTTGTGCAGCATGGATCGCACCAGTGCCAGCTTCTGCTTCATGCCTTTCGAATACTCACCCAGGCGCTTGTTGAGCGCGAACATCAGGCCAAAACGCTCCATCAGGCTCAGGGCGTTGCGCCGCGTTGCATCTGTCCCCAGGCGGTAGACGCGCCCGAAGAAATCGAGATATTCCAGCGCCTTCATGCGTTCATAAAGGCCGTGCTGCTCCGTGAGGACGCCCACACTGGCGCGGACACGCTCCGGTTCGGCCACGACATCATACCCCGCCACGCGCGCCGTACCGGAAGTGGGCGCGAGGATCGAGGTCAGCATTCGTACGCTGGTGGTTTTGCCCGCGCCATTCGGCCCCAGCAGCGCGAGGACACTGCCCGCCGGGATATCGAGCGACACGCGATCCACTGCGACGAAGCCGTCGAAGACCTTCGTCAATTCGTGTGCTTCAATCATGATGATGAATCCTGCATAAAACTACAGATGAGAAGGCATAACACCTTCATGTATTGTAAACGCATTACGAGGTCGTATCCCCCCGCCGATTAGGGGTATCTGTCTGTGGTGTATGCAAATTATGGCACGCGAATGGACGGCGGCGCCGTTAAGGTTCGATGAGGGTACCCGAAGGACACTCGCAATTGGGAGGCGTGTCTGAGATAAGGGGCCACCCCCTCCCAAGACCTGATACAGGTCGAGATTGGGAGGGGCCATGGATGTTAAGCGGTTGTCAGGATTGCGCGGCCTGCTGCGGCTGTTGGTTGACCGCGCCGCCGCGATGACGATAGAGGAAGTAGCCCACCGCGCCGATGAAAGCAACGACACAGACGAGCTGTGAGAAGTTGATACCCCCCACCTGCGTTACATCCACACGGATGAATTCCAGAATGAAACGAATGAAGGCATACTGTGCGATGTAGACCAGGAACAAATCGCCCGCCAGCAGCCGCCCCCGGAAACGCGTGAACAGGTTCAGCAGCACGATAAATGCCAGGATGCTCCACAGCGATTCGTACAGGAACAATGGGTGGAAGAATGTCGTGGCGTATTCGTAATCGATCGTGCTGGTATACGGCGCGACGCGATGCGCGGCGTCAATCTGAATGCCCCAGGGCAGATTGGTGACCGTGCCATACAGCTCCTGATTGACATAGTTGGCCCAGCGACCGATGGCCTGACCGAGTGGCAGCGCTACGGCGGCGATGTCCATCCAGGGACCGAACGGCAGCTTGTTGCGGCGCAGGTAGAGGTATGCGCCGATAAAACCGCCCAGCACCGCACCGAAGATGCTCAGCCCACCGCTCCAGATTGCAATCGCGCCATTTTGCAGGTCAAAGAAATTGCTGAGGAACCAGGCCGTATTGCGGCAGACGTCCGTCGTGATTTCAGTCGCGCAGCCCGCCGTAATCGAAATGGGGGGAAAAAACACAAACCACAGACGCGCCAGGAAGATGCCGGGGATGATCGCCCAGGTCAACGCGCCCCAGATATGTTCCGGGTCGCGACCATCGCGCCGTGCTAACCGTGCCGCCACAAACGCGGCAACCAGCATCGCCAGCACGATGATCAGCCCGTAGTACCGAATCTGAAGCTGATCGAATAGACGAATACCTTCTTGTTCAAAAAGCATGATGCGAAAGCCTCTCTTTAGCTGTTTCGATAGACGTACCACATGCGCTGAAGGGCGGTGAAGTTCGTCCCAATCGCCAGCACCCACAGCCCCAGCGTCATCAGCGGCGGCAGCAGCAGCACAGCGACAATGATAATCACCCGCACAAAACGATCCAGCAGACCGACCTTGACCGAGAGGCCAGCCTCACCCGCGCGCGCGCGAACATAGCTGACCGCAAATCCGCCAGTCAGCGCCGCGAGCGCCAGGAGCATGTGGTCGAACTGGCCGTGAACAGCAAAATAATAACTCAAACCGCCAAAAATCAAAGCGTCGGCATAGCGGTCGAGCGTCGAATCCAGGATACCGCCGAAGTGGTCTTTACGCCCCATCGCGCGCGCCACCGCGCCATCCACAGCGTCCAGCGGCAGGCCCAGAATCAGTACCAGTCCACCGATCTGAAAATGCCCCTGAGCAACAATCAGCGCCGCGAGCAGCACGACGAAAAACCCCGCTACCGTAACCATGTCCGGATGTACGCCCAGACGGTGCAGCGTGCGCCCCAGTTCATCCAACCGTTCACGAAGCTGTCTGCGAACCCATTCAGTGAGAATGAATGGGGGTGTTCGCTTAGAAGTCAATTCAGTCATATTCCTTTGCCTTACTTGAAGTGATTTTCATACAAGCAATAACCCCGCTCTTGCCAAGAGGTGGCTTTTCCAGTAGACTGACTTTCATTCACGGGGCGTAGCGCAGTCTGGTAGCGCGCTTCGTTCGGGTCGAAGAGGTCATGGGTTCGAATCCCGTCGCCCCGACTGAATTACAACTGCCCGCCTTACCCGAAGGCGGGTTTTTTATTGGGCTGACCACTTCCGCGCACAGCCGAGCATTATAGCGGCTTTTCGGTTCTTTAACATTTTCTTAAACTTTGCGGGTATACTCAGATAACGAAAGTCATGAAGGATAGTCTCGTTCACTTTTTCAAGGAGGTTTGTTACATGTGGCGTAAAGCCAGTTTGTTGTTGATTGCCATCGTCCTCGTCGCGTCTTTCGCCGTTGCTCAAGAAGAGAGTTTTGAACTCACCATCATGCATACCAATGACTGGCACGCGGCGCACCAGCCGCAGGGGTCGGGCAATGGTGGTGCGTCACGTCTGGCATCGGTGGTGAACCAGGTCCGTGCTGAAGGCGGCACGACCATGCTCATCGACGCGGGCGACCGTTTCACCGGAACGCTGTTCCACACACAGTACAAGGGCCAGGATGAAGTGCAGGTCATGAATCTGTTGGCCTACGATGTGATGACGCTGGGCAACCATGAATTCGACGGTCACAAAACCGACCCGACCATTCTGGAAAACTTCGTCAACGGCATTAGCTTCCCGGTCGTAACGGCCAATGTGGACTTCAGCGCCTACCCTGCGCTCGACGAGAAGATCAACGCTTCGATCATCCTCGAACGCGGCGGTCAGCAGATCGGCGTGATCGGCCTGACCACCCCGGACAGCACGGTAACCTCTACCCCCGCTGCTGACGTGGGCTTCGATGTCGATCTGGTCGGTGCAGTGCAGGCAGCAGTCGATGAGCTGACGGCGGCTGGCATCAACAAGATCATCCTGATCACCCATATCGGTGCTCCCGCGGACATGGAACTGATCCCGCAGTTGAGCGGTGTTGACATTGTGCTGGGCGGCCACAGCCACACCCTCTACAGCAACACCTACACAGGCGCGGCGGATGGCTATCCGGTACGGCTGGAAAGCGCCTCGGGCGAACCTGTACTGTATGGCCAGGCAGGCGCGAATGGTCTGTATGTTGGACGGCTGGATGTTGAATTCGACGCAGCGGGCGTAATCACCAGCTCAAGCGGAGACACCATCCTGCTCTCGCGTTACATCACCCCAGATGCTGAGATGGAAGCATTGATCAACGAACTGGCTGGCCCGATTGAGGAACTGCGCGCGACAGCTATTGGCGCGACCACGGATGTGGAGCTGGTCGGTGATCGCGCGGTCTGCCGCGTGGAAGAATGCAACCTGGGCAACGTGATTGCTGACGCTATGCGTGCCGAGACGGGCGCAGACATCGCCATCATGAATGGCGGCGGCATCCGCGCCGACGTCGACGCGGGCGAAATCACCCTCGGCGAAGTGCTAACGGTGCAGCCGTTCGGCAACACCATCGCGACCGTGACCCTGACCGGCGCGGACGTGATCGCGGCGCTGGAAAATGGCGTATCGCGACTGACGGTCGAAAATGGCGTGGTCATTCGCGGTGGCGCGAATGGACGCTTCCCGCAGGTTTCGGGTATCCGTTACACGATTGACCCGACACTGGAAGCCGGCAGCCGCATCGTCAGCGTGGAAGTGCTGGGCGATGATGGCACCTATACGGCGATTGACCCGGCCGCGAACTACGCAGTTGTCACCAACAACTTCGTGCGTCAGGGTGGTGATGGCTACAGCGTAATCACCGAAAACGGCGTCAATCCCTACGACTTTGGTCGCGTGGATTACGAAGTGACGCGCGACTACCTGGTTGCCAACAGCCCGATCACGACGGATGTCGAAGGCCGTATCACGTATGTGAATGCGACGGTTGAGCCGCGCCAGTAATCAGCAGTTGAGATCTACCGAAGGGCGGGCCGATGGCCCGCTCTTTTTGATTCGCAACGCGGGCGCGTGAGAATCCGTAATCGAATTGAGTATGTATGGTACTTTGGCGAAGTTCGGGATTATAATCCTATGTTGTAAAACCCGAATTTACAGATTTTTCGGCAACTGCAGGTCTTTTGCGTGTACAATCACTAAAGTATTGACGAATTATTGAGAACTAAATCTGTCACAAGCGTGCAGAATGTGAGGAATAAACATCGTGCCAGTCCTGCTGCTTGCACAAGGAGATCCACAGGCGAAAGATTTGCTGCGAAAGGCCATTCAAGCCCGCTACGGCATCCGCCCGCCCGCTTTAGAGAGTCTAAGGGTTTCGTTTAAGGGGCGGGTGCGCGCCCGTCTTGGCCCTATCGCCACCTGGGTACCCGTCGAAGCCACGGCCTATTTCCATTTCCCGCGTTCGATGCGCTGGGATTTCATTGTGCGTGCGGTTGGTGTGCAGATCGGCAGTGGAAGTGAAGCGTTTGATGGCAGCACCTACCGCACCCTGCGCGGTGCAAAGTCACCAACTGAGATTGCAGACTCCGCACTGATCACGTCTGTGCAGAAGCGCATGTGGGCGATGGCCGCCGTGCTGTTGACGCCATTGGGTGACCACTTCGTTAAGCTGAGCTATCACGGCGAGCGCAAATTCGAAGCCTGCAATACCCAGACGAGCGGTGAGGTGAACCTGTACATGCGCGAAGACAACGCGATCGAGCGCACCGAGGTGTCCTGTGTCAACCCGGACAATGGGCGCGAGCAGGTATTCACGCTGCGACTCTCCGAGGAACAACAGCCGATCAACGAACTGATGCTGCCGGCAAAGATCGAAGCCTACTGGGATGAAGATGTTTACTTCGAAATCGAACCCGTGAGCGCGGAAGCCAACCCGCCGATTGCAGAGACGGTATTCCGACTGGAAGATGAGTAACGACAAGAGGCGGCCAACATGGTCGCCTTTTTTGATCTCCGCTGCAATTGCATGATTTAGGGTTGTGCCAGGCCCTACTCCTGGTAACGGGCAGGCATCGGCTTGCCTTCGATCCGGTAGACCGTGAAGCCGCGTTTAGTATAGTTCGTCAGGGCATGAGGACTATCCAGATTGCAGGTGTGGACGAAAACACGCTTAGTGCCATCTGCCCAGGCCTGCTGAACACCAAAGCTGAGCAGGTGCTTGCCATAGCCTTTGCCCTGGAATTCGGCGCGCAGGCCGAAGAACGCCACCTCCGTCGAGTCTCCGTGCTTCGCCAATTCCACATAGCCCGCTGGAACATCCTGCACGTACAGCACAAAAATGGAAACGCCCGGTTGCGAGATCGTCTCACGCAGTTCATCCAGGGAAATCAGCAGGCGATCACGCCAGCGCCACTGATAGCCGACCTCGGTATACATGAAGCGATAGAACGTGACATCATCATTCGGCATCGCCCGAACATCAAGCGCCGGATCATCGATGAAGGCAGGCCTGAACTGCGCTGGGTCAGTCAGTTCCAGGTAGTAAGTGATAAGCGTATCCGGAGTGGTATGCCCGGCACCTGAAAGCATGTCTGACGCTCCTGAAATAATACCGCACAGAGTCTCAGAAGACGGTTAACCACGAATTGTCCATTCGTGGCGCTATCCACAGGATGGTATAATTCGCCCAAAAAGCGCGTCCGATTTTGGGTAAATTCTACCAGATGGACGTTCATCTACCATTCTCTGAGGTTTACAATGGATTTCTCACTGAACGAAGAACACATCCAAGCGCGTAAGATGGTGCGCGACTTCACGCACAAAGAGGTCATCCCGACGATTGGCGAGTGGGATCGCAAGCACGAGATGAACCCGAACACCTTGCCGCGCATGGCCGAGCTGGGCATCCTGGGCATCTGCATCCCGGTGCGCTACGGCGGCCAGGGTTTTGATTACATCACGCTGGGCTTGGTGTGCGAAGAACTGGAACGTGCCGACACAACACTGCGCGTGGTCATGTCCGTGCATATGGGACTGAACAGCCTGGCGCTGCTGCAATGGGGCACGGAAGAACAAAAACAACGATTCCTGACACCACAGGCACGTGGCGAAAAATATGCCGCATTCTGCCTCACCGAACCGGGTTTCGGCAGCGATGTGGCGGCCATGCAGGCGACGGCGCGCAAATCCGGCGACAAGTACATTCTGAATGGCGAAAAGATGTGGATCAGCCTGGCTTCGAAGGCGCACCACTTCCTGTTCTTCGCAAAGACCGATACCAGCGCCGGGGCGCGCGGCATCTCGGCCTTTGTGGTCACGCGCGATATGCCGGGAGTGACGACGGGCGATATTCACGGCAAGCTCGGCGTGCGCGCGGGTTCAACAGGCTGGGTGAAATGTGAAGACGTGGAAGTGCCGGAAGCCAACCGCATCGGTCTGGAAGGCGAAGGCTTCAAGATCGCCATGTCGTGCCTGGACAATGGCCGTTACACCGTCGGCGCAGGCGCGACCGGCCTCATCCGTGCCTGTCTGGAAGACAGCGTCAAATATGCTCACGAACGTTCGACCTTCGGCAAGCCGATTGGTGACCACCAGCTCGTCAAGCAAAAGATCGCCTTCATGCAGCAGTGGTATGACGCCGCATTCCTGCTGAATATGCGCTGCGGCTGGATGAAGAACCAGGGCATCCGCAACACGCGCGAGGTCAGCGTCGCCAAGTGGTATGCTACCGACCACAGCGTGCAGGCCGCGCTTGAGGCCGTGCAGATTCACGGCGCGTATGGCTTCAGCGACGAGTACCCAGTGGAACGTTACCTGCGCAACAGCAAGGGCGCGGTGATCTATGAAGGCACCAGCGAGATTCACCAGTTGATGCAGGCGGACTACGCGCTGGGCTACCGCGACGATAAGCCGCTGCGCTGCGAACTGCCCGCCTACGACGCTGCCTTCTGGCAGGCCGAACCAGAGATGGCGTAGCCAAAGGCACCTGTTGGGAAATTCTCCAATTTCCCATCCGTCGCCGGCGCAAGTTCGAAATTAAACAGGATTTCTTTCGTAGGGGCGGGATATATCCCGTCCCTACCAACCCCACCAATGATCGTTCAGAACTGGAACTTGGTCCCGCAGAGTTATACGAAGCCCTGATCTGTAAGGCGGAACTTTCATGCGAATCCTCTTCTTTGGTGACAGCCTGACCCAGGGCACAATCGGCGTGAACTACGTCGATAAGCTGGCGCGCGCCCTACCCCAACACACGCTCATCAACAAAGGTATAAACGGCGACACCAGCCTGAACCTATACCGTCGAACGCAGGAAGATGTGATCGCGCTGCGCCCCGACCTGGTGTTCGTGATGGTTGGCATCAATGACGCGCTTTCAAACGTTGAAGCAACCGCCGTC
>JAEUQX010000246.1 GCA_016788625.1 Anaerolineae bacterium
GTTTGACGAGAGGAAAGGCGTGCGCTGGGCTATCACCCTGCGCGATGACGACCGCCTGATCGGAACGGTCGGCTTTCACTTCTGGCTGAAGGAACACCACCGCTGCGACCTGGGCTATGACCTGATCCCGGCATATTGGGGACGCGGCTACGTGACCGAGGTCTCACGCGCGGTCATCGGCTGGTGCTTCACCAACCTGGAACTGCACCGCGTTCAGGCAGACTGCACGAGCGGCAACATCGCGTCGGAGCGCGTGCTGGAAAAGCTGGGGTTCACGCTGGAAGGCGAGTTCCGCGAGAGCATCTTCGAGCATGGCCGCTTCGTCAACATTAAGCAGTACGGGCTGCTGCGCCGCGAATTCCTGGGGAAATAAGGAGGAAGGATCAGGCAGATTCTTGACGCTGTTGAAGATCCCCACTCACGATCACAATGGGTTCGAGACTCTACTTTAGTCGACATAACCTTTGTCGCGCAGAATTGCCTCAATGCGGCTGCGGTGAGCGGCTTCCCACGTTTCAAGGCTCTCACTTGCTTCTTTCGCAAGCGCTGTCTGGGCTTTCTTCAGCAGGTCAGTCAGTCGGTCGCGTGGAACGACAACTATTCCATCTTCATCAGCCACCACCACATCCCCAGGAAAGACGTTGACATTGCCACATCGTATCGGCATGTTCAAGGGATGGGTGATATTTTTCCCGCCTGGAATGGGTGATAGCCCGCGAGCGAACACCGGAAAACCCAGTTTGCGGATTTCACCCACATCGCGAATCACACCATCAACGATGAAAGCCGCAATCCCCCTTTTCTGTGCGACTGCACAAACGTTGCCGCCAGCCACCGCATACTCCAGGTCACCTGCCTGAATGACCAAAATCGCACCTGGCTCTGCTCGGTAGATTGCGGCGTGCACCATGAGATTGTCGCCGGGCGCACATTGAACCGTATAGGCCGAGCCAGCGATACGCGGCATACCCTGCCAGAGTGGGCGAATTTCCATCGCCATAACATTCTCCCTCGTAAGGAGATTAGCCAGTATAGTTGAGGGAATCTGCTGAAAGGATGCGTAGTCAACCATGCGACTTCCTGAAATGGCGTAGAAGGTATCTGATAGATCCCATTGGCTAGAACGGTCAAAGCGCCGCTCAGCCAAACGGGAATGGAAAGAGTGTCACACGAAACCCGACGTTATGCCAGTCACGTGACTGCCGGATGCGAAGCGCGACACTACGGCGCTGCGAGTTGATGAAAAAACGTATCCGTATGAAAAAACTGTGAGGAGCACTTGGCAGAAGTCGCCTTTATGGGATAGCCTTATGCGAATTATTGGAATTAGAGGTTGTTTATGTCCGCCAATATTCGCCCCGCCGGAGTACTTGATACCGATTACGCCCAGGATATCGCGCTCAACCGCACGCGCACCGACAAGCTGATCTCCAATGGCCTGCTCGTGCTGCTGCTGCTCGTCCCGCTGTTCAGCATCGAAGGCCCGCTGGGGCTGAGCATCATCCCACAAAGCTGGATCGGGCTGATCATGCGCATCGCCATCTTCGTCATCGCCGTGCAGGGCTTGAACATCCTGATCGGCTACACTGGGCAGATCTCGCTCGGCCATGCGGCGTTCATGGCGGTCGGCGCATACAGCGCGGCATTCATGGCACGCGAGTTAGGCTTTTCGTTCTGGGTGGCACTGCCCGTCGCGGCGCTGTTCACCGGGCTGATCGGCCTGATCTTCGGGCTGCCGTCGCTGCGGGTGAAAGGTTTCTACCTGGCGATGGCGACGCTGGCCGCACAGTTCATCATCCCCTGGCTGCTGCGCTACCCACTGGAGCCATACACCAACGGGTCGCGCCCGCTGGACGTGCCCTTCCCCACCCTGGGGCCGCTGAGCTTCGCCAGCGAGAACGCAATGTTCTATATCGTCGTTCCCATGGCCGTGCTGCTGATGCTGGCGGCGCGCAACATCATGCGAACGCGCGTCGGGCGGGCGTTCATCTCGATTCGCGATAATGACCTGGCGGCGGAACTGCTCGGCATCAATGTATTCACCTACAAACTACAAGCATTTTTCCTCAGCGCGCTCTATGCAGGCATCGCCGGGGTACTGCTGGCGTACAATGACAACAGCCTGTCGCTGGACAAGTTCACACTGCGGCTCTCGATTGAGTTCCTGGCGATGCTGGTGATTGGCGGGGCGGGCTTCCCGCTGGGGCCGCTCTTCGGCGTGTCGTTCGTCGTGCTGTTGACGCAAGACATCATCCCGGCGCGTATCGTGCCTGTATTGGGACAGTGGCTGCCGGGACTGCTGCCCTTTATCGACCCGATCAATATCGCGTCATCGCTCAGCCCACTGTTGTTCGGCAGCATCCTGGTGGTCTTCCTCATCCTCAACCCACGCGGGCTGGCATACCGCTGGGAAATCTTCAAAATCGCCTGGAAAATTCGCCCGTACTCGCATTAATGAGGTGTGAGAGGCCACTCGACAAAAGCAAAATCGGTTATACTAGGCCACAGGCCAATTAGATGCCTGCGAAAAGATTACTGAGCAAGAAAGGATTTTAGGGAGATGCGTAAACTAGTCTTGTTCCTCCTCATCGCCGTATTGGCACTAGGTGTCGTACCGACCCTGGCGCAGGGCGAAACCTTCCCCGACTTCATTCAACACACCGCCTGCGAAGTCGATCTGACCGGGCAAACCATTCCGATCTATCACCTCGGCGACCTGAGCGGTTCGTATGCCTTCATCACCCAGCCGCTGCTGGCTGGTCTGAGCGATGCGATTGCCTACTACAACGCGCGCGGCGGCGTGTGCGGCGCGACACTCAAGTCGGATGTCGGCACGGAATACCGCGACACCGCTGGCAACCGTGAAGAAGCGCAGGCAGCCTATGACTTCTTCTCGACGCTCGACCCCAAGCCTGACCTGCTGGTGCTGTACGCCTCGGCGGATGCCGAACTGCTGCGCGCGCAGGTGGCCGAAGATGAAATTCCCGCGCTGATCTCGGCGGGTTCGGTGCCCGGTCTGTACGGCGAAGACGCGGCGACTCCGGGCTGGATTTACGCCAGCAACCCGCTGTATGCCGACCAGCTCGGCTCGTTCTGCCAGTTCGTAGCGGGCAATGCGGAAATGTATCCGGAACCGACGATTGGTTACATTAGCTGGCCAGGCGCGTTCGGCGAAGCCGCCTATACCCCGGAAACCATCTCCTACTGCGCCGCCCAGGGCGTGACCATCCTGGATACGCCGGAATACTTCCTGCCCACCGCGACCGACATCACCACCAATGTGCAGAACCTGGTGGACGCAGGCGCAAACATCCTCTACACCAACTCGCTGGCGAGCGGCCCGGCGTTGGTTGCCAAGACGATTATTGACCTGGGACTGGAAGGCGAAGTGAAGCTGGCAGGCGTGAACTGGGCGCTGGATACGAGCGTCGGCCTGCTCGGTCAGCGCACGCTGGGCGCGACCGGTCTGCCCTCGACCAACGGCCTGGTCGCCTCGCTGCCATTCGCATGGTGGACGGAACGCCAGAACCCCGGCATCGCCCTGATCAACGAACAGGCCGACGCCAACCAGCGTCAGCCGCAGGCGCGTAACATCGCTTACCTGCTCGGCTGGGGCATCGTGGACACCTACACCGAACTGTACATCCAGACGGTCAACCGTGTTGGCAGCCTGGACGCCGTGACGGGCGCGGAGATGAAGACAACGATTGAGGGCATCTCCTACTCGCCGCTCGGCCTGTACAACTTCGATTACCAGGGCGGATCGACGCGCGCGCTGCCGGACAACCGCATCGCCATGATGGCCTACCTGAACGCCGAAGGCACTGGCCCGGCGACCTCAGCAGCTGACGCAATGCTGCTGGATGTGGGTGACCAGAAGTTCTTCGTGCCCATCGCCATCCCGCTGACGGATTTCGCGGCTGCGCCCGACCTGCGTCCGGGCGGCGCGGACGTACCGCAGTAGGCTGAAACCGGCTTGTGATCACTCAGGGGCGCACCATGTCGTGCGCCTCTGTTGTTATGGAAAAGTGATGAGCAGCAATACATGATGCCCATAGATCAGACATCGAGAACGTGCCTGTTGTAGGGAGACGACAATCCCATATCCGCAGACACGAATCAGGCACAGTTATGGTGGGGTAGATAGCGGCAAATCGGCACCGGTCAAATTATGTGGAAGAGATCATATGCTTACAGTCAACAATATTGAAGTCATTTACAACAGCGTCATCCTCGTGCTGCGCGGTATTTCCTTCCAGGTCGAGGACGGCAAGATCGTCACGCTGCTGGGGCCGAACGGCGCGGGCAAGTCCACGACGCTCAAGGCGATCAGCGGGCTGCTGAAAACCGAACTGGGCGAGGTAACGCGCGGCAGCATCCAGTGGAACAACGAGCGCATCGACACGCTGACAGGCGAGGATATTGTGCGGCACGGCATCATCCAGGTGATCGAAGGCCGCCCGATCTTCACGCACCTGACGGTCGAGGAGAACCTGCACCTGGGCGCGATGTCGTATCAGGGCGGGCGCATGTTCCGCCAGGACTTGGAACGCATCTTCGCCTACCTGCCGCGCCTGAAAGACCTGCGCAAGCGCACCGCTGGCTATCTTTCCGGCGGCGAGCAGCAGATGATGGTGATCGGGCGCGCCCTGCTCGGCCACCCCAAACTGATGATGCTCGATGAGCCGTCGTTGGGGCTGGCCCCGATGCTGGTGGCGGAAATCTTCGAGATCGTGCGGGAGATCAACCAGAAAGAAAAAGTTTCCGTGCTGCTGGTCGAGCAGAATGCCCGCGCAGCGCTGGGACTGGCGGATTATGGCTATGTGATGGAGCAAGGGCGTATCGTGCTGGACGGGCCAGGCGCACAGCTCCGCGAGAACGAAGACATCAAGGAATTCTATCTGGGGTTGAACACCTCCGGCGAGCGCAAGAGCTACCGTGACGTGAAGCACTACAAACGCCGCAAGCGCTGGCTGGGGTAGACAGCTGATAGTCATTAGCTTATAGCTGGTAATCAGCATGGGCAGATTGTCGGGGAAGCTTATGTATCGAACGTGTGAGAATCTGCGTTTCGTGAATTCAGAAAAGTACTGCTTACACCCATTTTGAACATGAGCCATCAAGAATTGGTTAAGAGCAGCAAATCGGATGAGTGACTTCAGAAAGCTGATGGTCTGGCAGAAATCGTATCAACTGACATTGGCTGTCTATCACGCGACGACGAGCTTTCCGAAAGAGGAACTATTCGGTATAACCAACCAGATGCGGCGAGCGGCGACTTCAATTGCTGCCAATATCGCCGAAGGCAGCGGCAGAAACAGCGACGCCGAACTACGGCGCTTCTGCCATATCGCTATGGGATCAGCGAATGAGTTGGCGTTCTTTGCAATGTTGTCCCACGATTTGCATTACCTTGATTCATCCCAGTATGACGGGCTGCAAAAAACCATCGAAGAAGTACAGCGTATGCTTAGCGGCCTTATTCATAAGCTCAAAGACTAACAGCTAAAGACTATCGACTACACAAGGCGACTAGATGCACAATCATACAGATCTGATCAAACAGTTTTACAGCGCGTTCCAGCAAAAAGACTACCGGGGCATGATCGCCTGCTATCACCCGCAGATCGCCTTCTCCGACCCGGTGTTCACCGACCTCAAGGGCAAGCAGGCCGGCGCGATGTGGCACATGCTCTGCGAGCGCGGCAAGGACATGACCCTCACATTCGAGCGTGTACAGGCGCAGGGCGATACCGGCTCAGCGCACTGGGAAGCCGTCTACTCGTTCGGAAGCGCTCAACGGCGCGTTCACAACATCATCGACGCCGCGTTCACGTTTCAGGACGGCAAGATCATCGGCCACCGCGACACATTCGATTTCTGGCGCTGGTCACGCATGGCGCTGGGGCCATCGGGCGTGCTGCTGGGGTGGAGTTCCATCGTGCAAAACCAGGTGCGCCAGACCGCGCATAAAGGGCTGATGGCCTTCATCGCCGTGCACCCGGAATATGCGTGAAAGCAGAGAAAGAAGGAGGGTTATGGCTGATTTTGCGTCTGTTCCAGCAATGATCGACCTATCACATTATGTTGAAGTACGCTTGATGGGTAACCGCCCCCATGTGCGTGGACGACGAGTACCGATTGCGCTGCTCGCACACAGCGCCCGCAGTGAAGGCTGGGGCATCCAGGAACTGGCGTATCAGTTCACCCTGAGCGAGACGGAAGTGCTGGCTGCGCTGCTGTATTACCAGCAGCATCAGCCCGAAGTGGAATCCGCTGAAGAGACGGAAGCGCGGCTGATGGAAGAACAGTACAAGCACTATGGCCGAGACAGTTAGCTACTACTTCGATGAGCATATGTCGCGTAAGGTTGCCAGCGCACTTGAATCACAGGGCTATCAAGTCGTCATGGCCGTAGATGTCGAAATGGTTGAAAAAGATGATCTGAGCGAGCACCTGCATTATGCCACCGAACACAAGCTCGTACTGGTGACCTGTGACCGCCCATTCGCTGGGAAAGCCATGACACAGACCGATCACTCCGGCGTCATCTGCTGGACAGGCAAAACGGATGACTTCGGCGGACAGATACGCAAACTAGCCTACTTTGCAGAGAAATACACTTTGGAAGACTTCAGAGGTCAAACATTCTGGATAAAAGATTAAACAAAGGAGCAATACTTGACCACGCTTGACCAACGCATACGTGATTTAGTCGCCCACGCCTACGCCCACGCGCCCGCCATCAAGGGCATCCTGGACGGCGCGGGCGTGACGCCTGCCGACATCCAGTCCGCCGCCGACCTGCGGAAAATCCCGGTGACTAACAAGGACGCGCTGGTGAAAATCCACGAAGAAAACCCGCCGTTCGGCGGATTTCTAGCGGTAGACCCGGATACACTGCCACGCATCTATATCTCACCGGGGCCGATCTACGACCCGCAGCCGCCCAACCCCGAAGCGGCGGAAGCCAGCCTGGCAGCGTTCAAGTATGTCGGCTTTGGGCGCGGCGACCGCGTGCTGAACACCTTCATGTATCACCTGACGCCAGCAGGGATGCTGCTCGATGAGGCGCTGCGCGCGTGCGGAGCGACCGTGCTGCCGACCGGGCCGGGCAATACCGAACTGCAAATCATGATGGCGCTGAAACTGAACGCGACGGGCTTCGTCGGCCAGCCGAGCTTTCTGATGACCGTGCTGGATAAGATGCTGGAGATGGGCATCCCCAAAGAAGCGACGCCGATCAAAAAGGCGCTGTTCTCCGCCGAGCCGTATACCCCGGCGCAGCGGGCACGCTTCGAGGGCGAGTATGGCATGAAGACCACTTCGGCCTATGGCACGGCAGACCTGGGCTTCGTCGGCTACACGCGCGATGACATCCAGGGTTTCTGCATCATGGATACGCTCTACCTGGAGATTTGCGATCCGCAGACGGGCGAACCACTCGAAGCGGGCAGCACGGGCGAGATCGTGGCGACGACGTTCAACAAAGCCTACCCGCTGGTGCGCTTCGGCACGGGTGACCTGGGCGCGCTGGCGCCGCAGCCTGCTGCCGGGTGCAGCCAGCAGCTTCTCGGCCTGTTCGGGCGCAGCGGCGAGGCGGTCAAGGTGCGCGGCATGTTCCTGCACCCTAACCAGTTGATGGCCGCCAAGACGATCTTCCCGCAGATCAAGAACCTGCAAGCCATCATCACCCGCCCGGAAAATCGCGATGTCGTCACGCTGAAAGTGGAACTGCACGAAGGCGCGAGCGGCGATGGTCTGGATGAACAGATCAAGAAGCTGGCCGAGACTGCAATCCGCCTGCGCATCGACGAAGTTCTGTTCGTCGCGACCGGCGAGATCAACGCGGCGCAGCGCGCGGTACGTGACGAACGGAAGTGGGAGTAGTACGCGGCGAGCGCTGCATTCCCAGCGGACAATGATGTGAGGGCGGAAACCAAATGGCATCCGCCCTACCGCACTCAGCGCATCAGGTCAACGTAACCCTGGCCAACGGCGACCAGCGCATAGATCAGCGTTTGCCCACCGCTGCTGATCGTGCCCGCGTAATAGAGGCTTGACGTGGCGCTGCTGCCCGACAGCCCGACGGCCTCAAAAGCATAACCGGCTTCAGTGGTAATCTGCTGCAAGCCAGCGTCCGCCAGCCCTGGATAGACGGCCAGGACGAGGTTGAGCGCATCAGCGGCGCTGGCAGGCGCGGCGGCTGTGTACAGCGCATAGAGGCCGCCGGAAACGTTGGTGATGTAGAAGTCCAGGTTGTCCATGTCAATCGAGCAGTTCGACCCGGTGCAGTCCCCCAGCCCAGCAGCGCCAACCCCACTCGCGAAAACGCCCCAATAAACATCTCCGCTCAGATTTTGCAGCGCGGCCAGATACTGCTGCACTTCTGCCGGGAGCTGCGTCAGAACCGCATCCAATGCATCGTCGCTGGACTGTGTTGCCAGGCGACCGCCGCCATACTGGCCTGCGTAGAGCAGATCGAGCGCCAGCCCGAGATGAACACTGGCGAAATCAGTGATCACAGCTTCGGCTTCTTCGGATGAATTCATGGGCGGGATCGTGACCGGGATGGTCAGCGTGCCATCAAACGCCGGACTGATCGCGGTCAGGGTAGCTTGCAGGCCGCTGAGATCCGGCGCGGTTGGAAGTGTGACGCTGCCTAAGGTCGCCGCAGGGGTGATCTGCAGGTCAGGGCGCTGGCCGCCAGACGGAGTTGGCCTGCCGCCAGGGCGCTGGGCCTGAGTGATTCCAGCAGCGGTCAATGTGAGGATCACGAGCAGACATATGAGGACCGGGACTTTTGCTTTCAAGATTGCCTTACCTTTATTGAGAAATCAACTAAAATCTACAAAATCATGAAGATCAGGTGTAAAGTGCAAGCAAACGATGTATAAACTTAATGTAAAGTCGATGCACCAAATCGCGCGTTGAGTTTTCTGACGACCAGCATCTTGATTGAATGTTCTACAACCCTGATTTGGCACTGTCGGAGGATGTAGCGAAAGGCATTTGCAATGGACAGCACCTCACCTACTCTGCCCGATTTTGATGCGCTCTGGGATTACCAGCAGCCTGCTGTCAGCGAAACGCGCTTCCGTGAACTGCTGCCCGCCGCTCAAGCGTCCGGCAACGCCGACTATCACGCCCAACTGCTGACGCAGATCGCGCGGACGCAGGGTTTGCAGCGCCAGTTCGATGCAGCGCACGAGACCTTGAACGGCGTACAGCCGATGCTGAGCGACCAGACCCCTATCGCGCGGGTGCGCTACCTGCTGGAACGTGGGCGGGTTTACAACTCAGCACGGCAGCCGGAGCAGGCGCGCCCGTTGTTCCTGGAGGCGTGGGACGCAGCGCGAACAGCAGGTGACGACAATCTGGCCGTCGATGCTGCGCACATGATGGGCATCATCGAACCGCTAGAGGAGCAAATCGCCTGGGACGAACGCGCGCTGCAAATGGCCGAGAACAGCGAGCAACCAGAGGCGCGGCGCTGGCTCGGTTCGCTCTACAACAATCTGGCCTGGACATATCACGACTTAGGACAGTACGACCGAGCGCTCGATCTGTTCATGCGCGCCCAGGTGTGGCACGAATTGTATGGCACGCCGTATACCATTCGCGTGGCGCGCTGGAGTATCGGGCGGGCGCTGCGCTCGTTCGAAATGCTGGAAGAGGCGCTGGTGATTCAGCGCGGGCTGCTGCGCGAACTGACGACCAGCGGCGAACGCGACGGCTACGTCTATGAAGAGTTGGGCGAGTGTCTGCTGCTCAAAGGGGAACTGGACGAAGCTGCGCCGTACTTCCGCCAGGCCTACCTCGAACTCGCGCAGGATCAATGGCTGGTGGCGAACGAGCCAACGCGCCTGGAACGGTTGAAGACGCTGGGTAACGGGTAACGACCTGTCTCCAAGGAAACTACGATGACTTCACAATTCCGCAGTATAAGAATGTCAACAGTTTCCAGTGTTGCCGTGTTCGTGATTGGCTTACTGGGTAATACGCAACCGTTGCCAAAACAGCAGCCACAAATTGATGAAGAGCCAGCGCTCGGCCCCACCATCTTTGATACAAGCCAGTGTGCGCCGCCATGTTGGTTCGGACTGGAGGCGGGAGTAAGCACCATTGAAGATGTGAGGGCAATGTTTTCGTCGCATGAAGGTGTTTTTTGGAATGAATTCATTGAGGTTCAAGAAACCGATCTAAAGTATCTTGAAACCGTAATGGATTTCTCTCCTTATGGACTTTCAGATTCAAGCAAGTTCATCGACTTTTATTGGAGCGACACGACATTTGCAGGGAGCTTCATTGTTGATAACGGGATAGCATTTAAAAACAATATTATTGAATGGATGAGGATTAAACCAAACCGTCCAGTCTTGGCTCATGAGGTAATAACCTATCTGGGCAGTCCGGTTACTATCCGTGCCGTCAATGGTTTCTACGATAGCAACATTTTCTTCTTCTATCGCGACTTGAATATGATTTTGCTCTTGACGTTTCCAAGTTCTGAAGACTGTCGAATTGCCAATGTAATGCAGGAATTCCTGGTTGAATACGTCAGATATTACACCGTAGAGACATACCGAGAGGAGGCAAGCGAGTTGTTGAGAAGTAGTTACTATGTTTCTGCGCGGCAATGGCTAAGGTGGTTATCAGGTGAGAACCCCGCATCTTGTACAGAAGCAATTGGCGAACTTTGAATGAGGAGCGGTTCGCCAGGGCTGACCTACCTCGAACTCGCGCAGGATCAATGGCTGGTGGCGAACGAACCAACGCGACTGGAACGGTTGAAGACGCTGGGTAACGTCTGATTCACGCCAGATGTGGCTGCGGCGTCGGGCGCTCTTCCAGCGCGAATGCCCGGCAATATGCGCGGTGTGAGCCTCCCCCATGAAGCAAAATCCAAGTAGCACCAGCACAGATTGACAGGCTAGAACATCAGTCCTATCCTGATGGAGATATTGGCGGGGAGGTAGAGTTGACAACAAAACAAGCATGGGCGGCGTTCGTCGCTCTTGGCCTGATCTGGGGATCATCCTTTTTGTTCATCCGCGTCGGCGTCGAGCAGTTGACGCCGTTCCAACTGGTGTTCATCCGCACGGGCATCGCCGCCGTTGGCCTGAACGTGATCGTGCTGCTGCGCGGCAAACGGCTGCCGACCGATTGGGCGGGCATTCGCGCGCTGCTGGTGTTGGGCATCGTCAACACGGTACTGCCCTTCGTGCTGATCACCTGGGGCGAGACGAGCGTCGAAAGCGGCCTGGCGAGCGTGCTGCAAGGCACGGCGGCGCTCTTCACGCTGGTCGTAGCCCATTTCGCCTTCACGGACGAGCGCATCAACAGCAAGAAGGTGGTCGGTCTGGTGACAGGCTTCATCGGCGTGGTGCTGCTCTCCAGCCGCAGTTGGCAGGAGGGGTCAATCATCACGGGCGATCTGCTGGGGCAGCTTGCCATCGTCGCGGCGTCATTCTGTTACGCGTTGGGTGGCGTCTATGGACGTAAAGCGATACAAAACCGGCTTGACCCGATCGTGGTCGCGGCAGGCGCGATGACCGTAGCAGCGATTGCGACGGGCATCCTGATGGTGGTTTCACCTGCGATGGGCGGGCAGCCGAACACGCTGCTGAGCGATCTGCGTCCGAACGTGTTGTTCTCGGCGCTGATGCTGGGCTTCGTCAACACGTGGGTGGCGTACATGCTGTTCTACCCGATTGTGAATGTGCTGGGTGCCGCACGCACCTCGATGGTGACCTACATCGTGCCGCTGGTCGGCCTGACGCTGGGCGCAATTGTGCTGAATGAAGCGGTAGACATCCGGCTGCTGATCGGCGCGGCGCTGATCATCGGCGGCATCGGCATCGTCAACCTGCCGCTCCTCAGTTGGCTGCGGCGTACCCCTGCCCCGGAAGCAAGCCATGTCACACGCTGATCTGCAACTACGGCGGCTGCAGCCGTCTGACGCGGAAGGCGGCTGCGCTCTAGTGGCCTCGGTCGGGTGGGAGCAAGACCTGACCAACTGGAAGCAGTTCATCCGCTGGGGTGGCGAGGGTGCGTTCGGCCTGTTCGATGGCGAACAGTTGGTGGCATCAACGATTGCAATCCAGTACAGCACAGAACTGGCCTGGATAGCCGCAGTCGTCACT
>JAEUQX010000352.1 GCA_016788625.1 Anaerolineae bacterium
GTTATAGGCGGTGGGAAGATCGGCAAGGAAATTGATCGGGTCAAAGTTTATTTTTAACCAGGGCGAACCGACCGCCTCCAGAATTTGCCGCGTGATTGTAGGCGTGCTGAGCGCGGTCAAGGCATGGCATTCCAGGCCAACACGCATCTGATAGGTTTCGCAGGTCTGCCCGATCTGTGCCAGGCTGTCGATCAGGCGCGCGCGGGTGTCGGCGTGGTAGTTTCGCCCATCCGGCGACCATGGCCCATGCGGACTCATACTGGTGGGACGCAGTCCGATCATCTCTGCGCCGAACTCTGCGCCCAGGCGAATGATCGTACTGGCGGCAGCGATTCCGGCAGCGCGAACTGCCTGATCGGTCGAGACGAGTGAGGGATACCAGCCCCAAAGCTGGACAAAACGGATTTGATGCCGCTTCAGCAGCGCAGCGAGATGCCGCAGCGCCGCCGGGTCGAACTCGTGCGGGTCCCCGGAGATATGCGCGGCAACCCCAGTAAAGCCCATGCCGCGAATATGTTCCATGAGCGCATCATCAGCAGCAAGAAAATCGGATGGGATCAGTCCAATAACCCCTAACCGCATAATCACTCCTCCATCCAGATGGGTGAAGGCGGCGCATCATGGGCCGAGGCGGCTTGTACGGCATTTCCAATCCCGCTGAACTCGGCGCGAATCCGTTTGAGGACGGCGGGCGGGGTGTAATAGAAACTGATCAGCGTGCCTTCACTGCCTCTATCTGGCAGCATTTGTGCGTGCAGCGTCATGTAATCCTCCATTTGTGCCAGTGACGCATCACAAATCGCCATGACAGCGCGCTTGTCATGGTCGTCAAGTTCAGACGGCAAACGATCCGCGCACAGCGCCTGAAGCTGTACAGCGGTTTCCAGGGCGGACAAATACACCACCGTACACCGCGTGCGGTTGAGCAGAAACGCCAGATAGGACGCGCCAGCGCTGGAGTGGGTGGCCTGTGCGCAGGCCGTAAGCAGGCGGTGGGCATCTTCATAGTGGCTGCGCACCAACTGCAAGCGATCTGCCTTGAACACGCCGTAGTAGCCCAGGCCCTGGCTGCCCCAGCAGCCGACATAACAAAATCCCACGTTCGGCAGTTGGTCGCGTGCCTGGGTATCCGCATCATCAATGATCTGCATGGCAGCAGCGTAATCCGGTTCGCGGCCAATCGACAGGCTGCGCGCATACTCCCGGTAGAAGGCTTCGGGCGAGAGCAGCCCCTCGACCATCATCTGCGCGGCGTAGCGCAGCGGCGTTCGGTTTTCGGCGGTGCGCCAATGATTGAAGCTGAGTGCGTGAATCGGGCTTCCGGCGTTCGTTTCCGCAGCCAGCTTGACCAGTTGGTGGATGCCTTCCAGCGCGTTTTGCAGCAGGTAAATCGTGCCGTCGAATTCGACCCAACTGTAGATCATGCTGCGCTGCCAGTCGGCGCGGGTGAGCTGCAAATCGCTCAGGTTGCGCGCGACGGCGCGGTTGCCGTGATCAAACAGCAGCGCATAGCTGACGCCGGACGGCGTATAGCGGCGCAGCAGATTCATGATGACTGCGTGATCAGAACGCACCGTACAGTACACGCCGAGCGCCAGGTGCGGCAGCGCTTTGCCCGATTCCCGCAGCGTGGTGAACACCTGTATCGCGTGCGCGATTTCCAGCATCAGCCTATCGAGGTCTTTCTGACCATCTACCAGGTGAGGCGTGATCGTTTCGTCGGCCAGCGAACCGGGGAAATGCTCGGCGGCGATCTTGCGCAGCGTTTCCGCAGGAGCCGCGTGCCCCCACTCACCCGATTCCTGCGTGATGATTTCCAGCACGTCAATCTGCGGGTAATCCTTCAGGATGCTGGCAACCGTCGCCAGCGATTCAGCCAGGTCGCGTTCGCGCAGTTCGCACGAAAACTGTACCCGCAGCCCTACCCGTTTGGCCTCCGCCACCACGGCTTGCAGCCAGGCGATGGCATTGCGGCTGTTCTTCGCTTCATCATCAAGCTCGCGTTCATGTTCGGGGATGCAGAACGTGTGCTGATTGCGAATGACCGTTCGCAGCGGGTGGTCGGGCAGATCATGGCGCTGCCCGTAGAAATAGTAACCGGCGCGGCGCGTGCTGCCGTTCGGCAGCGGCACTTCGTACCACTGGTCGGGGTAAGAATGAAAAGTGATGTGGTTGAAACGCAGTCGCGCCAGGCTGCGGATATACGCCAGCGCTTCCTGGAGCGAATAGCTGGAAATATCCATCGGAAAATTGAGGTGCTGGCGAATCCCGCGCCAGTTCACGGCAGGCTGGATGACGGATGACCACTCGCGCCAGTGATCCAGGCTGGCATCCGCGCGCCAGTGCTGACCGTCGATCTCAAAGACGCATCCAGCGCGTTCCAGAAGCGTGTAAACGCCGTGCAGCACGCAGGCAGCGTCGTGCCCTTCGATGTGGATATGCTGCTGCCGGGATGTGATCGACCAGGAAAATGGCGGCAGTTCATGATTGGCGGTTAGGGTGAATGTGTACGGAAAGCTCTGTTCATCAAACTGTGTACTCAGCCAATGCGCCAGTTCTTCACGGGCGTATACCAAAGTGGGGGCGGCGTTGTCCGGGATGTGTATCGCGATCATCTTCTTGCAGTGGCTCTCGGATAAATTATAATTGATAGTGTATCACTTCTATCAGGCGGTTACAAGCAGTTATGGCAGTACTGGACGCACATCTTCACCTGTGGGATCTCAGCAGATTGTCGTATCACTGGCTCTCGCCGGAAGATACGATTCTTTACCGTAACTTCACGGCACAAGAAGTCCTTGCGCAGATGCGGTCGGTTCAAATTGACTCGGCCTTGTTGGTCGAAGCCGCGAATCTTTCGGCAGAAATCCCGTATATGCTGGAACTCGCTCAAGAAT
>JAEUQX010000365.1 GCA_016788625.1 Anaerolineae bacterium
CCGCGCCATCGTGATGATTGATCAGCGACCAGAAGGCGTCAATCTCGGCGTCAGCGGGCGGCGCGGCGAACAGCGTGCTGAACTGTCGGGCGAAGGCCGCGCGGTTGATCAGCCGGAAGCGCGTGATCAGCGGGCCAACGACCGGGTGCAGCAGCAGGCGCTGCGTGATCAGCGGGCGGTAGTATTTGAGCAGCACACTGCCGTTGAGCATCACCAGCCGCTCGACGGTGAGAGTCCCGCGCCGCAGCAGTTCCAGCGCCACCGAGTTGCCCATGTCGTGCGTGATGATCGTGCAGCGCTGCGCCCCGTAGTGCACGGCGACGGCCTCAGCGATGTCGGCCTGTTCGAACAGCGAGTAGGTGTGTGGACGCGGCTTATCGGAGAAGCCGAAACCGAGGAAGTCGAAAGCGATCAGGCGCAGGTGCGGCGCGAGCAGCGGCAGCAGGCGGGCATAATCATAGGATGCGGTGGGAAAGCCGTGCAGCAGCAGCGCCGGGTTTCCCGTCCCCGTGACCGTCGCGAAGATACGCTGTCCCTTGATGCTGATGGTTTCGCCGCTGGCGCGCCAGTCGTCCAGGCTTGCTATGCTGTTCATGCCCACTCCCCCAAATAGTAGGGTGCAAAAGCGCTCAGTAGCAGTATCATAGAAGGTGACCGTACTGTCAAAGATGGAGTACATCACCATGTCTGAGTGGTTTGGTTCTCGTGCGGATAGCCTGCCGCTGGGCGGGCTGCGGGTGGAAATCCGCCCATTGATGCGCAATGTCTATCTGTGGATGTTCTTCGGCCTGCTCGTCACGACTGTCATTTCGCTGATCACCGTCAACACGCCTGCTATCCTGGAACTGGCGTTCAACCGCGTGATTTTCTTCGGCGCGATCATCGCTGAATTCGCGTTGGTCATCGCGTTGGGGGCGGCGCTCCGGCGTATGTCACCGGGGATGGCGATGGCGATGTTCATCGGCTATGCTGCCTTGAATGGCTTCACGCTCTCGCTGATTTTCCTGGTGTATGACCTGGGCGCGATCTCGAATGCTTTCCTGACGACAGCTTTCCTGTTCGCGGCGATGAGCGCCATCGGCTATTTCACCGAAATTGATCTTTCGCGCTACAGCAGTTACCTGATCATGGGGTTGATCGGTCTGATCATCGCCAGCGTGGTCAACCTGTTCCTGCGCAGCAGCGGCTTCGATTTCCTGATCAGCCTGTTCGGCGTGGTGCTGTTCACGGCGCTGACGGCCTACGATACGCAGAAGCTTAAGATGCTGGCCGCCGACCCGACGATTGGCGCGGACGGCAGCATCATGCTCAAGCTGAGTATCTATGGCGCGCTGACGCTGTATCTGGATTTCATCAACCTGTTCCTGTTCCTGCTGCGCCTGTTCGGGCGGCGCAACTAAGGGATCGGTGAACAAGACATTGCCGGATCTGTGTAGAAGGATATATGCGCTTCGTGCTGATCCTTCCTTGAAAACAAGCCACAATCATGGCAAATCGATAGACCTCCGTAGGGGCGCAGTGTGTATTGTGCCCCTACAAACCGCGCCACGCCCATTTTGTTCGTTTCATCGTGCCTTGCCTGTTGATGGATAATTCCCCGGCGACAATCAGGCATTTTCTCATCGGTTTATCCCTCACAATCGAAAACCTACTGTCTGGTGGCTTGTCATTCAGCGCTGTGGCTAAGGGCTTTGCGCCAACGACCAACCGGCTATTCGCTTAGCGTTTGATGGGCAATCCGGTGAATGGAGTCCGGGGTGTAACAAAGGTTGCTTTTCAGGCTGAGCAGTGGGTAAAATCTGTTTGACAGTACTGTAGCGCTATGCTACTCTTTTTAGGTCTATTTGTTCAGAATTGAACAAAGTCCGTTACGGAGCCGCACTATGACTTTGCAAGAATTCGCGCCTGTTGGGGCGCTCACTGCTTTAGCCATCCTCGTTGCTTTCATCGTTATCATCATCTCGCGGTTGTTCGGCCCGTTACGGCCATCCACGCGCAAAGCCGCCCCCTACGAAAGCGGCATGAAGCCCATCGGCCCGGCCATCCGCCGCCTGCCCGTCAAGTTCTACCTCATCGCCGTGTTGTTCATCATCTTCGATGTCGAAGTGATCTTCTTCCTCCCCTGGGCGGTACAGCTCCGTGAGTTGGGCGTGTACGGCCTGCTGGTGATGGGTGTGTTCTTATTCATTCTGACGATTGGGTTTATCTATGAGTGGAAGAAGGGAGCGCTGGAATGGGAGTAATCAGTTCTAAACTGGGCAATTTGGGCGTGGTGACGACCACGCTGGATACGGCGATCAACTGGGGACGTAACGGCGCGATGTGGCCGCTGCTCTTCGGGTTGGCCTGCTGCGCCATCGAATACATGGGCACGCAGGCGTCGAATTATGACCTGTCGCGCTTTGGCATGGAACTGAACCGCGCCAGCCCGCGCCAGGCCGACCTGCTGATCGTCTCTGGGCGGCTGACGCGCAAGATGGCTCCCGTCGTGCGCCAGCTTTACGATCAGATGGCCGACCCCAAGTGGGTGATTTCGATGGGTGACTGTGCCTCTTGCGGCGGCGTGTACAACAACTACGCGCTGGTGCAGGGCGTGGACGAGGTGATCCCGGTGGATGTCTATGTGGCGGGCTGCCCGCCGCGTCCGGAACAACTGCTGCACGGAATCATCACGCTGCACGAAAAGATCAAGGGCGACAGCATCCGTCACTGGGCTGCGCCACAAGAGGCCATTCGGGTCTAGCTCTCACCCCTAGCCCCTCTCCCTCAGGGTGAGGGGAACACAAGAACAGTGTGGCAGAAGGTCAGCGCTGTATTACTGAAGGATTGAAAGATGAGCATTCCACAAGCCCTCGACCCGGCAGCAGCGGTCAAAGCGGCCTTCCCTGATGCGATTGACGACGTTCGCGAGTACGCGGGCGATACCACTCTGGTCCTCAAGCCGGAGTATCTGGTGCGTGTCGCCCAGTATCTGCGCGACACCAAAGGGCTGGTGTATAACGTCCTCTCTGATGTGAGCGCGGTGGACTACTGGCCGGATTACAACCGTCCGGGGCGTTTTGGCGTCAGCTATCACCTGTTGTCGATGCTCTACCGCCGCCGCCTGCGCCTGAAAGTCTATCTGGCCGAAGATGAGCCGACGGTCGAGACGGTCACGGGCGTCTGGCCGGGCGCGAACTGGCTGGAGCGTGAAGCTCAGGATCTGATGGGCATCGACTTCAAAGGACACCCGGACAGCCGCCGCCTGATGATGCCCGATGACTGGCAGGGACACCCGCACCGCCGCGATTACCCGCTGGGCTATGAGACGGTGATGTTCTCGTTCAACGCCGAAGAAATCATGAAGCATAAGCCGCGCGCGACGGAATAGGATGGAGAGGTAGCGATGGCCGTACAAAGCGCTCCAGAGACGATGGAGCAGGTATTCAAGTGGGAAGGCAGCCTGGATGATCTCAAAGGGCTGGTGAGCGAACGCGCCATCACGGGCGAGACGATGCTGCTCAACATGGGGCCGCATCACCCCAGCACGCACGGCGTACTGCGCGTGCTGCTGGAACTGGATGGCGAAGAAATCGTCACCTGTCTGCCCGATGTCGGTTTCCTGCACACGGGCATCGAGAAGACCATCGAGTCCAAGACCTACGAAAAGGGCGTCACGCTCACCGACCGCATGGACTATCTCGCGCCGATGTCCAACAACATGGGCTACTGCCTGGCAGTTGAGAAGCTGGTCGGCCTGGAAGTGCCGTATCGCGCGCAGATCATGCGCGTGATCTGCCTGGAACTGACGCGCCTGAACAGCCACCTCGTCTGGTTGGGCACGCACGCCATCGACATGGGCGCGATGAGCGTGTTCCTCTACGCTTTCCGCGAGCGTGAGATGATCCTGAAGATGTTCGAGACGCTCTCCGGCCAGCGCCTGATGGGCAGCTACATGCGTCCCGGCGGCGTCTGGCGCGACTTCCCGGAGGGCTTCCTGCAGACCCTCGAATCCTTCCTGGAATATTTCCAGCCGAAGATTGATGACTATGAACGGCTGCTAACCAAGAACCCGCTGTGGATTGACCGCACGCAGGGTATCGGGGTGATCGAGCCGGAACAGGCGATGGCCTGGGGCATCAGTGGGCCGAGCCTGCGCGGCAGCGGCGTCAACTGGGATCTGCGCAAGACCATGCCCTACAGCAGCTATGAGCAGTTCGATTTCAACGTGCCCGTCGGCGAACATGGCGATGTTTATGACCGTTATCTCGTTCGCATCCTGGAGATGCGCGAGAGCGTCAAGATCATTCAGCAGGCGCTGAAGAAGCTGCCCGCGAAGGGGCCGTTCCGTTCCGAGAATCGCAAGTTCGTGCCGCCGCCGCGCGCCGAACTGGGACAGAGCATGGAAGCGGTCATCCACCACTTCAAGCTGTGGACGGAAGGTTTCTCTGCGCCGGATGAAGAAGTGTTCGTGGCGATTGAAAGCCCGCGCGGTGAGCTGGGCGTCTACCTGCATGGCACAGGCGGGACGAAACCGCGCCGCATTCACTTCAAGACGCCGTCGTTCGTGCATATCAGTTCGCTCCCCATCATGACGCAGGGGCATCTGATTGCCGATCTGGTGGCGATCATCGGCAGCGTGGATGTGGTCTTGGGCGACTGCGACCGATAAGAACCTCACCCCCGGCCCCCTCTTCCTGGGGAGAGGGGGAATGAAACAGGCTTGAGTCCTGGTGGGGAATTGTGGAAGAAATGCCGCCTGTTGAAGGAAACAGATGATGTCAATCAAAGACAAGAAGTACGCCAAGCGCATTGAAGCGACGTTCAGCAAGTACCCCGATAAACGTTCGGCGGTCATGCCCCTGTTGTATATCGCCCAGGAAGAGTACGGCTGGGTTTCGCCGGAAGGTATCCAGGAAGTCGCCGAATTGTGCGAGATAGACCCAACGCAGGTGAAGTCCATCGCGGGCTTCTATACCATGTACTCCGAGCAGCCTAAGGGCAAGTACTGGCTGCAAGTCTGCACCGACCTGGCCTGCGCGCTGAACAAGGCCGACGATTTCTATGAAGAACTCAAGCAGGAACTTGGCGTAGACGACGGCGGCACGACCGAAGACGGCCTGTTCACAGTCGAACACGTCATGTGCCTGGCGGCCTGTGACAAAGCGCCGATGCTGCAATGCAACTTCCACTTTCATGAGAAGCTGAATAAAGAGAAGATGCGCGAACTGCTCGCGCAGTGGCGCGCCGATGCCGCCAAAGAAGCATAACGGGGATTGACGCATGGACCAGAAGTACATCCTGTTACGTGGGCGCGAAGTTAAAAACATCCACAAGCTGAAGACCTATGAAGAAAACGGCGGCTACGCTGCGCTGAAGAAGGCGCTGAGCATGAAGCCTGCCGAGGTGATCGAGGAAGTCAAAGCCTCGAACCTGCGTGGGCGCGGCGGCGCGGGTTTCCCAACGGGGCTGAAGTGGAGCTTCATCCCGCAGAACGAGCCGGTCAAGTATGTGGCCGTCAACTGCGACGAGAGCGAGACGGGCACGTTCAAAGACCGCGAGATCATGGAGACCAACCCGCACCAGTTGATCGAAGGCGCGCTGATCTGTGCCTATGCGATTCAGGCGAAGGCGGTCTACATCTACCTGCGCGGCGAATTCTGGGATCTGGCGCACGAGGTCGATAAGGCCATTGCGGACGCCGTCAAGGCGGGCTATGCTGGCGACAATATCCTCGGCTCAGGTTATTCGTGCCCGGTGTATACGCATCTGGGCGCAGGCGCGTACATCTGTGGCGAAGAGAGCGCGCTGCTCAACAGCCTGGAAGGCAAGCTCGGCCAGCCGCGCGTGCGTCCGCCATTCCCGGCTAACAAGGGCGGCGGTTTGTACGGTGAGCCGACCGTCATCAACAATGTCGAGACGCTGGCGAATGTGCCCTGGATCATCAACAACGGCGCGGCGGCCTACAAATCGATGGGTACCGAGCAGTCGCCGGGCACGAAGGTCTTTTGCGTCAGCGGTCATGTCGTCCGTCCGGGTAACTATGAGTTCACCTTCGGGCTGACGATGCGCGAACTGCTGTTTGAACACGCGGGCGGCATCCCGGATGGCAAGAAAATCAAGGGTATCCTGCCGTCGGGCGGGTCGGGGCCGATCATGAAGGCGACCGACGAGATGCTCGATGTCAAGCTGACCTACGAAGACATGGCCAAGGCCGGGACGATCCTGGGGTCGGCCTCGATTGTCGTCATGGATGAGACGGTCGATATGACCTGGGTTGCCTCGCGCGTGACCAAGTTCTTCAAGCACGAAAGCTGCGGCAAATGCACCCCCTGTCGCGAAGGTACATACTGGCTGGACAAAGTGATCGACCGCATCATGGCGGGCGGCGCGCAGATGTCGGACATTGACCTGATCAATAACATCGCCAAGAACATGCAGGGCGTGACGCTGTGCGCGCTCGGCGATTTCGCCGCCAATCCGATCATCCACACGATCAAGAACTTCCCGGAAGACTTCCGCCAGCACATTGCCAGCGGCAGCAGCAAGCCCGCGCGCGGCGCGGCGAGCTAAGGGAAGCATATGAATGACGAGAGGCCATTGGATGACGCGCAGCCTGTCTGGGAGAAACCCCCGACGGACGACGTGCCAGTGGCCTCGCTTGATTCGGTAGAGCAGGTAGCAGAGGCCCCGGCTGAGGATGTGCTCGTGCCAGAGCCGGAAGTGGAAGTCTCATTTGTCGCGGATGCGGCTGAGATCGACATGCAGTCTGCCGCCCCGGAACAGTCCCGGCAAAGCCCGTGGCAGCGCCTGCGGCGGTTGACCGGGATGGGCAGGCCGGACGCCGCAGAACTGGAGATGCGCCTGGCCGACCTGAACCGTGCGATTGAGAAACACCCGGACGCCGCCATGAATTATGTGCTGCGCGGCGAACTCTACCTGGAAGCGCGTGATTACCAGCAGGCGAGTGTGGACTTCGAGCAGGCGTTGGCGCTGGCCTCTCACGAAGTTTCGACGGCTGATTGGGGCATCATCGCCCAGGTTGTTCAGGATCGCGCACTGCAAGGCTTAAGATTTGTGGTTTATCAACGTGACTTTAGGACTATGAAAGGGGCACTTACCTCAATAATGAGTTAAGGTTAACTCGGAGGATTAGTGCTATGTCAATTAAAGTCCACTGGTATGATGACGACCAGACCATCATCCAGTACGAATTCGTGGGCGAATGGGTCTGGGAGGAATTCGAGGCGCGCTACGAGGACACGCTGGTCATGATGTACAGCGTGCGTCACAAGGTAGACTTTATTCTTGACTTTCGGCACAACGAGAGTTTTCCGGATGGCTTCCTGGATCGTTTGATCGAGGCGGCGGAGTACAATCACCCCAACATGGGCATCGCGCTGTACGTGGGCGTGCCGGAGGTGATGAAAGCAGTCGGGGAAATGCTGGAAATGCTGTACCCGCACCTCGTTGATACGTACCCGTTTGAGTATGCCGCGACGGTGGCAGAGGCCGAGGCGACACTGACACGCCACCGCAGCGAATGGGCATAATGCCCAAATCTGTATGAAAAATTAGGTTTTGTAAGGGCGCCCAACGGGGCGTCCGTATTTAAAAGACTGGGTTCGTATTTTCACAAAGATTTCGCTACACTAGTGCCCTGTTTCTAATGCAGGAAAGTTGCGGAAGTAGGCGATGGTAACGACAGCAACCAAAACCAATACAGTCACAATCTATATTGACGGCAAAGAGTACCAGGTGCCAGCGGGCACAAATCTGGTGGATGTCGCCAAATGGATCGGTAACGACATCCCGGTGTTCTGTTACCACCCCAAGATGGCGCCGGTCGGCATGTGCCGCATGTGCCTCGTCGAAATGGGTTCGGCCTTTGACCCTAAAACCAAGACCATCCTCAAAGATGAACAGGGCAATCCACAGATCCGCTGGATGCCGAAGATGCAGACCGCCTGCACCACCGTTGTGAGCGATGGGCTGGCGATCCGTACCAATACTCCGATGGTGGATGAAGCGCGCCAGAATGTGGTCGAGTTCATCCTCACCAGCCACCCGCTGGACTGCCCGATCTGTGACAAGGGTGGCGAGTGCCCGCTGCAAAATCTGACGATGGCGCACGGGCCGGGCAGCAGCCGCATGATCTTTGATGACAAGCTCAAGCTGGATAAGCACGTCCCGCTGGGCGATCTGATCTTCCTGGACGAGGAGCGCTGCATTCAGTGCGCGCGCTGCGTGCGCTACCAGGGCGAACTGGTCGGCGACGATGTGCTGGCCTTCCACGAACGCGGTCGCAGCCTCCAGATCATCACCAACAGTGACCCTGGCTTCGACTCGTACTTCTCCGGCAATACCACCGACATCTGCCCGGTGGGTGCGCTGACCACTGCCGACTTCCGTTTTGGCGCGCGCCCCTGGGAACTGAACGAAGTGGCGAGCATCTGCCCGCACGACGCGGCTGGCTCGAATATCAGCCTCAGCACGCGGCTCGACCGCGACTTTGGCGGCAAGGCACAGATCAAGCGTGTGATGCCGCGCCAGAACGAATACGTCAACGAAATCTGGATTTCCGATAAGACCCGTTTCGGCCATCACTTCACCCGCGATACCGAAACCCGCCTGCTCGAACCGCTGCTGGGCGCGGGCAACCGCCTCTCGCCCGCGGGCTGGGGCGAGGCGCTGCAAAAAGCTGCTGACGAACTTAGGGTGGCGGGCAGCGATGTGGCCGCGATTGCGGGCAGCGGCATGAGCAACGAAGACCTGTGGGCGCTGCGCCAGCTCGTCACCGGGCTGGGTGGCAGCAAGCTGGGCGCGTGGCCGCCTTCGCACGCGGGCGCGGATATCGTGGCGCAGGTCGGCGTCGGCCTGGGCACGAACCTGAGCAAACTGGGCAAGGGCGATGCCGTGCTGGTGGTCGCCAGTGACCTCGAAGAAGAAGTGCCGATCTGGCGGCTGCGCGTCAAGCAGGCGCGTGACCGCGGCGCGTATCTGGTGGTGCTGAATGGCCGCCCGACGCGCATGGACGACTTCGCCAGCGAGAGCGTTCGCTACGACTACGACGATGCAGCCAACGCCATCAGCATTCTGCGCGAGAAGTATCCCGACTACGCCAAGAAGCTGGCCGAGGCTGCCAATCTGGTGATCGTCGCCGGGGCGGAAGGGCTGACGCTGGACGGCAGCCGCGCGCTGATGCAGTCTGCCGCCAACTTCCTGATCGAAACCGGGCACGTTGGCAAGGCCAACAACGGTCTGCTGGCGACCTTCCCCGGCCCGAACGGCATGGGGCAGCATTATCTGGGTTTCACGCCGGAAGCGACGCAGGAGATCATGCAGAACCCGCCGCGCGTACTGATCGTGGCGCAGGCCGATCTGCTGCTGGATGACCCGCACGCCAAACACTGGCTCGCCAAGGTCAAGACCGTGATTTACCTCTCGCTGTTCCGCGACGAAGTGCCGGAATGGGCGACGGTCGCGCTGCCCATCCAGAGCTTCGCGGAGCGCGATGGCTCGTTCGTCAATGGCGAACGCCGCGTGCAGCGTTTCTATACCGGGCAGGGTCCGCTCGGTCAGGCGATCCCGGCCTGGCAGGCGCTGGCGCGCGTGGGCGAGAAACTCGGCCAGGGCAAGCAGAAAGCTTCCGCCGCCGCTGTCATGCTGGAGATTTCGCAGAAGGTTCCCGCCTTCGCCAACTGCCGTTATCAGGAACTGGGCAAGGTTGAACGCCAGTTCCCGGATGTGGGCGGTACCGACCTGTATTACGGCGGCACGGCTTACCAGAACAAGGGCGGGTTGGGCGTACAAATCCCCAGCGCCGCCGACGAGGGCAGCGTGAGCGCGGGCACGGTGAAGGCTGCCGCTGCTCCGAAGGGCAAACTCCTGGTGGTGCCGACCACGCGCCTGTACAATCGCGAGCGCATCTTCCGCCCCAGCGCTTTGGTTCATGCCCGCGTGCCGGATGCCTATGTCGAGATCAACAAGGCCGACGGCGAGAAGCTGGGCATCAGCACTGGCGATATGGTGCAGGTCACGTTCGGCGAAGGCGTCACGATCCGCGCCCGCGCGCACGTCAACGGCGGCGCGCCGAAGGGCGTCGTGGTGCTGCCGCGCCACCTGAGCGATACGCCCGCGCCGCTGGCGATCACCGCAGGCGAAGTGAGCAAAGTATAGGAACATCCAGAACCTCACCCCGCCGTAGGGGCGACCTGGCTGGTCGTCCCCTACGGTAGAATGATGGGTGTGAAAAATCCTCTTTCCCCAGGGGGAGAGAATTCAGGGATGAGGTACAAACACACGGTTTTATTCCGAAAGAGTCGATGGGGCTAAATTATGGCTGAAACGACAATGCAAGAACCCCGCTCCGGCGGCGTCCGCCCGATCTTTGTGGTGATCGGGCTGGTAGCGCTGGCGCTCGTCGCCCTGCTCGTGCTGGATGTCATCCGGCTGCTGAGCGGCCAGGGCGGCCTGATCTTCACGGTGGGTGACTCCGTGCTGAACTTCCTGTTCAACCCGAACACCCGCGTCGGCGACGCGCAGGTGATCATCTGCCAGCAGAACTCGGCGTGTTCGACCGTTCACGGTTTCCTGTACTCGGCGATTCTGTTGTTCGTGGTGATCACGGGCTTCGCTTATACCACGCTGCTCGAACGGCGCTTCATCGCCTTCTTCCAGCAGCGCGTCGGCCCGAACCGTGTCGGCCCGATTGGTCTGCTGCAGCCGCTGGCGGACGCGATCAAGCTGATCACCAAAGAGGACATCGTCCCTTCCGGCGCGTACAAGCTGGTCTGGTTCCTCGCGCCCGGCATCAAGGTCGTCCCGGTGCTGATCGTCCTGGCGGTCATCCCGCTGGGGCCGGATCTGCTGATCCCCTGGTTCGATGGCAACTGGTATCAGATCCCGCTGTATCTGGCAGACCCCAACGTAGGTATCCTGTGGATCCTGGGCATCACCAGCATCGGCACCTACGGCATCGTGCTGGCGGGTTGGGCGAGCAATAACAAGTACGCCATGCTCGGCGGCCTGCGCTCATCCGCGCAGATGATCAGCTACGAACTCAGCCTGGGTCTGTGCATGGCCGTGCCCGTGATGATCGTCGCCAGCATGAGCCTGGGCGACATCACCCGCGCGCAGCCGATGATCTGGGACTGGTTCATCTTCCAGAATCCGCTGGCCGCCGCCGTGCTGTTCATCGCCCTGCTGGCGGAAATCAGCCGCGCGCCCTTCGACCTGCCGGAAGCCGAGCAGGAGCTGACTGCTGGTTTCATGACCGAATACAGCGGTATGAAATTCGCGCTGTTCATGATGGCCGAATACCTGGGCATGATCGCCATCAGCCTGATCTTCGCCGCGCTGTTCCTGGGCGGTTACCAGGATGGCTTCGGGCTGGTCAACAGCATTCCGATCCTCGGCCCGCTGGTGATGATCGGCAAAGTCGTGCTGTTCCTGATTTTCATGGTCTGGATTCGCGCGACTCTGCCGCGTATCCGCTACGACCGACTGATGCACTTCGGCTGGAAAGTGCTGCTGCCGCTGGCGTTGGTCGCGGTCTGCTGGACGGCGGTTTCGCTGGTGATCGGTGATACCTTCCAGAACAATACAGTCTATGCGGTTGTCTCTGGCGTGGTGTTCTTCATCGTCACGGCAGGCGCGCTGATCTACCTGACGCGCGCGAACAAGGACGAGGTGGAGGAAGACTCGCTCGATGCGCTGGCGAATGACCCGATTGTTACGGGTGAGCAGCGCGGTATCGGTTACGCTGCGCTCAACGTGGTCGGCGCGCTGATCGCCATCCCGTTCGGCATTGTAGATTTCACCATCAAGCAGCTCGATAACGTCGCCAAGATCGCTGAGGACAAGGCCGCTAAAGCGCCCGCCCCGGCACTGAAGGCCGCGCCTGCTGCCGCCGCGCTGCCCAGCGCTTCTGCTGCCAAGCCTGCCGCTGTCGAAGCGAAGGCCGCCGCGCCCGCGCTGGCTGCGGAAGCTGCTGCGCCTGCCGCGAAACCTGCCGCCGCCGAAGCGAAGGCCGCCGCGCCGAAGCCCGCCGCGGGTGGCAAGGCCAAGTTCGACAAAGAGGCGATGCTCGCCAAGATCCGCGAGCGTAAGGCCAAGTAGTAGTGATGAGTACTGGAACACGAACGTATTGCAAGGAGCGAGGTGCGGATGAATGTAATTAAGGGGTTTGCCACGACGTTTAAGCACCTGCTGGAAGAACCGGTCACGATTCAGTACCCGGAACAGGTGCAGGAATTCGCCGAGCGTTACAAGGGACGGCATGTCCTCAAGCGCTACGACAACGGCCTGGAGAAGTGCATCGGTTGCGCGTTGTGCGCGGCGGCCTGCCCGGCAGACGCTATTTGGGTTGAGGCGGCAGAGAACAGCGACGAGGCGCGCTTTAGCCCTGGCGAGCGCTACGCCAAAACCTACGAGATCAACATGCTGCGCTGCATCTTCTGCGGCTACTGCGAAGATGCCTGCCCGACCGAGGCGATCATTCTGGGGCATGAGCACCGCCTCAGCTTCACCGACCGCCGCGACTCGATTTATACCAAAGACATGCTGATCGAAGCGCCGCCCGCGGGTAAATCCGCTACGCCGCAGCGCGTCGAGCCGCACAGCTTTGACCGTCCGATTCCCGATATGGAGAACCCGCTCTAGACGGGGCTTTCCCACAGTGAACAGCAGGGCGCACCCACCACAGTGCGCCCTATTCTTGCCCCCGCAAACGCCCAGGCGAGCGTGGGTGAGGGCAGCAAACGGAAAATGAATTCGATTTGAACTATGGCGCGCTTTGCGCTAAACTGCACAAGCATCAGCACAGCGCCCACTTTTAGGATTGATCTATGACGACGGAAGTCCTGTTGTTCATCATAGTCGGCGGCATCGCGGTCGCGGCTGCCGTGATGATGCTGTTGAGCGAGAACGCTGTGCACAGCGCGCTCTTCCTGGTCATCAACTTTGCCTGCGTGGCATTCCTCTATATCATGCTCGATGCGCCCTTCCTGGCGATGATCCAGATCGCTGTCTACGCAGGCGCGATCATGGTCTTGTTCTTATTCGTCATCATGCTCCTGGGGGCGGAGAAGCTGCAAGCACCCACCCGGCAGTTCCGCTGGCTGGCGCCGCTCGCGCTGGCACTGGCGGGCGGCTTTCTGCTCGTCACGGGGCTGGCGATCACCAGCGGCCAGATCAGCCTGACTGGCCCGGTGACGCGCGCGCCGATGCTGCGCGTCGTCCATGCCGCGCCGTTTGCGGGCACGGTGGATGTGTACGCCAATGGACAGCCCTTCGCGATGGGTGTGAGCTTCGGCCAGGCCACGACCTTCACCAGCGTGCCAGCCGGAGATTACACGGTGGAACTGCGCCCGGAAGGCAGCAGCACTGCCGCGCTGACCACAACCATTACGCTGCCCGGCGATAATTCGCGCGCAGCCAACACCTTCACGGCGATTGCCTACGGCGGTGATGCCAGCACCGCGCCGCAGATCAACCTGATCACCGACAATCAGGAGACGGTGCCTGCCCGCACCACCCGCATCACCCTCTTTAATGCTTATACCGAAGCGGTCAATCTGGTCGATTTTGGCTCGGAAGGCGACCCCAGCGATGATCGCGTCGTTGTGAACGCGCTGCAGCCCGGCACGCTGGTCGAGCTTCCGCCTGTTTCCGAGGATACCTCGGTACAGTCGTGGGCGTTCACCCCGGCGGCTGGCGGCGCTGCGATCTTCCGCATGAACAACGAAGAAATCTACAGCGTCGAACGCGAGACGGCACAGCTCCTGCTGCTGGCCTCGGAAAGCACATTCGACGACACTGTACGCCCGGTGGCGCTGCCGCTCGTGACCGATGCGGTCTCCAGCTTCGGCGGGCCGCACGCGATTGGCGAACTGCTCTTCACGCGCTTCATGCTGCCTTTCCAGCTCATCGCCGTGCTTCTGCTGGCAGCGATGATCGGCGCGATTGTGCTGACCCACAAAGAAGATTTCCGTCCACGCCGCCGCGATGTTCGCCGCCGCGTGATGAAACCGTTGGCGCAGGCGATCTCCGATCAGGTCGGGCAGGATGTGCTGCGACCGGATGCCGAGGCGCCGCGACTGCCAGAGAAGCAGCCGGAACCAGCGGGCGATTAGCGTCCGACGAGGAGAATGATCATGGTACAAACCGAAGCCTTTATCATGCTGAGCGCCGTGTTGTTCATCCTGGGCGCGATGGGCGTGCTGCTGCGGCGCAACGCCATCCTGTTGTTCATGTCTGTCGAACTGATGCTGAATGCTTCCAACCTGGCGCTGGTCGCCTTCGCGCGGCACTGGAATCAGATGGATGGGCATCTGTTCGTTTTCTTCGTGATCGCGGTGGCTGCCGCCGAAGTCGCGGTGGGTCTGGCGCTGATCGTCGCCATCTTCCGCACCAAACAGAGCATCAACATCGACGAATTGCACCAGATGGAAGGCTGAGAAGGAAGTGACGAGTGATGAGCTATGAGTAACGAGTAATGAGCAGAAGACGGTGAATACCGAGGGACGAGTTCTCCTTCGATAGCAACTCACCGATAGCTGTTCAGACTCATGACCGTGTTTTCTCATCACTCATTACTCATGACTTCACAACTCATCACTCATTACTGAGGGAATTATGGAAAGTTACGCGCAGTTAGTGACGTTAGTGATCTTCATCCCGATGATCGGGACGGTCATTAACCTGTTCTGGGGGCCGCGCCTGGGCGGGCGTTGGGCCGGTATCATCGGTTCGGCGGCGGCGCTGCTCTCGTTTGGCGTCGTGCTGCTGCTGTGGAGCTTCCTGGGTGGCAACAATTACCAGGGCGTGATCGTGAATCCGCCGCTGCTCGACGGCTGGCTGCGGATTGGTTCGATTAACCTGGAAATCCCCTGGCAGATGCGCGTGGACACGCTGAGCGTGACGATGATGCTGGTGGTGACGGGCGTCGGCTCGGTCATCCATATCTTCGCCATCGGCTACATGGTACATGACCCCCGTTTTGCCCGCTTCTTCTCCTACCTGAACCTGTTCCTGATGTTCATGCTGATCCTGGTGACGGGCAACAACTTCCTGATGCTGTTCGTCGGCTGGGAAGGCGTGGGCGTCTGCTCGTTCCTGCTGATCGGCTTCTGGTTCGACAAGGCCAAAGGCGTGGGCTGGCGCAACAGTAACGCCGCGCGCAAAGCCATGATCGTCAACCGTATTGGCGACTTCGGCCTGCTCATGGCAATCTTCCTGATCTTCTGGACGTTCGGCACGCTGGATTACTACCGTCCCGGCGAGATCGCCAATGTGGCAATGCTCCAGGAAGGTGGCGAACACGGTGCTGAAGGTGAAGCGGCTGCGGTCGCCGAAGGTGAAGGCGGCGCTGCGGCTGAAGGTGAACACAGCGAAGCGGCTCCGGTTGCTGCGGCAGAGGGTGAAGGCGGCCACGGCGAAGCGGCTGCTGAACCGGTCTACACCGATAACGAGCATATTGCTACCGAGCAGTTGGGCGTCTTCGGCCAGTCCGAGCGCATGGTGAAGGCTAAACACGAGGTCGATTTCGGCCCGTTCACGCTGCCGATTGAGACGGTGCTGGTCATCATCACGCTGTTCATGCTGGTGGGCGCGGCAGGTAAATCCGCGCAAATTCCGCTGTTCGTCTGGCTGCCGGACGCGATGGCTGGCCCAACCCCGGTCAGCGCGCTGATCCATGCGGCCACGATGGTCACGGCGGGCGTTTACATGATGGTTCGCAGCAATGTGTTCCTCTACAACGCCGATCTGACGGCCTTCGTCATCACGCTGGTGGGCGCGAGCACGGCGCTGGTGGCGGGCTTCATCGCCATCGGTCAGTGGGACATCAAGCGCGTGCTGGCCTACAGCACGATCAGCCAGCTCGGTTTCATGGTCGCGGCGGTGGGCATTGGCGCGTATGGCGCGGCGATGTTCCATCTGGTGACGCACGCTTTCTTCAAGGCGCTGTTGTTCCTGGGCAGCGGCTCGGTCATTCACGGCGTTGAACACGGCCATCATTCGGCGCACGAACGGCATGGTCATGGGCACGGCCACGATGACCACCATGACGAGCATCACGACGATCACCACGATGAAGAGTTCGACCCGCAGGATATGCGCAACATGGGCGGCCTGCGCCGCGCGATGCCGATCACCTATGTGACCTACCTGATCGGGACGCTGGCGCTGGCGGGCATCTTCCCCTTCGCGGGTTTCTGGTCAAAGGACGAAATCCTGGCCGACTCGTGGCTGGTGGGCATCCTGGATAACAATGTTGCTGGCTATATCGCGCTCGGTCTGCTGCTGGCGGCGGCGGGCTTCACGGCCTTCTACATGTGGCGGCAGATGGAACTGGTCTTCTACGGTCAGGCGCGCACCGAAGCCGCTGACCATGCGCACGAGAGCGGCCCGGTCATGGCAATCCCGCTGATTATTCTGGCGGTGCTGAGCCTGTTGGGCGGTTTCATCAATGTGCCCTCGAACGTGCTGGGGCTGGATAACATCTTCGGCGCACATCGCTTCACCACCTTCCTGGAATACAGCGTGTCACACGCGCATGTGGCTGAGTTCCAGCCGTTGATCGCGCTCGGCGCGCTCGGTCTGGCGCTGGCGGCGATCTTCCTGGCGCGCTCGATCTATGGCCGGGGCAAGGCGCTGACGCAGGATGGCCGCGACCCGCTGCAAGCACGCCCGGAGACCAGCATGATCTGGGGTTTGGCGAACGCGCGGCTGTACTGGGACGAGACCTACTTCCGCCTGTTCGAGAATCCCTTCAACCGCCTGTCGAAGTTCCTGGCGGACACGCTCGATTGGGCCTTCTGGCACGACTACTTCCACAACACGGTGATCGCGAAAGGCTTCAACGCCATCGGCCAACTGCTGGCGAAACCTGTTGACCTGGGCATCGTGGACGGCGCGGTGAACGGCGTGGGCGCACTGACGCGCTGGGCGTCCGGCAGGCTGCGCCGCGCACAGACGGGCTACGTCCGCACCTACGCGGTGACGCTGATGCTCGGCGTGGTGCTGGTGATCGTCATCCTGCTGCTGCCGCTCTTCCAGAACGGCGGCTAACGCGCGACCGTAACGCAATCAACCGAACGGGATGCTGTAACAGGCGTCCCGTTTTTGATTCCGAGTAATGGGTGATGAGTAATGAGGGAAGAGAAGATTTCACCGCAGAGGCGCAGAGGACACAGAGGAAGATAGAGGGGATTGGGGGTATAGGGGAGGATTAGCGCGCCAGCGCGTATATCCTCCCGCAAGCACGATGCGTACAGGCGGATATGGGCTTACGGCAGCACGCGCCAGCCGCCAAACCAGTAAATCCAGATGAGGGCGAGGTAGGAGAGGATGAGGAGGATCAGGAGTAACTTAGTGAAGATGACCGCTCGGTGGGTTATAAGGGATTTACGTACAGTAATTGTTGTAACAAACCCCATTGTACCTATCACCACCCCAGCTACTACGAGGCCAACTGCACCAGATGACTGGAAAAAGAGCATCTGCAGTAACACGCCAACCAAAGTGCTTAATGTTATTATGCCTGACATATCAAATACTATAACAATTACTATACTGTAGGCAATGCCATATGCCACGCCAAGTACTAGGCCGCCCCACACATTAACCCACCCTAATATATCCACGATTGCTACAACAACAAACGCCACTGGACCAGCCAGTCCACCCAGTACCCCATGCACTTCGAGTCTGCCAAACCACCCTGTAGACAGCCAAGCAAGACAAACTAGCCCCAATGCGATAATCGTGTTTGCGATTGATGATGGCTCACCAAATGGTTCGCGTACTGATGCAATGGTCGGAATAATCACTGGTAGCCATATCAGAGTGCTGGCTAACCAATTGGTGGCTGTACGCGCAGCCTTTTCACCCACCTGTTCGCGGTACTCCACAAATCGCCCTGGCTGCATGAACAGCCACCACAACAGACGTAGCTGATTGATGGGGTTCCAGGGACGCAGAGGGTTGATTGCGGGTACGGCGGGCGGCGCGGGGTTTGGTAGGGACGGGATATATCCCGTCCCTACGGCGGACGACGGCGACGGGCGCGACGCGGCGGATGGGGGCGTGATCGGTTTGACCGGTACGCCAATGGTGACGCCGATCTGCGCGGCCAGTTTGCTCATTTCCGCGCTGATGTCCGGCTTGTTGCGGATGTCCACCCACTGCGCGGTCGTGTGGCCGAAGGGCACGGCGTTGGTCGCGTCGCCACGCGCCAGAATGGGGTAGATCGGCTTACCCTGGGCGCTGGCATAATCCATTTCGGCCCGCACCCAATCCGACTGCTTGGCATCTGGCGAGAAGATCACCACCATGCAGCGGGTGTCATCAATTGCGGATTCGATAGCACGTTTCCAGGAGGGCGTGCCGGGTGGGATGCCAGTCTGGTCAATCCAAACCGAAAAGCCCGTCTTCGTCAGGTGGTCGTAAATCTGCCGCATAGTGGGTTCGTCGGCGCGGCTGTAGCTCAGGAAGATGTCGTGCGGCATCGCTCGCGGGTTCGGCATGACGAATAGATGTTGTTATTATAGTGAGGAATGGGTTAATCCGCACGGCGCTGTGTAAGCAAGGGTGTATTCGGATTTGGGGTGGTGGGAGGATATATGCCCTGGCCGAGGCTCATCCGCCCCTACGGAAATACGCCGTGTGTAAGGGGCGGATTAGGTGCTTGCGCCGTATATCCGCCCATGCGCGGGTTATCTCGCCCTAATTTGAAATGCGCCCCAACCCGAATAATTGGTTTCATTGAAAAGGACGTTGCATGACTGATCAATACCTGCTCCCTTACGAATGGCCCGGCAGCTACTTCATCGACGAAGAAGTGATCGACGCGGTGAACCAGGTGCTGCTCGCCCGCAGCCCGCACCGCTTCTACGGCCACGATTTGCAGCACACCACCGACCAGCTTGAAGCGCTGTTCCGCGAGCGGTTGGGGCGCAAGCACGCCGTGCTGGTCAACAGCGGCACAGGCGCGCTCAGCACCGCGATGATGGCCGCCGATGTTGGCCCCGGCGATGAGGTGCTCGTGCCGGGCTATTTTTGGGTGGCCTGTGTGTCGTCGGTCGTGCGCTGCGGCGCAATCCCGCGCCTGGTGGACATCGACGACACCTTCACGATGGACCCCGATGACCTGGAACGCAAGCTCAACCCGCGCGTCAAGGCCGTGCTGGTCGTGCATATGAGCGGCGCGTGTGGCGACATCGAACGCATCGCGGCCATCTGCAAAGAGCGCGGCGTCACGCTGATCGAGGACGTGGCGCAGGCCAACGGTGGCAGCTTCCGGGGCAAGCCGCTCGGCAGTTTTGGTGACCTGGCGATCTTCAGCTTCCAGTACAACAAGAACATCACGGCGGGCGAGGGCGGCATGGTCGTCTGCGATGATGACCTGCTGGCCGACCGCCTGTGGGCGTATCACGACGTGGGCTATGCGCGCAACGCCGCCGGGCGTGTGGACAGCGGAGCGCGCGTGCAGTCGTGGGGGCAGTGCGTGCGGATGAGCGAGGTCTCGGCGGCCATGCTCATCCCGCAGGCGCGCAAACTCGACCAGATCACCGGGCAGATGCGCGCGCGCAACCAGCAGCTTTACGCCGGATTGAGCGCTATTCCCGGCGCGCAGCCCCGCCGCGTGATTGATCCGGCGGGTGACAGCGGCCCGTTCGTCATCATGACGTGGCTGGACGGGGAAACCTGCCGCCGCCTGGTGGAATATACCCGCGCGCGTGGAGTGCGCCCCGGCCCGCACGGCATGGGCAACATCTGCATGACCGATTGGGGGCTGCACATTTATCATCACAATGTCAGTCTGGTGGAGAAACGCGGGGTGAATTCCGCCGGGCGGCCCTGGAGCGACCCGCTCAACGCCTTCCACACGGAGATCAGCTACGCCAAAGGCACGCTGCCGCGCATGGACGACCTGATCGCGCGCAGCAACCTGATCACCGTCGCGCCCGTGCTGACCGAAGCGGCCTGCGAGCAGATCATCGCCCTGTTCCGCGAGGCGGCGGGGGTGTAGCGCTCAGCAGCCCTCGCAGGCGTGATCGTCCACAAACAGCATCGCCGGTTTGCCATCGACCCAGGTGGCAACCCGGCTGCCGTACAACTTCGCCAGTACGTCCGGCTGATACACTTCTGCGGGCGCACCATAGGCGATGACGCGCTTGCGCAGCGCCAGCACGCGATCAAAACGGCTGAAGGCCAGCGCCAGATCGTGCGTGCAGAGGACGATGGTCAGGCCGTCGCGATTGAGCGACTCCAGTACCTCCATTAACCGCGCCTGCGCCTCGGCATCCACGCCGCTGAAGGGTTCATCCAGCAGCAGGATGTTCGCCTCCTGCGCCAGCGCGCGGGCGATGAAGACGCGCCGCCGCTGCCCACCGCTTAGCTCACCAATCTGCCGTTCGGCGAATGCCGCCATGCCCACCCGCTCCAGCGCCATATTGACGATGCGCCAGTGTTCGCGCCCCGCCCGCCGCAGCCAGCCAATGTGGCGCGTGCGCCCCATCATCACGGCATCGCGCACCGTCGTTGGGAAGTTCCAGTCGATGCCTTCGTTCTGCGGCACATAGCCCAGGCAAAAACGCTCATCGCCCTGCACTGTCACCGCGCCGCGCTGCGCCTGGAGCAAACCCATGATCGTCTTGATCAGTGTGGACTTGCCCGCGCCGTTCGGCCCGATGATCGCCACGCGCTCACCCTTACGCACATCGAAGGTGATGCCCTCAATCGCAGGCTCATCACCGTAAATCACAGTCAGGTCATGTGTTGCCAGGATCGGCGGGGCCGGTTTGCGCGGGCGGGTGTCGGCATCGGGGGATGTGGGATTGGCAAGGGTGGGCGACTGCGTATGCGTTATCATGCGAGATATTGTGCTTGTCTATCGATTGATTTTCTATCTACTGTATCAGTCAGATCGGAAGGTTGGCAAGGGGATTGCGGGTTTGGGAACAATCCCCTCTCAAAGCAGAGAGGGGATGCAGCACGCTTCTTGGCTCTGGACTAACGGCTAGCAGCTATCGACTTGCGTGAATTTACTGCTGAACCTGCGTTGCCACGAATTCGATTTCCAGCGTCACTTCGTCGGAGACGTTCGCTACGCCCGGCACGCTGGGGATGGTCAGGTTATACTGCGTGCGCGTGACCACCGTCGTGCCCGTGCCTTCCAGACGATCCTGCGCGGCCAGCGTCGCCGTCACCGCGAAGGTCACCGGCTGCACGATCTCACGAATCTTCAGATCGCCCGTCACCTGGAACGTGAAGCTTTCACCAACCGCAATGCTGGCCGGCGCGCCGCTCACCGCTGTTGGGGTGAAAGAGATGAACTCGTATTCGGCGCTGCTCGATTCCAGGATTTCGCCGCGAATGGCACGGTTGCGGAATTCATTGTCGGTCACGATTGTGCGCGCGTTGATCCGCAGCTCGCCAATCTGTGAATTGGCTGGGTTACCGAAGTCCACAATGATATCCCCGGCCACATCACTGGTTCTGCCGACGACCGTTGTGAACACGCCGCGCAGGTCTTCCGTCAGCGTGAAGCGCACCTCGGATTCTTCCGCGACGATGCGGTAGAGCGCACGGGTGGCGGCGCTGTCTGCGCTGACGGGTTCGGTTGCCTCGGCTGCAGCTTCAGTCGCCTCGGGCGTTGCTTCAACAGTCGCCGCGGTTTCCATGCTGCCTGCTGCCACCAACGCCGCGTTGGTCGCCACGAGATCAGCGACCTGCGTGGAGAGCACGGCGACCTGGGTTTCAGCCACATTGGGCGTCTCGGTCGCCAGTGAGAGCGTGGGTGCGGTGGTGGGGCCGCTGGCCTCGCCCGATCCGCCGATGATCAGAATATACGCGCCGACGCTGACGGCGGCTGTGATGCCCATCAGGATGAGGATGCCGAGGATGTTGAACGCTCGTTTCGACATAATTACAAACTCCTGTTTTCCAGTTCGTTGGTGTGACCAGTTCGGTTATGATCGATGAGTGGGATGATAGCAGAGGGGCATTCGCATGAACTGAAACGCTTATCAGTTTCTAAAACAGCAGGGCGCACCACCTGGATACGCCCTGCTTGTTCAGATGCAGGTTACATGCCGCCGACGGCGATCACCTTGCCGCTGTCCGGCGCGACGCCGAAGCTCTCGACCGAGACGGCCAGTGTGCCATCCGGCGACAGGGCGATACCATAGGGGAAGTTCAGCTCACCCGCGACAGTTTCCAGGCCGTCTTCGCTGACCGTGACCACGCTGCCGGTGCCGGCGTTGTAACCCTGGTCGCCAAAGCCGTCCGCGAACTGCACGGCGTAAATGGTGCCATCTTCGGTCACCAGCACATCAGTGACCAGTGTCAGGCCTTCATAGGTCTGCTTGAGCGTACCATCTGCCGCGTAACGCTCGATGCGCGCGCCGCCCGCCGGGAAGGGGAAGCCGCTCAGGAAGCCAACATACACATCGCCATCCGGCCCAATCGACACGGAGGTCGGTACAGCGGAGAGTTCACCTTCGACCACCGGCCAGGCCGCGAACAACTGCACGCCGTCGTCGGGCGTCCAGGTCAGCAGGGAGTTGGCGCTGGCATCGGCGATGTAAACCTTACCATCGGCATCAACGGCGATGTCCGCCGGGTTAGCGACGATTTCATCAGATTCGTCGGGGTTGTTCTCGGTCTCGAAGGCGCGCAGATCAACAACCTGCTTGACCTCCAGCGTCTCGCGGTCATATTCAACCAGCGCTTCGACGTTCTTGCCTTCTGGTGCTTCCTTCAAGCCCAGCCCCAGCACGGCCCAATAGCTGCTCTCGGTGACGTAGATCGCCATCGCACCTTCGATCTGACCGAAGCCCGCGTCCAGGCTAATCAGGCCGGGGATCAGCACCGATTGCTCACCTTCGGGCGAGACGACGCTGAACTGGCTGGTTTCGCCATATGTGGCCGGACCGAACGGCCCTTCACCTTCTATTTCTCCGCCCTTGCCCGCTTCGGCGATATACAGTGAACCATCTGCACCGTAGAACAGGTGACGGGGGCTGTTCAGCCCGCTGGCGATTTCCGTCATCTCATCTTGCGCGAATACAGCGGTGAAACTTGATAGGCTAACGGCGACCAATACCAACAACAGGACTTTCCGCAGCATTACTTGCTCCTTGTTTACTCAAACATCAAAATCCGCGGAAGCTCTATAAAGCTTCCAAAATGGAAGTTATCAAAGCAAGCTTAGACACATATGAGAACGGCATGATCAGGCCTGGTTACGGGTTCTTAATATGAAGGGGTGCCGCGCGGCTCGATTCGGATGCCAATCGCTTGCTGCACATCGATGACAAAAACAACTCCCGCGTTGGGGGTGTGCATATCGCCCAGGATGGACTGCGCGGCATCCAGCAGGGGTTGAACGAGGGTGTCGTCATGTAGCAGGGACAGCACGACCATGCTGGCCTCCTGATTCTGGCGCAGGATGTCCAGCATCGACATCATGCCGGGCAGCACTTCAGCGTGACGCTGCGTTTTTTGCAGGTGGCGCAGTCCGAACCCTTCCAGGAATGTGACACCGGGCGCGCCCGCCTGCTGCCAGGCATCCCCTACACGCAGCGCATCCTCGGTTTGGGACGTAATCAACACCACCAGTTTAGTTGTTGACATGGGTTGCTCTCCTCGTATGCACGGGATGATTCAGGAACGCGCGGCGCACCAGAGGCGGTGTGATGACCGTTGTCAGCAGGATGACCAGGAAGACGGCGGCGAACAATCCGCCATCCGCCTCAAGAATGCCGTTCGCCAGTCCCAGCGAAGCGATGATCAGCCCCACTTCCCCGCGTGAAATCATGCAAATGCCGAGCCGCAGCGACTCCTGACGGTTGAAACCGCCCCAATAAGCGCCCAGGCCACAGCCAATGACTTTGGATGCCAGGGCCGCCAGCAGCAGCGCCGCCGCCAACGGGAGGATTTCGAGCGGAAACAGGTGCAGGTCAATTTGCAGGCCAACGCTGACGAAGAAGATCGGCACGAGAAACGAGTAGGCGATGTTGGATACCGCTACATCAATCGGGTGTTTGATCGGTTCGCGGAGTCGGCTTAAACCTGCTCCAACGATAAATGCGCCGCTGATGGCCGCCACGCCGCCCCAGACCTCGGCTGACCAACCGAAGAACATCGCCAGAACCAGGGCGACCGCCGGAATGCCGTAGGACTGAGCAATGGCAGGTTGCTTACTCAACCACTCGATTACACGCGGCAGCACAAACCATGCAATACCAAAGGCGGCGACGAAATAGAGCGACATGCGCGCAATGATCGTGACCAGATCGCCAAGCGCGACACCCTGTTCCTGCGTAGTCAGAGCAACCGTCAGCGACACCAGCAGGATGGCGATGACGTCATCAATGAGCGCGCTGGCAAGCAGCCCATTGCCCTCTTTGGTCTGTAGCACGCCCAGCTCAAGGAGCACCTGTGCGGAGATGCTCACCGAGGTGGCTGCCAGCACAACGCCCGTGAACAGCGATGTCTGCCAACTCATCCCCACCAGCATGAGGAGCGGAAAGACCAGCACGACGGGCAGCAACGCCCCGCCGATGCCTGCAAGCAGCGCCACTTTGCCAACCTTGACCAATTCCGAGACATGCACATCCAGCCCAATCTTGAACATCAGCAGCAGCACGCCAAGCTGTGCCAGTTCATCAATCGTTTCTGCCAGAATAGTTTGATCAAGACCCAATGCTGTCGAGTGCAGCAGATCGAGCAGACTGGGGCCAAGGATGACCCCCACAATCAGTTCTCCCAGCACGCGCGGTTGGTTGAACTGCCGCGCCAGTCCGCCAGCGATACGCGCCGCCGCAATGACGATACCGAGGGCCAGAAACAGCGCTAACGCGGGATTATGTTCCATCACTTACTCCGAATGCAGGAGTGATCATTTCTTGACCAATTCCCACAACTGGTTGATGACGTGGCGGTTCTGCGTGAAGACGAATAGGGTAGCCGCCGTGAGCAGGAACACGATGATGATCAGCACCCAGATTTCGCCCGGCGGTGGTATGAAGACGAAAAAGTCCGCGAAGAGGAACGGCACGATCATCGTGATGAAGGCGACCACGACGCCGAACAGCGTGATGCGCCAATGCCGCAGAATACTGAACGGGCGCAGCAGTTCGACGCCATGAACGTTGAGGTAGATCAGCGTGCCATACAGCCCGATGAACATCGTCACCGCGCTGCGGGCAGCCAGGAAGTCGCGCCCGCTGGCGAAGTAGACGATGCTGTAGAGGATTGCCAGGTTAACCGCGCCTATCGTGCCGGAGATCAGCACGTAGTCCAGCACGTCGCGGCGGAAGTATTTCATCGGCGCGGGCTTGAGCAGCTTGAAGGCGATCAGTGTGGCGGGCAGGTTGACCGTGCCCAGCGTGATCCAGCTGATCTGCACAGGCGTGGTGGGGAACGGCATCGTCATAAATCCGATGAAG
>JAEUQX010000375.1 GCA_016788625.1 Anaerolineae bacterium
AGACGCGCGCCGCCGTATGCGCCACGTCACGCGCCGCGCCGTGACCATCGGCTACGGGCCGCGCTTCCTGCACAGCACGGGACAGCTCCACAAGGGCGGGCCGAACAACGGCAACTTCATTCAGATCACGGCGGACGACGCGCAGGACATCGCCATCCCCGGGGAGGTGTTCAGCTTCGGCGTGCTGAAGGCGGCACAGGCGGCGGGCGATCTGGAAGCGCTGCGGAACAAGGAGCGGCGCGCGGTGCGGCTGCACAGCAAGGGCGCTCCCGGCGCGGCGCTGGAACTGCTGCTGAAAGCGATTGACCTGGTGCAGGAACGACGCAAGTAGCGGCGGTCGATTGCGCCAGGCTATAGAGAAGTGAACGACAGGAGGGGAGCGGTTGATGCCACTGCCCTCCTGCTGCTTTTAGGGACAGGGACGCCCTATCGCCCTACCAACCAGTGGACAGGACGTAATATCGCTGATAAAATACTAGCATCTAAATTCACACTTGATGCGCTATAATGCAAACCCTGAACCCGATCCGCAGTCGCAAAAGGAAATTGCCGCCACTAATCGGTTGAACCAAACCGCACAGGAATAAACTAAATAGATGAGAAGAAGTGCTTATGAGTACCGATAGAATGGGCAAGGTGTTAACTACACAACCCAAGCCCGTGCCTCGGTTGCTTCACTGGGAATTTGAGTATATTCGCCGTGGAGCGCAATCCTTAGTTAAGTTAACTTCGATATCGCCGATGGCACAGTCGGGCAGGTGTCAGCTGAATATTTGTTTGCAGCCTTCTGTGCTTACATCAGTTTGGACTGGTTACGTAAATCCACTGCCCTCAACTTGTCCTCAAACCCAACTCTACATCACCGCCCTCCATCCAGCTAATGTCACCTTACGCCAACTCCAGCCCATTCACTTTGCTGCCTAAAGTGAGTGAGGCATCGTTTTGATAGCGATCATTCATAATAAATTAATTTGGAGCTGCATAAGATGAATACTTTCAAGATATTTGCCCTAACAATGTTGGTTAGCACGGTTGTGCTTATGTCTGCTTGGGCACAAAGTAACAGCCAACCTATTGAGCTTGAGATAGAGATTAGCGCAGGTGCCGGTTTCCTCACCAGTGCCGAGTTCAGTCCTAGCAGTGCTACCTTGATGACTGCCGCAATTGATATCGCAGGATTGGGTGGTATTCAAATCTGGGATACCACCACCGGTGCAGAGATCAAAAGTTTCTATGCTCTTCCCGAAAGCGCAAGTTATAGCCCGGACGGGGAATGGATCGCATACTCGGAATATGGTTCAATACATGTAATTGATGCCTCTACACAGGAAGAAATCTTCACTCCGATTGAATTGGATGATGGTGTTGCCAACACTGTCAGTTTTAGTCCTGATAAGCGTTTTCTTCTTGCCGTTACTGAAAGGGGCGTACGAGTCTGGGAGATCGAAACGGGTGAAGAAATAAGCCAATTCGACGATCAGGCCGCTGCTGCCCTGTTTAGCCCTGATGGAGCGAATATCCTGATCATAAGCTCGGATATTGACGGAATCGTCAGAATACGAAATGCCGCGACAGGGGATATTCAATTGGACTATGTTGCCAGTGACTTCATGGTCACTGCTGCTGATTATAGCCCAGATGGAAAACACATTGTGCTATCGGACTTCGAAGGAGCAAAGATTTGGGACGCAAACAGCGGGCAGATGCTCTTCAACCTCAATTTGATTGGTGGCAGTAACATCATCAATGATGTGGATTACAGTGCTGACGGTAGGTACATCGTGGTCGGTTGTGGTGATGGTACCGCCCGTATCTTCGATTCTTCCACTGGGAATGAGCTTTATCGAGTTACTGCGATTGGAGAAGATCGTCAAGTCAATCTCGTACAATTCAGTCCCAATGGGGAAAAGATAGTGGTAGCAGGCACCCGGCTAAACAACCTGTTTGTGGAGGTATGGGATGTCACATCGGTAACCCAGTCTATTAGTTCGCGGATGGGCATTCGTGTGACAATAGTGCCGGAAAACTTTTTTGGAGGTCGCCCAGGAAACCCAGAAGAAGTCTTTACTGCGAATAGCCTTCAGGTTTTCGTGGACGCTGTTCCATTGGAGTGGCTCTCATCCGGTGATCTGCCACGTTATGAGTATTCGGTGGCTCCAGTCTTCACCCTATGGGACGGCTGCGATCCATATAGCATAGAAGGATATGGCCTAGCGCACATAGCACAATATCATATTACCGTGATAATCAGTATAGTTGACCTAGAAACAGGTGAACAAATCGCCACTGAGACTTTTGAGTCTGAGGAGCAGCCTCTGACCTGCCCCGAGACCGAGACTTTTGCTATAGATGTAAATGGGCATCCGGTTGATAAAACGTATATCGGTACTATTAGTACGTCCAGACTTAAAGAATGGGTGGTTTCTACTCTATCTGACATGGAAGGTCTTGCAAGCCTTGAATCGCTTCAGCCAACTCCCAATGCCGTTGATATAACAAGCGGTGATGTTCCATCATGTACAGGCCAGGTGATAAGCTCATCTTCATCCGTTAACATGCGCAGCGGAGCTGGAACCGATTTCGCAGTTTTAACCACAGTAAGCAGCGACAGCACTGTCTCGGTGCTTGCAATGAGAGGGGATTGGTATCGGGTAAGATACGAGGATTTTGAGGGTTGGATTTCTTCTCAACTGCTATCATTAAATGGTTCGGACTGCGCCAGTTTGCCAACCGAATAGTCTGGTTGAAATCTGCCGATAAATCGAACCAACGCCTATGTCTTCTTATTGATATGTTAACCGTCGCGATTCATGAGTTATCGTGGTGAAAGTACGACTCGGTGGTGGGCAGCGGCATCCCGCGCTGCTGACTAGATGCGATCAGTTTGGTACGCTTGGCGGCAGGCAGGTTGGGTGGCAGACAAAGTACTTGTCTGTCGAGGCCATGCGCAATTTGTTACATCTAGTCTATGGTATCTTCGCTTCTCCCTGGTAGGGCTTGCAGCCTGCTATGCAATTCCCGCAACGACTGAAGCGAGGGAACAAAGAGTGCGAATGCGCCGGTAGACCAAATCGATTGAATGTCATGCGTTCTGGTGTTCAAAGCAAGTTTGGGTCGGGCAGGCGCGCGTGTTTACAACCAAAGTGCGCCTGCAAAGCATTTCATTCAGTCAATTTTCAATGTGTCTCAGAAAGGACAGCATCAAATGAACAACCAAAAATATCCACCATGGATTGTCATGTTAGCTCTATTGACGTGCGTTAGCTTGGCAGTCAGCCTTACAACCACAAGTGCGGTCTACGGTCAAGAAGCAACCGCTACCCCTGAACCACCTGAACCAATCGTGCTTACTCCCATCGCCGCCGCTGGGTATTCGGGTATGTGGGCAGCCAATCCAGGACAAGAAGTGACAATCTCTCTGTATATGGTTAATGATGATGAGTATGAGCTCGCAGCATTGATTCATGCCAGCGGCGTGATTGCGTGGGACGAACAAGGGCGATTGACCTCTGGTGACGATGTGCGTTTCACCGAAATTCAGACTGTAGCTGACCCAGATCACTGGTACCGCATCGTTGACACTGAGATTCAGGATGACGGTTTGGTGAGTATCACGACTGAGGAGGGGCTTTTCAGCTTTTTGCCCCCTGCAACCTCGAATGAACCTACTTCTAGGCCGCTGACTGAAGTCACAATCAATGAGGACGGCAACTGGGAAGGTCAAGCGAGCTTTTTCCTTACAGGTTTTGGCGCTGGAAGTTTCGCTGCATTCGTCTACATGGACGTTCGCAGCTATAACATTCCATCATTGGGAATCACTTGGGAAGCTAGTCCAGAGGTGACTGAAATCCCTGATGTCACCCCAGAGGCGACTGAAATGCCTGATGCGAGTAGTTCGTCTTCTCCGCTTACGCGGGCACAGTCACAGGAACTCTTCGACAGTTGGGGATCACTACAACTCATGCGGACAGATGGGATGGTCGCTTGGGAGGCTAACGGAGAGGTCCGTCTTGCTGGCAACATTGAAATTGATATGGGTTTTGAGACTCCCCCTCAGCTAACACTCATGAGTGAAGCTGGAGAAGATCATCTGATATTCGACACCTTGCTGCCAAGCAGCGATACAGTTGCTAGGGTAATCTTTGAATCCACTGAGGTTAATGGAGCGCAGTTCCATATCCCAAGCTTTACCGTGACATCTGTTGGCTTTGAAAATGAGACCTCATATTTCACTGTGGACGGGTTCGCAGATTACAGCGGTGACGACCATACATTCGAGTTTGGCGTAGGCAAATTTCCAAGGGGCGTGTTCATCACGGACATGAATATCTTCACAGATGGTGCTGAACATTACATATACGGGGAAATTGAACTCTTTGGTGCGACTATCAGAAACACCTCTACTGGAGAGCCCATAGTCTTCAAGATTAGCGACGGGGAATATATACATCTTGAAGGCGAAGGGACAATGACAACTAACCAGGGCGATGTAGTTACCTTTGGTGACTGAGAACTTGAGTAAGCGTGATGCGATTTCGTTGTACCTTGGGGGTAGGTTTCTAAAGTGAGTTACTGAAAGAAATGATGGAATTGAAGGCGTTCAGAACCGAAGAGATCGTTCTGTTAAGACAATAAGCGAAACATGTGCTGCCGTAGATCGGCAATAGAACGATAGAGTTTGTTGGCAGCAACGGTCTGCTTGAGATGAAGTCCGTATTCACTCCAGATCTTGGTTGTGGTCAGTGTACCACAGCGCAGAATGCCGTGAACGCGAAATACGTAGGCGCGTCCAGACCGTGCGACTGTAGTATTTTCGCGCTACGCCAAACTCTCGCACCACATGTGTTCCAGCAGCGCTTCGAGCGGGCGGGGCAGCGCGCCCTGGTAGCTCAACAGCAAACGGTAGCGCGCGCGCGTCATCGCCGTGAAGACCTTGCGCCGCATCGTCGTCACGGCGTCGGCGTCATTCGGGTGTGGGAAGCTGTCATGCAGATGCGGCAGGAACACCGCTGGGAACTCCAGGCCCTTCATCTTATCGAAGAACTGCACGTATACCCCGCGCTCGCGCCAGCCTGCCCAGCGCTCGACCTGCCACTTGGCGTGACACAGGATAGCGATTTGCCCCGGCTGCGCGCCAGCCGCCAGCAGTTCGTCAATCTTCTCGCTGATGAAGGCCGCTTCCTGCTCGCCATCCTTGCAGGCGATCAGCGCGGGCAGGGGGCCGCTGCCCAGCTCGTATGAAGTGAAGTCCGGCTCGGCGCGTTCTTCCGTCGCGCGCAGCGTCTCGTCGGCTTCGATCAGGCTGTGCGCCGCCTGGCTGATTTCGCGCGTCGAACGGAACGGGACGCGCAGCACGCGCGTGCGCCCGACGACCGATAAGCCTTTCTGCGCCCACGAATAGGCATTGAAGATGCACTGCGCCGGGTCGTCGCAGATGAACAGGCTGCCGCCCGGTTTGAGCAGCGCGCGCGTCACCCGCAGCCACGAAGGCGCGAAATCCTGCGCCTCATCCAGCAGGATGCTGTCGAAGGCTGCCCGCAGCGGATGCCCCGCCGGGTCTTCCAGCGCCGCCAATGCGCGCAGCGCCACATCGTCCCAATCGTGACCGCCCGCGCCGGACTCACGCAGCGCCTGCTGATGCGCGCGGAAACGCCCGAAAGCCGCGTTCAGCACGACGCGCTTGTGGTGATCGAGCCGCTGCCCGCGCCCCTTGCGCTCCGCCGACAGGTAAGCTTCGTCGTCCAGCAGGTTCATCTCGCGCCGCCAGGCAAATTCACCCGCGATGAATTCCGCCGTCAGCCGCAGGTTGAGCAGAGTCTCGCGCTCGTGTTTGCGCAGCCATTCGCGCGTATTCAGCGGCTCCTGCCAGGCGCTGCCCAGGATAGCGCGGCACAGCTTGTGGAAATTGGCAACCTCGGCGCGGTCTTCCGGCAGGTTGATGCGCGCCTTGAGGTCTTTCGCCAGTTCGACGTTGAAGGTCATCACCAGCAGCCGCGCATCCGGGTACTGCTCCGCCAGATGCCGCGCGCGCCGCACCAGCACCAGCGTCTTGCCGCTGCCTGCCACCCCGCGTACCAGCCGTACCTGGGCGTTTTCCGGGATTTCCAGCGCTTCGTTGGAAAGTTCGTCATCCTCGAAAAGCGTCATCTGGCGCGGCAGCAGCGTCGTCAGCGGCTCGGTGATCAGGCCGTACTGCGCCCGCGTCAGCGTGCCGATGGGCAGGCCATCCTCGTTCTGCACCACCAGCGAGGGATTGATGACCTCGCGCACGATGTCCAGG
>JAEUQX010000424.1 GCA_016788625.1 Anaerolineae bacterium
GGCGGCTTGCTGGTGACATCATAGGTCACCCGGTTGACGCGGCGCACCTCGTTGACGATGCGATTGCTGACGCGCGCCAGCAAATCGTAGGGCAGCCGCGCCCAATCCGCCGTCATAAAGTCGTCGGTGGTCACGGCACGCAGCGCGATGACCTCCTCGTAGGTGCGGTTATCGCCCATCACGCCAACGCTCTTGACGGGCAGGAGTACCGCGAAGGCCTGCGATGTGCCCTGGCGCAGCATCCCCGCCGCGCCCAGTTCCTCGGTGAAGATGGCATCCGCCGCGCGCAGCGTCTCCAAACGCTCCCAGGTGATTTCGCCCAGGCAGCGTACCGCCAGCCCAGGGCCGGGGAATGGCTGCCGCCACACAATGCTGTCCGGCAGGCCGAGCGCCGTGCCGACCTTGCGCACCTCGTCCTTGAACAAATCGCGCAGCGGCTCGACCAGCTCGAACTGCAAGTCTGGGGGCAGGCCGCCGACGTTGTGATGACTCTTGATCGTCTTCGAGGATTTGCTGCTGGCCGCGCTCTCGATCACGTCCGGGTAAATTGTGCCCTGCGCCAGGAAGCGCACACCCGCCATGCTGCGCGCCGCCTCCGAAAAGGTGTCGATGAACAGCTTGCCGATGATCTTGCGTTTCTGCTCTGGCTCGGTCACGCCGCTCAGCGCGTCCAGGAAAGGCTCCGTTGCGTCAACGGCCAGCAGGTTCATGCCTTGCCCATCGCGGAACACCTGCACCACATCCTCCGCCTCATGCTTGCGCAGCATTCCGGTATTGACGAAGATCGCCGTTAGCTGCGCGCCAATCGCCCGGTGCAGCAGCGCGCCTGCTACTGCCGAGTCCACGCCGCCGCTTAAGCCGAGGATGACCCGTTCGCCGCCCACCTGTGCCTGAATCGCGCTCACCGCGTCCTCGATGAACGCCGAGGGTGACCAACCTGCCTGGCAGCCGCAGACCGCGAACAGAAAATTGTGCAGCATATCCGCGCCCTGCGGTGTGTGCGCCACCTCCGGGTGGAACTGCACTCCGTAGAGGCCGCGTGCCGGGTCGCCCATCGCCGCGTAGGGCGAGTTATCCGACTGCGCCAGCGGCACGAAACCAGAGGGCGGACGTTCGATGCGGTCGCCGTGTGACATCCACACGTTGAGCGCTTCCGGCAGCCCGCCGAGCAGCGCATTCTCGCGTGAGCGGGTGATCTGCGCGGGGCCGTACTCGCGCGCGCCTGCCGGAGCGACGACTCCGCCCAATGCGTGCGTCAGGGCCTGCATCCCGTAACAGATACCGAGGACGGGTACACCCATCTCCAGCAGCCAGCGCGGGAGCTGTGGCGCGCCGGGTTCGTAGACGCTGGCTGGCCCACCAGAGAGGATATAGCCGCGCGGTTGGTGTGCATTCGCCAGCGCGGGCGAGACATCAAAGGGAAACACCTCGGCGTAGACGTTCTGTTCGCGCACGCGCCGGGCAATCAACTGCGTATATTGCGAGCCGAAGTCGAGGACGGCGATGCCGCCGTGTCGTGGGTCAGTCATCTAACTCCTCTTTGGACTGAACGGTAAATCCGTGCGGATGCAGATGCATCCATTCCTCGCGCAAGATGCCGTAGCCCAGCGCGTCGTGATATTCGCCTGCGACGATGCGTGCTTTGCGAAAGCGCCCCTCCAATTGATACCCCAACTTTGCGGCCAGGCGCATCATACCGATGTTGCCCGACCAGGTTTGCAGGTCAAGGCGTACAATGGCCGGAAATGCCTGAAACAGGTAATCAGTCCACAGTCCCAGCGCTGTAGTGCCGTAACCTCTGCCCCACAGTGCGGGGTCGTAGATGACGAGTCCTGCGGCTAACCAGTGTGTTTCCTCACTGATCCAGTAACGCGAAACCTGCCCAATGAGGCGGTTGTGATGCGCCTCGGCAATAATCAGGTTATGACGGGGATCAGAAAAACTCCCTGCTTCGATTCGCGACCGAATTCGTTCTATGATCGGCGGAATCTCATCCGGGGTAGGTTTCTTGAAGTACGGCCCATCCAGTTCCTGCCAGCGCTGACCAGGTTGCAGCCAGCGGCGATAAACTTCAAGATCGTCAAGTATCCAATCTCGTACTGTAATTCCAGCCCCATCGATTTTGATCTGCGTCATGGGAACATCCACATGTACACGACCTCACCCCAGCACCTGATAGGCGAAGCGCAGCATCAGCTCCTGCTGCTCGATCTGCTGCTCCATCGCCCGCGAGCCGTGCCCCGCGTCGAACCAGTGCACATGGATGCGCTTGCCCAACGCCGTCAGCCGCTCTTCGTAAGCGCGCATCTGCCGCGCCGGACAGCGGGTATCGTTGCTGCCCTGGATGACCAGGATTGGCGCTTTAATCTGCTCGGCATAAGTGATTGGCGAAGCGCTGTCCGTGACCTCTGGCTTCTCGTCGGGCGTGCCGCCGAACAAGGCGCGCTGGTACGCTCGCAGCGTCTCGGCCTGATCTTCGTACATCAGCCGCCAGTCGGCAATCGCTACGACCGCCATGCCGCCCGCCCAATGCTGCGGCGCGCGCCCGATGGCTTGCAGCGTCAGATAGCCGCCATACGAGCCGCCCGTCAGCAGCACCGCGTCCGGCTGCGCGATGCCCTGATCGACCAACCAGCGATAGGCCGCCACCATGTCCTCGACCTCCGGGTTGCCCAGGTTGCCCCAGATCGATTTTTCGAACGCTTTGCCGAAGGTGGTCGAGCCGTGATAGTTGATCGTCAGGAAGGCGAAACCGTGATCAAGCCAGGCCTGGCTGCCCGGTGCGTAGAAGTCGCTCATCACGCTGGTCGGGCCGCCGTG
>JAEUQX010000434.1 GCA_016788625.1 Anaerolineae bacterium
GTGGTTTGGGTGGAAGTGCCGCTTGCCCGTCTGGATGCCGCACTGGCCGAGACGCTCAGCAATGAGATGAGCTACAGCCTGCTGCTCACGAACGACTACAATATCGCTGCGGGACTGAACCTGCCGGGTCAGATGGATCTGAGCGCTCGCTCGAATGTGCTGCGTGCCTTCCTGAGCCAGGAAGCCGTCGTGCAGGCACGCCAGCCGATGCAGAACAGTGACGGCGCGTTCTACGTTGGCCCTGATCCCTTTGATCCGCAGATGGCCTGTGTCGTGCTGATGAACCGCCTGCCCGCGACGGGCTGGCAGTTGATCAGCGTGCTGCCCGCGCAGACGCTGCAAAGCCCGCTGGAACGCAGTCTGATCCAACTGGTCGTCTTCGCGCTGATGGGCATCGGTACGCTGGGTTGGGTAGCTTACACGTTCATTGGGCGGACGATCTCCGAACCGCTGCGGCGGCTGGGCTGGGCGGCGCAGGAAATCGGCTCCGGCGATCTGCGCTACGCCATCCCTTATCGCCAGCAGCACAACGAGATTGGCAGGCTGGCGACGGCCCTGGAAGACATGAAGCAGAATTTGGCGCATTCCTACAGCCAGCTTTCGACCTGGAGCACTACGCTGGAAAAGCGCGTCAACGAACGCACGGTTGAACTGGAAGCGACGCAGCGGCAGGCACAGCAGAATGCCGCCGAGCTTCAGGCCGTCTACGACGCGGCGCTGACGGTCGTCGGGGACTATGAACTGAACGCGATGCTGGGCACGCTGATCGAGAACATCCTCAAGCTGCTCAACACCAGCTACTGCGCCGTCTGGCTGCTGACGGCGGACAAGCAGCACCTGCAACTGGTGGCGGCCACGTCTGATAAGCAGCACCTGAACACGCTGCTGGAGATCAACGAGGGGTTGGTCGGTACGGCGGTGCGCCAGAGCAAGCTGGTGATCGTCAACGAGTATTCGCAGTGGCCGGATCGACTGGAGCAGTTCATCGACCCCACCCGTGAGCGTGTGATGGCCGCGCCGCTGCTGTTCTACAAACGCGCGATTGGCACGGTGCTGGTCGGGCGCTCGCGCGAGATGCCGACGTTCACCCCGCAGGATGAGCGTTTGCTGACGCTGTTCGCCAACCTGGTTTCGCCCGTCGTGCGCAACGCCCAGCTCTACATCCAGCGCGAGGCGGCGCGCGAAGAGGCGGAACGCGCCAGCAGCGTCAAGACGCGCTTCCTGGCGAGCGTGACACACGAACTGCGGACGCCGCTCAACCTGGTCATCAACAGCATGGACTTCATGCGTATCGGCGCATTCGGCGAGGTCAACGACGAGCAGCGCACACGGCTCGACCAGGCTATCCGCAGCGCCGAACACCTGCTGTACCTGATCAACGACTTGCTCGATGTGAGCAAGATCGAGGCAGGCGAGATGGAACTGCTGATTCAGCCCGGCGACCTGCGCCGCGTGCTGGACGATGCGCTGGACGCCGCCGCGATGATGATCGAACGCGTGGGACGCGCGCTGCAACTGCGAAGCGACATTCCCGATACACTGCCCAGTGTGCCGATGGACGCCCGGCGTGTGCGCCAGGTGCTGACCAACCTGCTGAGCAACGCCGTCAAGTTCACCGACGCCGGGGTGATCACCCTCAGCGCGCGCGTGCTGCCACCGAGCAACGGCGCGGCAAACGGGGCGGGCGGCGGCATCGAGCTGGCCGTGAGCGACACGGGCATGGGCATCGCAGCCGACGAGATGGGCAAGCTGTTCCAGGCTTTCGAGCGCACCGACCGCTCGAAATACGCGGCTATCGAGGGCACCGGGCTGGGTCTGGCGATTTCGCGCTTCCTGGTGGAGGCACACGGCGGCACGATGACGGTCGAGAGTACGGTGGGAGTGGGCAGCACCTTCCGCTTCACGCTGCCGCTGCACGCCGCCAAGCCGGAGAAGACCGCGCCGCTGACGATCAATGCCGCGATTGGCGTGGATTGAGGGCAAAGTATCCCCCCGTTCGCCATTCCTTTATCCTGAGCCGCTACCGGCAAGCGATTCCAGGGTTAGAATTTTGATTGTGAAGCGATATATCTTTTAATACCGGAGCAAATCCCATGAGCGACAACGAAAAGAAAACCTCGCTGGCTGGCCAACTGGGCGGGCGCGCTGACAAGAGCGATGACGCGGCGGATAAACTGCAAGGACTGGCGAAGGCGGGTAGCAAGGACAAGGATGCCAAACCGGGGCTGGGTGCTGCTGCTGCCGCGCTGGGCAGCGCCGTGACCGCAGCCGCCTTGAGTGACGCCGATAAACAAGCACTGACCGAGAAGATCACAGCTATTCAGCAGCAGTTCGCCGAGCTGCCGGGGCGCGTCAAGCTGACCGCCCTAAGCGAGAGCCTGGGGACGCTGGAGACGCGCATCAAGGGACTGCCGGGGGCGATTGCCGAGGCGCGCGGACGCGGCTACCCTTACCGCGAGTATCTGGAGAACAAGGTTCAGGTCTTTGGGACACAGTGGGATGAGATCAAGACCGCCATCCGTGAGTGGATGCAGTCCGAAGCGGCGGGACTCGAAGCGCAGTTGGGCGAGGTCGAGCCGCTGCTGCACCGCCTGAATCCGGCACAGTTGACCAGCGCGCAGCAGGGTGTCGTCGCCCAGATCGAGAGCCGCCTGAAGACGCTCGATGCCCATGTCAAAGCCGCTGAAGATCGCATTCGCGGCTTGTTCGACAGCCTTCAGCGCGAGGTCGGCCAGGCACAGTCGCAGGTCGAGGAGATCAAACGTTTTCTGGAACGCAAGGACGGCGCCAGCTTCCCCTTCCTGGCGGGGGAAACCGTCTTTCGCGCCGATGAAGCCGAGTGGGTGAACGGCAACGATAACCCGGATGGCTTCCTGTTCCTGACCAACCAGCGCGTGATCTTTGAACAGCACGAAAAGACGGGCAAGAAACTGGGCTTATTCGGCGGCAAGCAGGTGCATCAACTGCTGTGGGAAGTGCCGCTCAATCAGGTTGAAGGGGGGCAGGCCGAGAACAAGGGCGTCTTCGGCGGAAAGGACATGGTGCATCTCAAGCTGACCCCCGCCGCCAGCCAGGGCAGCATCACCGCCGAGGTCAAGGGCGGGGTGGATTGCAAGGTGTGGGTGGCTGAACTGGGGCGCATGATTCGCGGCGAGATCGGTGCGGCGACGGTGCACGACCCGGAACTGGCGGAACGGCTGCGTAATGCCCCGACCGACTGCCCGACCTGTGGGGCGGTGCTACCGCGCGCGGTGGCCGGGCAGAACAGCATGACCTGCCAGTATTGCAGCACGGTGGTGCGGCTGTAGCAGCGGGCAAAACAAGCCGATCGTTCGGTTCGCTGCCGTCGCCGGTAGCTAAAGCCTATCGGCTGAGGTGAAGTCAATGAAGTGCACTCAAGGCGCTGCAAGAGGCGATTCAGCCTGCCAGCCCCTTGAGTGGGCTTTCTTTCAGTTAGCCAGAGCGCTTTAGCGTCTGGCGGCGCTTCACCCCGGCGTCGGCAATTTCTTCATAGCCCTGATCTTGAGCCTTGCCATCAACGTGTCGATTGCCAGCAGTTCATCGAGTTCCGCGCTTTCATTCGAGGAGATGCTGCCTGCGCGGTTGGCTTCCAATAACAGGCTCAGCCGCTCCTGTGTGGGTTCCGAGAGGCGAAAGGCGATGATCTGTTCCGGCGTAGGCGTGGATGTCAGAAAGTCATCCACCTCATCCCAGATTGCCAGCCGTTGAATTGCCATCTTGTCCTCACTCCACTGTCTGACGAGCTTGATTGCATTATAGCACGCAGCG
>JAEUQX010000453.1 GCA_016788625.1 Anaerolineae bacterium
GCTGGGGAGGTAGGATTCGAACCTACGAATGCCGGATCCAAAGTCCGGAGCCTTGCCGCTTGGCGACTCCCCACTATTGATAGGCATTATAGCAAAATCTGCGCGGCGGACAAAGACTCAGTTCAAAGCGCCGTCGCCCAGGCGGTGAAACCCAGCACGGCGATGCCCAGCGCGACGTTCAACCACGTCAGCCGCACCTCGCGCCGCCGCAGTCGTTCCCATTCCGCAGCGTCGCCCTTGCCGCGCTCGCGCAGCAGGCTGGCGCGTTCCAGGGCGGGCACGACGGCGTATTGCAGGATAAGCCCGCAAATCACCATGCCGAAGATGGCGATGTGTTTTGCCAGCATCACGCGGCTCCACTCGTTGTTGAAGGTGAGCGCGCCCTCGTAGTTGGCATCGCCGGACATTTGCACGAAGCCCGTCAGCACCAGCACAACCAGACTGAAGTTCGTCAGCGGGGCGAAGCGTTTGCGGATGCGTGTCAGCAGCCCGAACAGCGCCGGATTATCCGCCAGGACGCGCCGTGTCTCCGGCCAGACGAATAAGGTTAGTGTGACCAGCCCGCCGATCCAGACGACGGTGGCAATCAGGTGTGCGAAGTAGCTAATCGCAAGGATTGACGGTGACAAGTCCCATCGCCTCCGGGCTATCCGGTGCGCGCGCCGGGATGACGCGCTCGCCGCAGTATTTTGCCATGTTTGCCAGCGCCATGAAAGCCTGTCCCATCGGCCCGCTGCCCACTGTCACACCCCACCAGTATTCCTCATCCTCAGGTGTCCAGGCCGGGTCAGGCAGGTAGATCGCCGACATCAGCCCCATCCAGGGACGCCAGTGTTCGGCGGCATAACGATAGGCGCGCACGAAGTAATCGGCCTGCTGCTCCTCGGTGACGGCGAACCAGGCGTAATCGGCGTTGTAGCCGGGGTCCTGCGTCCAGCCCATCTCCAGCACGGCCATCTGCCGCGCCGCGTCGCCGTTCGCGACCATCAGCCGCCGCAAATCCTCGACACGGCGGAAGGTGAAGAAGCGCTGTCCGCCCTGTGCCTGGGCTTCGTCGGGGCTGACCTCTGGTGGGTTATTGTAGCCCGGCGCATTCACCCCGGCCACGTCAACATACGCCTGGAAACCCACGTTGTACATCGCCTGGAAATAGACATCATCGGGATGCGCCCGGTCGTCATACGTCCCGGTCGGTGCTAACCCGGCGGAGATGATCACCGCCTGCGGGTCTGCCGCGCGGATGGCTGCACTGCATTCCTTCAGCAGCGCCACATAATCGGCGGCGTTGGGCGGACGGTTGCCCCATTCGCGCGCGAGGTTCGGCTCGTTCCACACCTGATAGGCGTCTATCCGACCTTGATAGCGCTCAGCTATCTTGCCGCAGTATGCGCCGAACAGCGCGATGTCGTCCGGCGGCGCGTCGATATAATCCACATCCTTCTCGCCTGCTACGCTCGGATGTGACCAGGCGGGCGCGTCGCTCAGCCGTGCCACCAGCTTCAGCCCCTTCGCCTCGATCTCGGCTACCAGTTCGTCCGCGCGCGAGAAATCCCATTCGCCCGGTCGCAGTTCCAGGTCTTCCCAGGCGAAAATCTGCTTGACGTGGCTGAAGACCATCAGACGCGTCCAATCGAGATACAGTGACGCGACTGTCTTATCCCACCACAACGCCGCCTGAATGCCGTAAGTCAGCGAGGTGAACGGCGGATTCTGCACGGCATCGGCCATCAGCGGGTCATAGCGCGTCAGCCGCGTCGCCAGCAGCCCGCCCGTCAGCAGCAGCGCCGCCAATGTCAGTCCGATTTTCACACGCATGGCCCGTATCCCTAAACCCTATCCGAAAAACAAGGGGCATCGCGCCCCCTGTTTAGTATCTATCCAGAAACCTCACCCCAAACCCCTCTCCAAGGGGAGAGGGGAGCAAAACACAGTCATTGCGAGGCGCGGACAGTAATTCATGGATAGATCCTTATGGACAAATCACCAAGAACACGCCTGATGTAGGGGCATAGCGCGCCATGCCCTGGTGGGTCAATCGAGCGCATTCTATTCGTTTCATCCATTAGTCTTCACATGCAGCTTTGCCTCTTTTGAGTCAGCGCCGCATCAGCCGCCTTGTTCCGCGCGCGCGCTGCCCCAGGCAATGATCGCGTCGTAAGCCGGGCGGAAGGCCCAATCCTTGCCGATGATCGAGTAGGGCACATTATCGTTGTCAGTTGCCCAACCAGCCTGTGGGCCGTAGTTGAAGTTCCAGATGAACGCCAGCCACACGATGTCCCACTCATCCATCAGTTCGATGGCCTGGATAATCCATTCACCCTGTTCTTCCAAGGTGTTGTCATTGGCGAACTCGAAACCCGGCGGGAAGCCACCCAGGTCTTCGGTCGATGCCCAGCCAAATTCCGTCACGCACAGCTTCTGGTCGCCGCCCGCCGTCGCTACGAGGTTGGCATACGTCCGCAGCGTGCTGGCGAAGCTCCAGCTGTGGTGCGGGTTTTCGAACGGGCCGCGGAAGCTGGCATTGGGGTCATTCGGCACAGCGTTCCATTCCACGTTCGGCGGGATGTTGTAGCCGTTGTGATGCGCGCCGATGCAGTCGCTGTAATTCAACAGCCCTGCCGCGATCATCTGTTTGAGGTAGTCGAAGTCGTCAATCGCGCTCACGCGGCCATCCGACTCTGTCCAACCGCCCGTTGGAGCCAGCGCGCCGCTGATCACGATGACGCCAGGGTCAATCGCCTTGACCGCTGTGAAGGTTTCGCGCAGCAGCCGGACATAGTTGGCCGCGCTCAGTCCGCCCGTTGATGTCCACTCGCGGTCGAGGTTCTGCTCGTTCCAGACCTCGATGGCCTGCACCTGACCGGGATAGCGCTTCAGCAGTTCGGTAACGAAATTCACATAGTCGGCAAAATTGGCGGGCGGGCCGTGCTTATCGGTGTTGACGCCCTGCTCGCGTGCCCAGTCCGGCGCGGTCACAATCGAGAGCATCACGTTCAGGCCAAAGCGCCCCGCCGACGGCATCACCAGATCCAGCTTCGACCAGTCCCAGGTATCACGCTCTGGCTGCACATCCTCCCATCGCACCTGCTGTTTGAACCAGCGCAGGCGCATCTTCTGGGCGACCTCGCGCATCCAGTTATCCTGGTTATCCGGGTTCATGTCCAGGCTGTACTGCACCTGAATGCCGACATCGAAGGCCTTGTTGCTCACGGGCAGCGCGGTCGGCGCAACCGTTGGCGGTGGCAGGTCGGTGGGCGCGGCAGCCTGTGCCTGTGTATCACCCCCAGCCTGCGCGTCGGGGATAGGAGTAGGGGGAGTCGTTGGCTGCGCGGTCGGTTGTTCGCGCGTGGGGATTGGACTGGAGACGATCACTGCTGCTGCGCCAGGGTTGTTGGTCGGCAGTGCGAAGTTGCGGCCGCTCGTGCCTCCGGCGATCAGGCCGGTTTCACCCAGCACCCAGAAGATCGCGAAAAATGTACAGGCGCCCATGATGAAGGTCACGGCTATCCACACCAGGATGAACCCCCGGAGCTGTCGTCTCATGCGCGCGCGCTGCGCTGTATTCGTTGCTGCCATATCACCTCTCACCTGCCGGATAATCACCCGGCTTAGTTCTCATTATCGAACAACCCGCTAGCCGCTGCATTACGTCTCGGCTACATCTGTCCTGCGCGTCCCCACCGTAGGGACGGGATATATCCCGCCCCTACACAGGTCTGCTGTGTTAACGCGCGCCTGCCAGCGCCGTACACGCCGGGCAGCTTCCGTCCGCGCGGATCATCGCGTAACCGGCCATCGGGTCTGCGCCATAATTGCTGAAGTCCACATTCCAGACGATCATCAGCCGCACGCGCCCACTTTGCGACGAGAGCGCCGCCGCCTGTGCAAGCCAGGCTGCCTGCTGCGCCACCGTCACATTCTGCGCCCAGCCGAAGAACGGGTCGAGCGGCGGGTATCCTTCCGGCGACAGGAAACCGAGTTCCGTCCAGCAGATTGGTTTCTGTCCGCCAGCGATATTCCAGTAGACATCCAGCATTGTGCCGAAGTAGCGCGTGTAGTAGTTGTCGCGCGGGTCACCGCTGCTCTGGTTGGGCGGGACGATACCTTCGTTGTAGTGCGCGCCCAGGCAGTCCATCCACTGCAACCCACCCGCGTTGACCACATCACGCAGCCAATTGTCGTCGTTGACGACCTGACCGGGGAAGGCTGCTTCCGCGCCTGTGGGGGCAGGGGCACCGCTGATCACCAGCACGCCGCCGTTCGCGCCCTTGATGGCCTGATACGCCTGCCGCAGCATATCGGCATAGGCCGCGCCGCTGATCTGGCCGGTCGGCCATTCGCGGTCGAGGTTCGGCTCGTTCCACACTTCGATGGCATCCGGCCCCAGCGCCGCCACGCCGCCCAGGAAGCTGGCGAACTGCTGCACATAGCCCGCGCCGCCTGCTGCCAGCTCGCCGGGCGAGCCGACAACGCCGAGCAGGATTTTGAAGCCGCGCGCCTTGGCGTCACTGATCACTCCAGCGACCGAACCAGCGCCCATGCCATTGCTGTAGCGCACCTGATACTTCATCCAGGTCATGCCCGCGCTGCGCATCGCTGCCGCCGCGCTGTCGCTGGCCGGATTGGTGACATGGCCGCCGTATTCGAAGCTGCCCGCTACGATGCTGCCTGCGCCGGGTTGTACTGCTGCCTGCGCGGGAGCCGCCGGAGCGACGGGCTGCACGACCGGGACGGGTGTGGCCGTTGGCACTGGAGTGGGGGTCGCGGTGGGCAGCGGAGTGGGGGTCGCAGTGGGGGCAAAGAGCGCGACTGCCGCACCACTGCGTGGGCTGTCACTATTCGAACCGACCACTGCGACATTGATCGCATAGTTGCCATCCGGCGCGGCTAGTGTCGTCGTCAGCGGCTCGTTCAGCCCGGTCGTGACTTCGCTCAGCACGCCGCCCGCGCCCTCGATGCGCCAGCGCAGCGCGATCTCACGTTCAGCAGGTATTGCTGGAACCTGTGTTTTGTAGTCGAGGATGGTTTGCAGTACGCCGTCGGCTAGACCTTCGCTCAACAGGTCATTGAAGGCCACGCCGCTCAACCCGAAAGCTGCCGTGCGATCCATGCGGAAGCGCAGGGCTTCCGGCGTTGTCAGCCACACGCGCGAAACCGCGCTGCCGTCGCTGCCCAGGAAATCGATGAACGGCGCGTTGATCGTCGTGTCCAGCCCCGAAGCGGCGTCGAAACCGTCCAGGCTGGCGGTGATGGCTGTGCCAGGCAGCACGGTGCCTGCCTCGGTGGTTTCCGCATCAATCTGCACATCACCCAGCGCCGCCAATGCTTCGCTGTAGCCCACCGTCGTGAAGTCGCTGGCCGCCTGACGCACGGAACGCGCGCTAAGTCCCAGCGCAATTTTCGTGCGGCTCATCTCGCCCACTGCCCAGCGCAGCATCGCTTCGACCAGGCGGTCGCTGCCGCTGGCGTAAACAGTCGGGTCGAGCGGCAGGTTGATCTGCACAATGTCCGCCGCAGCGCCGATGGCTTGCCAGTCATACGCGCCTGTGTCCCAAGCGCCTGCGTTATTGAGTGCCGCCGGGACGACGACGCCCAAGCGCAGCCCCTGCGCCTTCAGGCTCGCGCCCAACTCGGTGACGAAGGCGCTGAAGCCGTCGCGCTGTTCCACCGGAATATCGCGGTAGTCGATGATCACGCCCGCGAAGCCGTTATTGCTGGCGAAAGCCGCTGCCTGTGCCGCGTGTTCGCTCCGCAGTGTGCGGTTGCCCAGGATGGTCGCGACCGTGTTGCTATCGACGGCACGCGGGTCGGCGAAGTTACGCACGACAGGCATCACCAGATAGCCGCGATTCAGGTCATAGCCCGGCGCGAGGCTGCCGATCAGCTTGCCGTCCAGCCCTGGCTGCATCCCGCCTGGCGCGACAATCGTCGCTAACTGCCCGACCTGTTCGGAGAGTACCTGCACCGCATCAACGGGTACGATCACCAGAGGCTGCGTGTTCGATGCAACCTGGAACAGCGCCACCTGAGCCGGGACATCTTCTACGTTGGCGATCACCGCGCTGCTGTTGGCATCCACCCGTGAGGGGATGAAACGCCAGGCGTTCTGCGCGTTGTACCAGCCGTACAGATCGAGGACATCGGCGCTGACATTTTCCGGCAGTGCTACGCTTAGCGCGAGCGTTTCCGGCTGTGTCCCGGTGGTGTCAATTGTGTAGAGCGCGCTCTGGCGTGCCAGTCCCGGTGGTACTGCGGCCAGCGCTGTCACCACGTCCTCGCGATCAGTGCTCGTGGCGTTCACGGGCAGCGAGGCCAGCAGCACGCCGAAATCCTGGCCCACGTTGGCCGGGTCGGCGATCAGCGTCAGGCCATCCGCCGCGGCGGCATTGGCCTGTGCGTTGAGCATCACGTACTGGGTTCCGAACAGGCGGTTATACAGGTTGATGGGAGGCAGGAACAAGCCCACCGCCACCAGTGCCAACACCAGGAACAGCGTCACCAGCACGGGCAACCAGCAACCACAGCCGCCGCGCCGCTCCTCGCGCACCTGGGCGTACTGCCCGGTGGCGAACGGCTGGGTATCTTCTTGCACTACTGCGTCTTGTCTATCCGTCATTCACGTTTCCTGTCTTGCCGCGCTCGGCGCTGCGCCGAACACTCTTGTACGATTCATGGGAAGCTCGTGCTTTCCGGGCATCCCTATACGTGGCGATTTCTGTGGGGGGATACAAGGTGTTGTACCCCCTCTGAATGCGCCCGCTCATCTTCTGCTGAGGAAGACATGTCGTGTCTCTACATGTCCTCCGTGCCTAATCTGAAAGACTCCCTACTGGCATCCCTATACGGGAGGATATACGCGCTGCGCGCTAATCCTCCCCTACAGACCGCACGCTGTATTCCTCTGTGCTCGTCTGTGCCTCTGCGGAGAATGCTTCTGTCTTTCGACTATCGTCCGAGCGCCTCGCAGGCCGGGCAGCCGCCGTCGGGACGGATGATTGCGTAGCCGCCCATCGGGTCATCGCCGTAATCGGTGAAGTCCACATTCCAGATGATCAGCAGCCGCACCTTGCCGCTGCTCGCCGAGAGCGCTACCGCACGGTCGAGCCAGGCGGCCTGCTGCGCCACCGTCACATTCTGTGCCCAGGCGAAACCACCCGGCAGTGGGGGATAGCCCTCCGGCGTCAGGTAGCCCAGCTCGGTGAAGCACAGCGGGCGCGCGCCGCGGAAAGCGTTGTTGTAGGTGTTGACCATGCCCCAGAAATAGCGCGTGAAATAGCTGCTGTTGCCACGCGGGTCGCCGCTGGTCTGGTCGGGGCCAACGATGCCTTCATTATAATGTACGCCCAGGCAGTCCATATACTGCGCCGCGCCAGCCGCCGCCATGCCTGCCACATAAGCAGCGTCATCGCAGCCCGCGCCGCTGCACCCGCCGAAGAATCCCGTCGGGGCAGGCGCGCCGCTGATCACCATCGTGTTCGGGTTAGCGCCCTTGATGGCGTTGTAGGCCGCGCGCAGAAGCTGCGTATACTGGCCGGGGTCGATGCTGCCCGACGGCCACTCGCGGTCGATGTTCATCTCGTTCCACACTTCGATGGCGTCCGCGCCCAGCGCTGCTACGCCGCCGACAAAGCCAGCATACTGGTCGAAGTACCCGCCGTTGTTCAGTTCACCGGGGAAACCGACCACACCCAGCAGGATGCGGAAGCCCTTCGAGTGCGCTTCGTTGATCAGGCCGCTGGCGTCATTGGGGTTCTGCCCCGCACTGTAACGCCACTGGAACTTGACCCAGGTCATGCCCGCCAGCCGCATCGCGTTGACCGTCTGGTCGCCCAGCCCGCGCACATGTCCGCCGTAGCTGAAGCCGCGCACCGGGGCGGTGTCCACCACCGCTGCGGGCGGGATGACGGTGGCTGACACAGCTTGTTCCCCGCCGCTCTGTCCGCCTGCCTGTGCTGGAGCCGCGCTCGCGCCGCCCGTGACGACGGGCAGGGCGGCCACTTCTGCGGCGCTCATCACCAGGAACTGCCCGGCAGCCCAGCCTTTTGCCCCGCCGGGAAGCGCCGCGCGCACCCAGAACTGCGTCTCATCGCGGCCATCGACGTACACGGTCATGCCGGGTGTCAGTGTCGCCAGTACCGCGCCGCTCCGCGTGGGGGTGTCGCGCAGGTTGACGCGGCTGCCGACTTCAATCGGGATGCCTTCTGCCAGCCCGGCTGTCGAGGGTGCGGCAGGCTGTGCAGGCGCGGCTTCGGCGGGCTGCTCCGGCGCAGCGGTTGGCGCGGGCGCAGGGCCGCCTTCAGGCGCGGGCAGGTTGAACGGGTCATCGACCCAGACGCTCGGCAGCGCGGCGATCTGTTCGGGCGTGACGTTGACCGCCGTATCGACCACCCAACCGACCTGGCCGCCCGGCACGATGCCGCGCACCCAGCCGCCGCCCGGCGCGCGCCCATCAATGTTGATCGGCGTGCCTGCTTCCAGGTTTCCCAGCAGCCGCCAGTCTGTGCCGGGGCCGCCGCGCAGCCGCACGCCCTGGCTGATCGTCGTTTGTAATCCGCCGTCTTGCGCGGCGCTGAAGGTTGAACTCATCACGAGGAGTATCAGTAAAGCGAGGGGGGTAAGAAATCGTCGCATATCACCTTTTCCAAAGCACTCTTCCAGCTTGAATGTGCGCTTGTACCCAACATAACAACGGCGCAAGACAAATCCCCTTTTGCCTGCGCCCCCACAGATGGCGCGGCATTGTAGCAAATCGGCAGGTGTTTGGCAAATTCACGCTTAGGCGGTGCTGTACAACCCCTTCAGCCTGCGCCGCAGTTCGGTGGCTTCCAGCAGGTCGGTCGAGTCCGAGAACTGGTCAATCGAGCCGATGTCCGCCGGGATCGCGCGCACGGCAGGGTCGCTGATCTGCGCCTTGATGGCCGCCGCGAACTGCTCGCCGTGTATCACCTTGAAGGGCCGCCCGTGAAATGATGAGACCGTCGTCGGCAGCGGCGCGGTGATGCCCAGCGCGTTGTGCAGCCGCGCCACCACTGCGTAGGCCTGCGTCAGCGCGCGCTCGCGTTCGCGCCACGACTGCGCCAGGTTCACCCCACGCAGGATCGGTGTCAGTTCCGCCGCGCACGCCAGCCGCGCGAAGGCCGTGCCGTACCACTTCGAGTAGGGCGGGTACTGCTGCTCCATCAGGAAGCACAGCCGCATCAGGTCGCGCACCAGCCGCGCCGCGATCACCTGTGACCCCAGGTCGTCGCCTACGTAGCCCGTCCGCCCGACGAATGGCTCCTCCTGCCCGATGCGCGCCCAGCCCGCCGCCAGCAGATACAGCCACACATCGCGCGGATACCAAGCAAAGCGCGCCCGCAGCGCCTCCAGCCCAACCGCGTCATGATACACTGCGCCCGCCGTGATCGTCCGCAGCTTCTGCGAGGGGATCGTCAGCCAGTCGGCGGCGTCGAGCGGGGCGTCGATGTCCACGTCAATCACCTCGCGCAGGAAGCCGCGCAGCGTCAGGCAGACGGCGCGGTGGTTGACCGGGCCTGCGCTGACCGGCTGCAGGAGCTGCGTGCCGTTGTCGTCCGGGTTGGGCGCGCTGAAGTTGGTGGGGTAGCCGCGAAACTCGGTGGGCAGCCTGTGGCGCAGCGCCTCGTGGATGGCGGCAGCGTGGTCGGCGTGATCGTCGTCGCGCAGGAACAGCATGACGCGCGGCCCCCAGTGGTGATCGCTGGACATCGGCGTATCGAAGCCGAGCACCTCCGAGCCGGAGCCGATCAGCGCCGAGCTGTGCGGCAGGCCGGGGAAGGCGCTCTCCAGGATGGGCAGCACGGCCTCGTGGTAGAACAGCTCGCTCAGCTTCAGGCCGGGGATAAAGTCGGGCATGGGCGACCTCCTCATGAATGCGGGCGACGCACAGGATCGCCGCCGCGTGCATTGATTATAGTCCCGGAGGGCGCTGCATTCGACCT
>JAEUQX010000485.1 GCA_016788625.1 Anaerolineae bacterium
TTCGGTCGGTGGGAACATGCCCATCTGCCCGAACATCAATGCGGGTTCCGCCAAGAGCCAGGCAACATCCACCAGACCTTCCGCCGTGAAGTGCAGGAACCACATTTCTGTCCATGTAATGGCTTGATTGTTGGCGGGGAACGCATCAGGTCCGAACGGGGCAAAGCTGAATGGCTCGGTGAACGTGCCCGTCCATGTCAGATGTGCCGTCACCCATTCCCCCTGCGCGATCACCACCGTGGGGTTCATCTGGATGTCGGGCATGGCACCGGCAAGGGCGCCGTCGAAAGCCCGCACATCATTCGGCGACATCGATGCAAGCACGGTGTCACCCTGATTCATCATAAACGGGTCGGCCAGCAGGCTATAAAAGGCTTCGCGATTGCCCGAATTGTACTGGGCAACCATATCCAGATAGATTTGTTTGTTGCGCTGGGCAGGGTCTTCCTGGGCGGATAGACTCCACACACCAAGAACAACGAGCATCAGCAATACAAAGATAATTCTTGAAATCTGTTTCATGGGGACGTTCTCCTAAGATAGGCTTGATAACCCTTACTCTAGGAGATCGCTTGTCCCGCTGTCATGGGACTTGTTCCCAACTGTGCCGGGAATTTGGCTGGCGTCCTGGGCTGGCGCGGCAGATTGCCTTCCGAAAACCCGCCGCACCGTACCTTACGACGAACTGTCCGGCCTGATCAGGATGATCTCTGGCTGGCGCAGATAGCGCTGGCGAATGGCGGCGGTGGTCTCGAACTGCTCCGGCGTGAGCAGCGACCAGAACGTCTCCGGCGTCATGATGCGTCCCGCGCCGTTTACAGCGTAGCGGCTGAGCCAGTCGAAGAACACATCCGTGCCCAGCGCCGTCCGCAGCTCGTTCAACATGCGCACGCCGCGCAGGTACACCGCGTTGATGTAGGCGCGGCGTGACTCGAACTCGTAGACATTGCTATCGACAAACCCTTCTGGCGAGAAATTGTCCACGCGGAAGCTCCACCACCAGTCCTTCAGCGCCGGGAAGTATTCCTCAATGAAGATGTATTCGCTGTAGGTTGCCAGCGACTCATCCAGCCAGGGCGCGAGCGCCTGATCGTTGCCGACCAGGTTGTACCACCACTGGTGTGCGACCTCGTGCACGGTGATCAGCATCAGGTATGAGTTTGGCCCGCCGAAACCGCGAAAATACTCGCCGCCGACGAACACCAGCCCGCTGAACTCCATGCCGTCGGGGAAGTCGGCCTGCACCAGCACCAACCGCTCATAGGGATACGCGCCGAACAGGTCGCTGTACATCGAGAGGCTGTTGGCGGCCACATCCAGCGCGAAGGCGGGGGTATCAATCGGCCCAGAGTCGGTGCCGATGATCGCGTCGGCATAGGTGTAGACCTCGACGGTCACGCCTGCCGCCGTCTGCGAGCTGACGATGTTAAACCCCTGGCCGAGGCTGAGGCTGAAGTCACGCGCGGCCTTGAGCTGATAGCGCCAACTGCCCGGCGTGGCGTCCAGCAGCGTGCCGGGCGCGGCCAGTTGGACATCCGGCGGCGCGTTCGTCACGGTCAGCGTCACATCCCAATCGGCCTCGTCCAGCACCTCGTATTCGCCGAGCGTGGCCTCGTCGCGCGTCACCCATTGCTGGTCGATGCGCGGGGCGGGGACGGGCAGCCAGTGACCGAGATTGACCTGCCGTGCGCTGTAGCCCAGATAGCCCTGAAAACGCCGCCGCCCCTGCTCTTCCATCGGCGGGATTTGCAGGCTGAAGGAGAGCTTGACGGCCAGCGCGCAGCCATCCGGCAGTGGCTGTGGCAGTTCCAGCATCAGCCGCTGCCCGGTCAGTTCGTAAGTCAGCGGCGTGTCGCTGCCCTGTGTCACGTTTTGCAGGCTGAAGACCTGCGGCGTGCTGTTCGGGCGCACGTTGAAGATGATCTGCGTCAGGTCGCCACCCGTGCGATTGATATAATCGATCTGCTGATGTACGATCACCGACCGGCTCGCATAATCCATTTCGGCGATCACCTGATGCCCCGTGCGCGCATCGGCGGGCACTTCGCAGCGCAGCGCACCCGGCGTCGCCGTCGGCGGGATTTCCACGCTGGGGACGGCCTGCACCTGACGGCTGAAAGTCGGGACGAGCGTCGTCTGGATGATGCGGACGGATGTTGGTGTGGGCGCTGGTGCGGGTTCACTGGCTCGCGTGAAGGCACAAGCGGTTAACAACAATAACAACAGGGGGTAGGGTGTTCGTTTGATGCACATGGCAGCATCATAACCCTGCTGAGCCTAAAAAGCCAACCAGCGGTTGCTCTGCTGAAACTCAACGCGCCGCTGTGTGTTATTTGCTATGTGATCACAAACAGCGGGTGCAACTGCCCGACGTTTTGCTGCGTAAACCAATGCGTGCTGCACGTTGATTGAATTCTAAGGGGGTCTACTTGAAATCGAATTCGCTGCAAGATCAAATTCGCGGCCTGATCCGGCTGACGCGTTGGAAGGAATATGTGCCGTTCGTCATCCCGCTGACGGTGCTGGGCGCGCTGCTGGCGACCCGCCCGAACGGGATTGCGCTGGACTGGCGGCTGCTGGCCGTCGCGCTGGGCAACATCCTGGCCGTCGCCTATGCCTTCATGATCAACGATATCGAGGACGCGCCGGACGATGCCCGTGACCCGGCCCGCGCTGCTCGTAACCCGATCTCGATGGGCGAAATCGGTGTGCGCGTCGGTTACAACGCCTGCCGCATCGTCGCCGCCGTGACGCTGATCATGTACGCGCTTGGTGGGCCATGGGCGCTGGCTATCGGCGTCGTCACGCTGCTGCTCTCGCACCTGTACTCGTGGCGTCCGGTGCGGCTGAAAGCCTGGCCGGTGACCGATGTGGTCTCGCACTCGCTGATGCTCAGCGGGCTGCTGCTGCTGGCGGGCTACTTCGCCTATCATACACAGCCGGGCATCGTCTGGTTCGTGGCTGCTGCCGTGACGCTGGTCTCGGTTTACGGCCAGCTTTACAACCAACTGCGCGACTTCGAGATGGACAAGGCTGCCGGGCTGTTCAACACGGCGATTGTCCTGGGCGAGCAGCGCACGCGCTTCGTCATGTATGCCTCGATTGGGCTGGCGGCGGTCTGCCTGCTGGCGGCCATCTTCCAGGGCGTGTTCCCGCTGTGGCTGGGCATCGTCCTGCTGATCAGCATTCCCATCAGCATCTTCGTCAGCCCCAAGACCGATATGCGCGGCGGCACGGCGGTCGAAGCGAGCGGCGCGATGCAGTGGCAGGCGCTGATCATCGCAAATCTGACCGTCGCAGCCTGGCTGGTCTATGCCCTCATCGGGCAGGTGACGACGCTCTTTTAGCCGGGGCGCGTCCGCAGGCACGGGGCGAATTGCGAATAGACAGCCTGTTCGCCCCTTCCACACACCCTCCTCTTAGGTTCTGCTGCCGTCTTGCGTTTTCGCTACGATTCCAACTGACGAAAACCTGATATGACGTCACCTATCAGCGCAACGTAGTCATGCATCCGGCATTTACGCCTGCCCTCCTCTCACCCTCACAATATGCCGATAACCGCCTCCCCCACCTCACTTGACTCCCGATTCAAGTCCGCGTTACACTGTACTTGATTGAACGTTCAATCAAGGGTATGCTGATGACCGAAAGTGAATCCAAAGCCAGACGTGACGCCATCCTCGACGCGGCGCTGCAAGTCTTTTCCGAAGTGGGCTACGAACGTGCCACGATCAAGGCCATCGCCACCGCCGCCGGAATCAAATCTCCTGCGCTGCTCTATTGGTACTTCCCCACCAAAGCCGACCTGATGCAGGGGGTGCTGGCGCGCTTCATCCCCGTCATCGAACCGAATGCCGATATTGACGCCTTGCTCGCCATGCCTATCGAAGATCTGCTGCGCATGATCGGTATGGCGATGATTGCCATGATCCAGAATCCACAGGCCGTCATGGCTTATCGCATCGTCATGTCCGAAGTGCTGCACAACCCGGCCAGCAACGCCGAAATCGCGCGTATTGGCCCAGTGATGATTCTCAACCTGCTGCGACGCGCGCTGACGGCCAATATCGAGCGTGGCGTGCTGCGTCCGCACAATGTTGAGGTCAGTTCCCGCATGTTCATCGGCCCGCTGATCCTATTCATCCTGGGGAGTTCCGTCTTTACTGCCGCTGGCGAGGGGCTGCCGCCGCCGCACGACTATGTTGACGCGATGATCGCGCACTGGCTGGATGGCATTCGTGCTGAAAAGGAATGAGACCATGACTGCGATACAGATCGACCGTCTGAGCAAGCACTATGGCAAACTGGCGGCGCTCGATGCCCTGACATTGAACATCGAGCAGGGCGAAATCTTCGGGCTGCTGGGCGCGAATGGCGCGGGCAAGACCACGTTGATCAAGCTGCTGATCGGCCTGCTGAAACCGGACGCGGGGACTGTTCAGGTGCTGGGACTCGACCCGCTGCGGCAGGCGCGGGAATTGCGGCGGCAGATCGGCTACATGCCCCAATCGCCCGTGCTGTACGACGACCTGACCGGGCGTGAGAACCTGCTGTTCTGGGGGCGCGCGCATCGCCTGCCCGATCTACAGCAGCGCGTTGATGCGACGCTGGCGTTGATCAATCTGAGCGCCCGCGCGGCTGACCCGGTGTATACCTACAGCGGCGGTATGAAGCAGCGCCTCTCGCTGGCGTGCGCGTTGGTACACCGCCCGCGCCTGCTGCTGCTGGACGAACCGACCACCGGGGTAGACCCCAAGCTGCGCCACACCTTCTGGACGACCTTTCGCGAGATGACCACCGCCGGGACGACCATCGTTATGAGCACGCACCAGATGGACGAGGCTATCTATTGTGACCGTCTCGCCGTGATGCGCGAGGGGCGCGTACTGGCCTGTGATGCTCCGGCAGGCTTGTTCGCTTCCGGCCAATCCACGATTGAGATCGAGACGGACGCCGCTCGAAGCAGGCATCAGGTCAGCGATTACGCCGCCGCGCTGCCCGCGCTGCTGCGCGAATACCAGTTAGACGCTGCCGTGCGGCGCATCACGGTCGAACACGAACCACTCGAATCGATTGTCCTGCGCTTGATTGGGGAGAATAACGCCGATGTTCGCTAACATGCTGGCCGTTGCCCGCCGTGTGATGAACCAACTGCGCCGCGACCCGCGTCTGATCGCGCTATCGCTGCTCATGCCCACCGCGATTGTCTACATGCTCAGCCTGTTCTTCGAGGGCGTGGATGTGCCGATCTTCAAGCCGGAACAGTTCGTTGTGCCCATTGGCGCGTTCATCGTGCACTTCATCACCTATGCGCTGTGCGCGATTGTGCTGGTGCGCGAACGCACGAGTGGCACGCTTTCGCGCATGTTCATCAGCGGCTACCGCCCGGTCGATGTCATCGGCGGTTATTTGCTGGCTTATTCGGGGCTGGCGCTGGTGCAAAGCCTGATCGTGCTGATCGGCCTGAGCCTGCTGTTCGACCTGGGCTACAGCATAGAAGTCTTCCTGACTTTGGGGGGCATCATCTGGCTGCTGGCGCTGCTGAGCATCACGCTGGGGATGCTGGCGTCGAACTTTGCCCGCAGCGAGGGGCAGGTCTTCCCGATGATTCCGCTGGTGATCATGTTCTCGGCATTTTTCTCCGGCGTGATTCTGCCGATTGACCGCCTGCCGGACTTCATTCAGCCCGTGCGCTTCATCACGCCGATGTACTACGCCAACAACAATATCCAGGCGCTGATTGACTCGTCACGCGCGCCCATCGACCTGCTGAACGGCTGGGGTGGGCTGCTGCTGTACGGTGTGGTGCTGCTGGGACTGGCGACCTACACGCTGCGGGAGCAGTGAGGCGCTCGGCTCACTCCCGCACGTACACGCGCACTTGCCAGAACAAGCCTGTGTTCTTGTGGAAGTGCGGTCTGAGTCCGTCTGCCTGCAAGATGCTGTCCACTTCACGCGATGGGTGAATGTAGAAGCGGTACTTGTTGCGCGTCAGCCACAGAAACACGTCGGCCACGCGCTGCGCCCAACGCAGGTAGAACAGGTCGCGCGGGAAGACGAAGGCGTAGAAGCGCCGCGCCCGCGCCGCCGAAAGCCGCACCATTGCCTGCACATCCGGGTAACAGCAGATCACGCGGTCGAGCGTCACGATGTCGGCGGGTTCGATCTGCTCGGCCAGCGCGACGAAATCGCCGTGCTGAAACTGCGTGCGCTCCGCCGTGCCGCGTCGTTCGGCCTCCTGGCGCGCCGTCCGCAGATAAGCAGTTGATGCATCCACATCCACCGCTGAGGCGATGCCCGCCGCGAACAGTTCGTGTTGAATCACGCCCACGCCGCCGCCGATGTCGAGCAGCGTCAGCCCGTTCAGGTCGTGACGCCGCAGCACATCGAGCATGATACGCGTCTCGTGCGCCGGACCGTTCTCGCGATAATCGGCGAGATCTTCCGCAGCGATCTCGCCGTCAAACATGTTCTCCAGGCCTTCACATTGGCGGCAGCACGACATCGCCCATTCGCTCCTTATACATCCACATACCCGCGCGCGAACTGCACGAGATGATACACGTCGACAAAATTCGAGGCGATGCCCAGCGAGATGCGCACCGCACCGGACGCCCGCCCGTCCATCACCAGCAGGAACTGCTCGAAGGTCATGCGCTCCTCGTTCTGGAAGCATGGTTCCATATCCGCTGCCGTCAGATTGTTGATCACCTCGCCCGCGCCGGGATTACAAAAACAGCCCGTGCGCAGCGAGATGTTGTGCGTGTTGGCCTTCGCCTCCACGTCGCGGAAGTCGAGCAGGTGGCCGTCGCGGTCGAATAAATTGACGGTGATGGTCGCGCCGCGCATCGTCGTATCGGTCGGGCCATAGAGGCGGATGAGCGGCTGCCCCGTGCTGTGGCGCAGCGCCAGCAGTTCGTCCAGCAGCCAGCCCGCCAGCGCCATCACACGCTCGTGAATCAGGTCGATGCCCACCGACTGAATGTACTTCAGGCCGATCTCGACCGCCGGGATATTCAGGTAGTTGATCGTGCCGTCCTCAAAGCCCTGCTCGCCTTCCGCCAGATAGTGCCCACCGCCCTGCACCGAGGCCATCGTGATTGTGCCGCCTGCGAACCAGGGGCGATGCAGCCGAGCCAGCTTGTCCTTACGGGCGATCAGGCAGCCGATGCCCGTTGGGTAGCCGAAGATTTTGTAGAACGACAGGTCAACGAAATCCGGCTGCCAGCGCTGAATATCGACGTGGTTGGTGGGCGCAAAGGCGGCGAAATCGACCAGCACATCCCAGCCTGCGGCCCGTGCGCGCGGTATCCATTCCAGCGGGTGCTGCACGCCGGAGAAGTTCGACTGTGCCGGATAGGCGAACAGCGTCTTCTGGCCGGGGCGCGTCTCCGCCAGCAGCCGTTCAAACTCGCGTTCGTCGGCGCGCAGGTCGGGCGGCAGCACGGGGATGTAATGCACATCCGCGCCTTTGCCGCGCGCGAACTCGCGAATGCCGTTGACCGAGTTGTGGTTGTCGAAGGTGAGGATGAAGCGGTCGCCCGCCGCGAAGGGGTAGGCCTCGCCCACCAGCTTGAGCGCGCCGCTGGCATTCTGCGTGAAGATCACCACGTACTCGTCCGGCGAGGCGTTGAAGAACTCCAATACGAACGCCCGAGCATGTTCGTCAAGCTGTGTGGCGGCCATCGAGGTCGGGTTGCTGGAGTGCGGATTGCCGAACACGCCGCGCCGCAGCAGGTTCATATGCTCGGTCAGTTGATGATCGGCGTACAGGCTGCCGCCCGTGTAATCCAGGTAGATGTGCCCCTGCTCATCCAGGCGGCGGTACTCAGCGGCGCGCAGGCGGTCGAGCGTGAGCGTGTCGCGGTAGGCCGGGTAGCGCTCGAGGAAATTCTGATACGCCTGTTCAAGCGAGCGAACGGTTGCGGCATGGTTCGTCATGATCATCACCTGACATCTATTTTGATACGCA
>JAEUQX010000555.1 GCA_016788625.1 Anaerolineae bacterium
GGCGGTATCGCTGGAGCGGTTGCCGAGCTTCTCCAGCTTGCGGCTGACGCTGAAACCGGGGGTATCGGTCGGCACGATGATCAGCGACATGCCGCGATAGCCCTTGCCTCCTTCGGTACGGGCGAGCAGGCAGACCCAATCAGCCTGGGTGCCGTTGGTGATGTACATCTTCGCGCCGTTGATGACGTAATCATCGCCATCCTTCTCCGCTCGCGTGATGATGCCCGCTACGTCCGAGCCAGTGCCCGGTTCGGTCACAGCCACACAGCCAACCATCTCACCACGCAGCGCCGGGGCAAGGTACTTGCGGCGCAGATCATCACTGCCGTATTTCGCCAGCGCGGGCGTACACATGTCGGTGTGAACCAGGATGCCCATCGGCACACCCGCGCATTCACAGCGACCAAGTTCCTCCGCCAATACGACAGTGAACCAGACATCGGCATTCGCGCCGCCGAATTCCTCGCTGTAATTCAGGCCAAGAAAACCCAGGTTGCCCATCTTCTTCAGGACTTCGTGCGCGGGCCAGGTGCCAGCAGCTTCCCATTCTTCGCAGTGCGGGTTAAGTTCTTTTTCGACGAAGTTCCGCACGCTCTTGCGGAACATCTCATGTTCTTCGGTGAAAGGATCGGCATAATTCAAACGTGGGCGTTGTGCATCTAAGACCATGTTCTTTTCCTCATCCTATTTGGGTCATGCTATTTGCCGTGCTGAAAACACTGGTCGCTACCTGCTCATCCCCATTTCGGAGAGGATGCCGATCACCGCCAGCGCGATCAGACCGCCGCAGCAGATTAGCAGCGCCGTCTGCCCGAACTGCGATGAAAAGAAGGCGTACAGGCCAATCCCGATGAACGCGACCAGGATCAGCCAGAAGATGCCGCGCGAGGTACTTGAAATCCTTCGGAGTCGCCGCATAGTCCTTACTCCTCACATTCTGAAGACGCCGTAACGCGGCGCGGGTTCGTTGACCCAATCGCGGTTGTAACTCATCGAGAGGCCAACCGTCAGCGCCATGCGCGTGTCACGCGGGTCGATCAGACCATCGTCCCACAGGCGCGCGGTGGCGAAGTACGGGTCGGACTCCTGCTCGAACTTGTAACGCACCATGAACTTCATCTGTTCGATCTGCTGCAAGTCCGGCTCTTCGCCCTTGCGCCGCGCCGACTCTTCCTGCACGATGCCCAGCACGCCAGCAGCCTGCTCTGCACCCATCACCGCGACGCGGCTGGTCGGCCAGGAGAACAACAAACGCGGGTCATAAGCACGACCGCACATGGCATAGTAACCCGCGCCATATGCGCCGCCGATCAGCACCGTGAACTGCGGCACGCTGCTGTTCGAGACAGCGTTGATCATCTTCGCGCCATGCACGATGATGCCGCCCTCCTCGTACTTGCGCCCGACCATGAAGCCGGTGATGTTTTGCAGGTAGACCAGCGGCGTGCGTGAATGGTTGCAAAGCTGCACAAACGAGGCCGCTTTGTTGGCGCTGTCCGGGAACAGAATACCGTTATTGGCAAGGATGCCGACCGGGAAACCGTTGATGTGGGCATAGCCGCAGACCAGCGTCGAGCCATAATCCGGCTTGTATTCCAGGAAGCGCGAGCCATCCACAAGACGGGCGATAATTTCGCGCATGTCGAGCGGCTTGCGAATGGTGTCTATCGGCACGATGCCGAGCAGTTCGTCCGGGTCATAGTGCGGCGCTTCCGGCACTGCGAGGTTGGAAGGCAGCGATTTGCGCCAGCCGAGATTACGCACGATCTCGCGCCCGATGCGAATCGCGTCGGCGTCGTTTTCGGCCACATAATCCGCCAGGCCAGAAAGCCGCGCGTGCATATCCGTGCCGCCCAGCGTCTCCTCGTCCACTTCTTCGCCTGTCGCCATCTTGACCAGCGGCGGTCCACCCAGGAATGCCAGCGCCTGCTTGCGGACGAACACCGTGTAATCGCTCAGGCCGGGGATATACGCGCCACCCGCCGTGCTGTTGCCGAAGACCAGCGAGATCTGCGGGATGCCCATGCCGCTCATGCGCGCCTGGTTGCAAAAACCGCGCCCGCCGTCCACGAACAATTCCGCCTGATGCGGCAGGTTAGCGCCGCCCGATTCGACCAGGTAGATGCACGGCAGGCGATTCTCGATGGCGATCTGCTGCGCGCGCAGCGTCTTCTCCAGCGAGATCGGGTAAACGGTCCCGCCCTTGATGGTCGCCTCATTCGCGCCAATCATGCACTCGACGCCGTTAACCACGCCGATGCCGTTGATGCTGCCCGCGCCGGGGCTTTCGTTGTTGTAAACATCGTAAGCAGCCAGCGGGCTGAGTTCGAGGAACGGCGTGTTAGGGTCCAGCAGCCGCTCAACCCGCTCACGTGGCAGCAGCTTACCCGCGTCCAGGTGACGTTTGACAGCGCGCTCGCTGCCCCCCGCCCGCACCTGCGCCTGGCGCTCGGCCAACTGCTGCATCAACTTGCGGTTGTGCTCGTAATTCTGTTGGTAGTCATCACTGCGAGTATCGATTTGGGAACGGATAATCGGCATTGTTTTTTCAGCAATTTATCGAATAGTGATTTGATTAGGTATCATAACCCGCAGATGCAGCGCTCGTCAAACAACCCGTTTGTACGTTGTGAACAGCCAGCAATTGTGAGATCTTGTGCAAGAAACCGAGGCTAAAGTGATGAAATAGCGCTAAGCTCTTCAAGATCATATTCACCGATCTTGACAAGTACGCTATAGTTATTCTGCATCTCTGTACCACAGCAGGTCAAACAATTCATATGGACTTCTCCGACATCCGCCGCATCGTACTCGGCAAACCCCTGGCGACCAGTCAGGCGATTCACGAACGGCTGAATATCCCGCGTGCTCTGGCCGTCTTTTCCTCCGACGCACTATCCTCAACCACCTATGCTACCGAAGCCATCCTGCTCGTGCTGATCGCAGCGGGCACGGCGGCGCTGGGAGTGTCGTGGTGGGTGACACTGGGCATCGCCGCTCTGTTGGTCATTGTCGGTTTCTCGTATTACCAGACCATCCACGCCTACCCCAATGGTGGTGGCGCGTACATCGTTGCCAAAGACAACCTGGGCAAGATGCCAGGACTGATCGCCGCCGCTTCGCTGCTCGTGGATTACATTCTCACGGTCGCGGTGAGTGTCTCCGCCAGTACCGCAGCACTGGTCTCCGCGTTCCCGGAAGCAAACCCATTTCGTGTGGAATTCGCGCTGCTCCTGATCGCTTTCATCACCGTCATGAATCTGCGCGGTGTGAAAGAGAGTGGCACATTCTTCGCAATTCCGACATATGCATTTGTCGTGTCAATGATGGTCATGATCGTGGTTGGCCTCTTCCGCGTCGTGACGGGCAGCATCACCCCAGTGGAGCAGCCCTCGGCCGAAGCCATTGCTCACGAAGTCACGGTCACGGGTGGATTGACGCTGTACCTCATCATGCGTGCCTTCGCTGCGGGCTGTACTGCGCTGACAGGCATTGAGGCCATCTCCAACGGCATCACGGCCTTCAAACCGCCGGAGAGCCGTAACGCCGGGCGCACGCTGATCATCATGATCGCGCTGCTCAGCACGATGTTCATCGGCACTACTTTCCTCGCCAACCAATATCAGATTGTCGCAGTACATGGCGCAGATACGACTGTCCTCTCCAAGATCGCGCGTTCGACCTTTGGTGATGGCAGCATCCTGTTTTATGTCATCCAGATCGTCACAGTGCTCATCCTCGGCCTGGCCGCCAATACCGCCTATGCCGATTTCCCGCGCCTGGCGTCGTTGATCGCCCGTGACCGCTACCTGCCACGCCAGCTCACCAACCTGGGCGACCGTCTGGTATTCACCAACGGCATTGTCACACTGGCGTTTGTCTCGGGCATCCTAGTCATTATTGCCGATGCCCGCGAGCACAATCTGCTGCCTTTGTATGCGGTCGGCGTGTTTCTGGGGTTCACCCTGTCGCAGTCCGGCATGGTCATTCACTGGCTGCGCGAACGCCGTGACCATGGCGGTAAGGCGGATAACAAGTGGCGCTTTAGCATTTCGATCAATGCTTTCGGTGCAGTGTTGACCAGCATCGTCCTGCTGGCACTGATGATCACCAAGTTTGCAGAAGGCGCCTGGTTGGTCATCGTCACAATACCGGTGCTGGTATCGATCTTCATGTACATTCATCGGCACTATGAAGAAGTCGCCCATTTCCTGACGCTGGACGGCATCAAACCCGGCTCAATCAAGATCACCAACCCCGACCGCAGCCACCTGCGCGTGGTCGTGCTGCTTAACAGCCTCAATCGCTGCTCGCTGCAAGCGCTGGAATATGCTATGCGTGTCTCCGACAATGTACGCGCCTGCTCCATCGAGGTCGAGCCAGATGGCAGCAAGCGACTGCGCGAACGCTGGCAGGAATGGAATCTGCAAATACCGCTCGATGCGGTCGAATCGCCCTACCGCGAGATCGGCGCACCTTTGGTGGAGTACTTGCATCAACTCGATCGCGAATCAGCAGAACTCATCCCAACGGTCGTCGTACTACCAGAATTCGTAGTCCCGGAATGGTGGGCCAGACTGCTGCACAACCAGACCAGCGTTGCGATTCGCGAGGCGCTGTATCTCGACCAGCTCGCATCGGGGCGTGGCCGTCCGGTAATCAGCGTGCCATACCGTATCGGCGATGCATTGTATGAACCGGCTACCATCGAACCCAGGCAGACCGGGACCGTGCCAGTCGCGCCGGCACCCAGCAACAACGACAAACAGGATAGTGTTGACTCGCCTCACTCGTAGGTGTAAGCTAACGTGCTGCTGCCGAATCTCTCGGCAGCAGTACAACCACCATGTTTGACCAGGCGACCCTCGGACTCGCCACACTATGTTCAGACACTCGGCATTCCCTCTGGCAGAAACCGCACCTCCGTTTATCCGTCACACCAACTGAATACATAACAGGCTAAAACCACTACGAATACTTCGATTCTGATTCTCGAAGGTTGACCACAGCAACGAGGGGGATTCTCATGAATGTTGGTCGTCTTCTGATCGGCAAGCCACTCGAAACGAAAGACTTGCCGCATCAGGCCATCAGCCGTCCGGTTGGGTTAGCGGTCTTTGCGTCGGATGCGCTCTCATCCACAGCCTACGCTACTGAAGAAATCCTGATCATCCTGTCATTGGCAGGCGCGGGCGCAGCGCTCTTTGGGATTTCGATCCCCATCGCCATCGCTATCGCCATCCTGCTGACGATCGTGACAATTTCGTATCGCCAGACGATCTACGCCTACCCCAACGGCGGCGGTGCCTACATCGTCGCGCGGGATAACCTGGGTGAAGTTCCGGCACAGGTGGCCGGAGCAGCGCTGCTCACCGACTATATCCTGACCGTCGCCGTCAGTATTTCGTCAGGTGTTGCACAGCTTGTCTCATTCCCGGCGCTGCGCGACTTGCAGCCCTACCGCGTTGAAATCGCCGTCGGCGTAATCATCATCATGACGATCATCAACCTGCGAGGCGTCAAGGAAAGCGGGCGTATCTTCGCCATTCCCACCTATTTCTTCCTTGTAATGATGTTCCTGACCCTGCTGGCCGGGGCGTTCCAACACTTCCTGGGCGGTGGGTTGGGCGTTGTCTCCGGCGTCGAGCCGATTCACCATGAACACGTTGAACTGCTTGGGGTATTTCTGATTCTGCGGGCGTTCTCCAGCGGCTGTACTGCGTTAACAGGCATCGAAGCGATCTCAAACGGCATCACCGCCTTCAAGAAGCCCCGCAGCCATAACGCAGCCATCACGCTGGTCTGGATGAGTTCGATTCTGATCACACTGTTCCTGGGCATCACGCTGGTGGCACACCAGATCGAAGCCGTGCCCAGCCACAGCGAAACCATCATTTCGCAGTTGGCGCGCACCATTCACGGCGACAGCAGCATTTTCTACGCCCTAACCCTATTGGGCACAGCGCTGATCCTGCTCATGGCCGCCAACACCAGTTACGCAGACTTTCCACGTCTGGCAGCACTCTCGGCAGCAGACGGTTTTCTGCCGCGCCAGTTGACATTTCGAGGCGGACGGTTGGTGTTCTCGTGGGGCATCGTACTGCTGGCTTTCTTCGCCGCGCTGTTGGTCATCCTGTTCAACGCCAGCACCACCAATCTGATTCCCTTGTACGCAATTGGTGTATTCCTCAGTTTCACGCTCTCGCAGACAGGCATGGTTGTACGTGCGCGCAAGATTGGCAAGCTCAAGCCCGGCGAGGTCGTCAAGGGATTGGAAACCGACCTGGAATACGACCCACACTGGCAAAAACACATGGCGGTCAGCGCAGTTGGCGCGGCCTGCACCTTCGTCGTCATGATCGTCTTCGCCGTGACCAAGTTCGCCACAGGCGCATGGTTCATCCTCGTCCTCATCCCGGCGCTGGTCTGGCTGTTCTTCCGCATTCATCAGCACTACAAGGGCGTGGCTTCCTCGCTGAGTTGGGAAAGTGCCCCGCCGGAAACACAAGCACGGCCTGTGCAAACCATCATCCTGGTTGATGATGTCCATGCCGAGACGGTACGGTTGGTCAACTTCGCCAAGTCACTCGGTCACCCCTGGCGCGCGGTGCATGTGGGCGTCAGCCCGGAGAAGGCCATCGTCGTTGAACAAAAATGGCAGAAGCGCATCGGTGAAGGTGAAATGGTCATCCTGGAGTCGCCCTTCCGCCTGCTGGCCGAGCCGATTCAGGATTACATCGCGCAGTTACAGGAAGAAACACCTGGCTGCTTCGTCCACATCATCATGGGGCATCTGGCGATGGACACCTTCTGGGAGCAGGCGCTGCATCAGAACAGCGCGTTCATCTTCAATCTGGCGCTTTCGCGCATGGATCACGTCGTGGTGACCACTGTACCCTACCAGATTCACCGTCCGGGCGAAGAGGAAACCGTAAAACCCAGCACCGTTCCGGCATAATTAACGCGGCGGGTATTTCAGGGAGGATAGACTCCACATCGGAGTCTTGTCCTCCCTGGTCTATGCAGGCTCGGCAATCGGGATGGTCACATAGAAGGTTGAACCTTCACCCAGGCGGCTGTCCAGGCCGATCTGCCCCTTGTGTGCCTCCACCAGGCTTTTGACTATCGCCAATCCCAGCCCTGTTCCTTCAATACTGTCTGTCTCCGGACGGCGCACACGGTAGAAACGGTCGAAAACGTGGATTTGATCTTCCGGGCTGATACCCATGCCGTTATCCTGGATGGCAATCCGCAGCATCGGCCCGCGCCGCTCCGCCAGAATCCTGACCGTCCCTTCCGGTTGCGTGTACTTCACTGCATTACCAATCAGATTGACGAGAATCTGACGTAAACGCGCACGATCACCCATCACAGAGGGAAGATTATCCGTGACCAGATTGACGACAGTCATCGCCTTGTTCTGCGCCGCTGGTCGCACCTGATCAACACAGTCCGCAATAATCGGCCCTACCCCAACAGGAGCGAGGTTAAGCTGAATGCCGGACTCGATCTTCGCCAGATCGAGCAGATCATCAATCAACTGGCGCATGTTCTGGATGGCTTTTCGAACCATGTTGACCGAGTTCATGCCCTGTGTATTGATGTTTTGCTGCATCAGCAGCAGCTCGATATAACCGTTCATCACGCTCAGCGGCTGCTTCAGGTCGTGCGAAACCGTGGCGATCAGTTCGCTCTTGAGGCGATCCATCTCCTTGAAGGGTGTGATATCGTGCATAACAATAATCCAGCCAATACCCTCAAAGTGCCGTAGATTCGCATTGAAGATGCGATCATTGGGCATCTTCACCTCATAGACGAGGTTGGGATCGTCGTGCTGCTTTGCCGTCTCGAACACCTCCAGCAAGGGGGTCGCCTCGAAGACATCCCGCACAGTACGCCCGGCGTAGACCGTGTTGGGATACATGTGCAGCGCGGAAATGGCCGACTGGTTGATCAACAGCACACGCTCATCGGTGGTGATGACAATCACAATGTCTGCCGTATTGTTCAAAATGTGCGAAAGCTTCTCGCGCTCGACCAGCGACTCGTCGTACAGGCGCGCGTTGTCAATTGCTACACCCGCACGCGTCGCCAGCTTCTCGACAAAGTTCAGGTGCGCGTCGGTAAATCCGTTGAGCTTCTTGCTCTCCAACGTGATGACGGCCACGACGCGATCCTCTCGCATGACGGGCACAGAAAGGATCGATCGCGTGTTGGTCGCGAGTCGCACGAAGTCCTTGTCCATCGAAACATCCGGGATGACATCAGCATACCCGGATCGAGCGACACGATGGGTGATGCCTGCCCCATACTCCTGACGGATCTGGGCAAGCTGCTCTCGTGAACGATCATAGCCATATTCGATCAGGAAACGCAGTTCATCGGTTTCCTGGTTATACATGGCGAGCGAGGATGCCTGGGCATTGGTGAAGCGCAGCGCCCAGTCGAGAGTCATCTCGAAGACATGATTCAGATCAATCGTCTCGTTGAGTTCGCGGTCGATCTGGCGCAGGATATACATCTCGCGCATGTTGTCGGCCAGTTCAAGAGCCGTCCTGCGGTGCAGCCGCGCGTGCTTGAGGGAAATCGCGGCGCTGGGCGAGAGCAGTTCAAGATGCCGCACAACATCCTCACTCAATGCCGTTCCATCCGGTTGATTATCAACCACGATCACGCCCATCAATCGTCCATCAACACAAAGCGGCAGCCCGATGAAGTCGTGCGAATCCAACACGTCCGACAGCCATTGATGCGCGCGGTATCCATCAGGATTACCCGGACGTACCCAGGTGGTGCGTCCTTCCAGCCAGGCGTTGATGAGCGAGTCGGGTTCAGGGTTGTAGATGGGCAGGCGCGTATGCTCGAGCTGCATCTGCTTGCTCACATCTGCCAGCGGCGCGCTGCCAGAACCGAAGTGCAGCATGTTGTCGGTTTCGTCTGGCACAAACACGAATGCGCGTTTACAGGCCCCGTAATCCAGGAACGCCCGTACCAGTTCTGTCAGAAATGAATCAAAGTCGAGCGTTGTCCCCAGTCTGAGGGCGATATTGTTGATGGCGGTAAGCTGCGCCACCTGTATACGGAGGATCTCTACTTCTGCCTGGAGCGACTCGAGCGGCTGATCAACCATACATAGCTTCCCACAGTTCTAAAATTAGAAATTAACACACTTAGAATGCATTATACTCTTGTTGTTACACATAGGAAAAGCGGTTCAATCTCAATTCAAACGGACGGCTTTGTACGCTACCATGAAGTATCGAGGAACGCCCCGCGTTTGCTCGGATCGGATGAACGGACTATAATGCCGCCAATGATTGCTGCCGATTGCTCCCTGGAGGAGTCGTATGGATTTCAAAGACGCTTCTGCGCGTTTGAAGGCGAAAAAGGCATCGCAAGAAGAAAGCGCGGCACCTCAAGCCAAAACGCATGACTTTGCCGAGTCCTACCGCATCCGCGCGAAAATGCTGGGTGTGCTGCTCCACGATGCGCGGTTGAACGCCGAGCGCACAATTGACGACTGCGCCTATCTGCTGCGGGTCAGCGCGGAGGAATTCGCGTCGTGGGAGTTAGGTGATGCGGTGCCGAGTCTGCCACAGCTTGAACTGCTGGCTTACTATCTGGGTGTACCGATCAGCCACTTCTGGGGTACGGACACGCTGGAAGCCAAAATAGGCCGCCACGTGGACATCCAGAGCGAATACATCGCTCTGCGTAACCGCATGATTGGCGCTCTGCTGCGTCAGTCTCGCGAAGAACAAGGTCTCTCGCTGGACGAACTCAGCCAACAATGCGCTATCCCAATCGAGCATCTGACGGCCTACGAACTGGGCGACACTCCAGTTCCAATGCACGAATTGAATGTGCTTGCCAGCGCGGTCAAGAAGAACACCAGTTTCTTCCTGGAAAGCAGTGGGCACTTTGGGCAGTGGCTGGCCGCGCGCGAAGAGTGGAAGCACTTCGCCTCGCTGCCGGACGAGATGCGCCAGTTCGCGGCCAACCCGCGCAACATTGGCTTCATCGAAATTGCCGTGATGCTCAGCCAGATGCCAGTCGATAGACTTCGCAGCGTGGGGGCCAGCATCCTCGACATCACCCGTTAGTCGCAAGTGAAGGATAGGCAATCATGACAACCGCTCAACAGCTTCAGGAACAAGGTATCAAGCTGTTCCAGCAAAAAGATTACGAAGAAGCCGCCCGCCTGTTTAACCAGGCACAGGCTGCTTACGAAGCCGATGGCCAGCGCGATATGGTCGCAGAGATGCAGACCAACATCGGGCTGGTACATCGCGTACTGGGGCAGCATCAGCAGGCGCTGGACGCTATGCAGGCCGCTTTGACGATTTTCCAGGAGCTGAATGACCCACTGCGCGCCGCCAAGGTGCTGGGCAATATGGGCGGGGTCTATGCCGGGCTGGGTGATAAAGAACAGGCTTACAACTGCTACCGCCAGGCCGCCGACATCTTTGACGAACAGGGTGACAAGAAGCTCTACGGCGAAACGATGCTGGCGATGGCCGATCTCCAGGTACGCGACGGCAAGCTGATGGCCGGGGCGGCGACTTATGAAGTCGGCCTGGAAAATCTGGATGACCTCTCCGCCGGACAGAAAGTCATCAAAGGGTTGCTGGGCATCCGCAATAAGCTGACGGGCGGCGGCAAGTCCTAAGCTTGATATTCGGTTCTCGCGCGACATTCGGTACACTCTATGCTGATAGTCGATAGTCATTGGTCAGGGCGCTGCTTAACCATACGCTGCAATGCCCTGTTTCCTCGCCACATATGGCGGGTTTCGGCATTTCGACTTATGACTATTCGCTAACGACTAGAAGCTGTTGAGTGCTGCTGCGTTTTCCAGGCTCAGGGTGTTTGCTGAATGCCGTTTACTCCGTTGCTAAACCGCCGTCGCGTCGCGCTGTTGACCGCACTGGTCACGCTGCTGCTGGCGGTTTATCTCTTTACTTACAGTGGACAAATCGAAAGCGGGGATACCCGCCTGTTCGTGGATAGCGTCGGCAGCATCGCCCAGTTTGGCGATACATTGCTCGACATCTCCGCCTGGGCCAACGAGCCACTGCCCACCACACCAGTCAGCCGTTACCCACTCCTGCCCACTGAAATCGAACCGCTGCAACTAATCGTCCCTGCTCCGTTGTTCTGGCTGGCCGAGCGCATTCCAGGCATTGGACTCATACACACCGTCTGGCTGTTCAACACTCTGATGTGCGCGGCGGCCTGTGCGCTGCTGTTCCTCTACGCGCTGGCGCTGGGCTACGACGAGCGCGTGGCACTGCTGGCGGCGCTGGCGCTGGGACTGCTCACCATCCTGTGGGTCTACAGCCGCACCTTCTTCCGGGAGCCACTGGCCTGCTGCTTCATTCTATCAGCGGGTCTGTTGATCGAACGCTGGCGGTCAAGACGTTATCGCTCACTCGTGCTGCCGCTGCTGGCAGTGCTGATGATCGCAGGTGGGCTGCTGACCAAAGAAGCGACCATTCTGGCACTGCCAGGGCTGGCGCTGCTGGTCATCCCCGCGCGAACCCTCTCGCCACGCCAGGCAACTATGCTGCACCGCGCGGTCACCGTCGGGGTGACCATCGCACTTGGCGCAGTCGTCACTTTCGCCCTCGCCTCGGCGCTGAGCAACGCGGTGGATTTCACGCCGCTGTATTCGACCATCGGTTCACTCATCGGGCGCAATGCCGAGTTTGCCCGAACCATGCACACGGCACTGCACAGCTACCTGCTCAGCATCGGCGGCAGCGTGTGGGGCACTTCGCCCATTGTGCTGCTTGCGCTGCCCGGGCTATGGCTGCTCTATCAGCGGCGACAGTACCGCTACCTGCTGGTCGTGCCTGTGATCGTGGCCGGGTTCATGCTGGGGTACGCGCTGCTGCGCGGCGTACACTGGTTCGGTGGGCTGTCGTGGCCGCCGCGCTTCCTTGTGCCGACAGTGCCCTTTCTGTTGATCGCTGCCCTCCCCGCATTGGAGTGGATAGTGCGTGCTGCCCTCCCCCATCGCGATGGAGCGGGAGATATAAGACCACAGCGAAACATGTGGGCCAGCAGGCTTGCCAAACTCCCCTTGAAAACAGCCGTTGGCATCCTGGTGCTGTACAGCCTGTGGGTGCAGTTGAGCGGCGTCACCCTACCCTGGGGGGCGTACAATGCTGCCCTGCCGCCAGAAGCGAACGGTCTGGGTGAATGGGGTGGCGGGCTGAACACGGTACAGTATCTGCGCTGGGTAGTGCTGCCGCAGACCTGGAATGGGCAATTCTTCGACTTCGCCTGGGTTCGTAACAACGTATTGTTCTGGCCGCTGCTGTGCGTCGCGCTGGCCGCAGCTTCGGCGTTCGCGCTGTGGCGAATCATCCAAACCGAAGATGCTGCCACAGAGGCACAGAGGACGCAGAAGAAAACGAGAATTGCAGGAACACGGCAAGTCACGTTCACAGCATTGGGGCTGCCCGTCGCTCTGCTGATCGTGGTTGTGCTGTGCCTGCGTGCGATCTATGCCGACCCGCTTTACCAGGGCGACCGCCAGGCGCTGCGCGACATGGCGAGCGTCATCCAGTCCAACGCGCAGCCCGACGATGTGCTGCTGCTGGCGAACAACAACCTCGAACCCTTCTTCCTGAATTACGGCAAATTCAATAACCCGCGAGTAGTCAGCCTGCCCGACCAACCCGGTGAACAGCCCAGCCCGGAACAGCCCGCCCAGGTCAGCTCTGTTAATCCGGATGCGCTGCTGGTCAAAGCCAGCATCCCGCTGATCCACAATCTGGCGGCGACGCGCGAACGGCTGTGGCTGCTGGCGGACAGCGGCCCCTGGATACCCTGGAGC
>JAEUQX010000560.1 GCA_016788625.1 Anaerolineae bacterium
CATGGCACCAGTACCCCGCTGAACGACAAGAGCGAGACGCTGGCGATCAAGACCGCCCTGGGTGAACAGGCCTACGAAATCCCAATCAGCTCTACCAAATCAGTCACCGGTCACCTGATGGGCGCGGCAGGCGCTGTCGAAGCCGTGTTCACCATCATGGCGATTCGTAATGGTTTTGTGCCGCCGACGGTGAACCTGGACAATCAGGACCCGGAATGCGACTTGAACTACACGCCGAACGTCGGCGTTTCCCATCCGATCGACATCGCCATGAGCAACTCCTTCGGATTCGGTGGGCATAATGCCGTATTGATTTTTGGCAAATATCGGCAAAATGGTCACGCATAATTCAGACCTACCCGCCTCCCCCACCGCCACGTATGCGCACATCGTCGGTTGGGGGATGGCTGTACCGGAAACGGTACTGACAAACCAGGAACTCGAAGCCATCGTTGAAACCAACGACGAGTGGATACGCACGCGCACAGGCATTCATGAGCGCCGCATTGCTGGGGAACGCGAGTCAACAGCCAGCCTGGGATTGAAGGCGGCACGCAAAGCGCTGCAAATCTCGAACCTGCTGCCGACCGATATCGACCTGATTATCGTCGCGACTTCAACCCCGGAGAATATCTTCCCCAGCACGGCCAGCCTGATTCAACATTGGTTAGGTGCGACCAAGGCTGGAGCGTTCGACTTGAGCGCTGCCTGCTCCGGGTTCGTTTACGGTGTCGACATGGCCTCACAGGCCATCCGTTCCGGCAGCATCCAGGTCGCCGTCGTCATCGGCGCGGAAACGATGTCGCGCGTGATGGACTGGCAGGATCGTGGCACTTGCATCCTGTTCGGCGATGGCGCGGGCGCGGTTGTTCTCAAGGCCAGCCCAATTCAGGGCGGCGTATTGTCATCGGTGCTGCGCTCGGATGGTTCGGGCGGTGATCTGCTCGGCATCCCAACCGTTGGCAGTGCTGACCTGCGCAATCCCGACTTCGCCGTCAACGGTCACAAGATGCACAAGATGTTCATGAACGGCGGCGAGGTGTTCAAGTTTGCCACGCGCGTCATCGGCGAAAGCATCGACCAGGCATTGGACAAGGCAGACCTGAACATTCAGGATGTCGCGTTGATTGTCCCACATCAGGCCAACCAGCGTATCATTCAGGCAGCAGCCCGTTCGTTGAAGGTCGAGCCAGACCTCTTCATGAGCAACCTCGACCGCTATGGCAACACATCAGCCGCGTCGATACCTATCGCGCTTTGCGAAGCAGTTCAGCAGGGGCGCATCAAGCCGGATGATCATGTAGCCTTTGTTGGCTTCGGCGGTGGCCTGACCTGGGCATCCATGGTCATCAAATGGACAGGAAACAAGGTTGTCGAGAGCAGCGGCCCCGGATTCCTGACCCCGCAGCGCCGCCAATTTAGCTACCTGCTGGCTCGCTGGCGCGCCGACTTGCGCCGCATCAGCCGCCAGATCAGCCAGTTCGTCAACAACCTGCGCCCCGGTCGCAGCCGCATTCAACGCCTTCAGGACAAGCTCGACCGACTCGATTGACCCCAGACCAGGGAACATGGCAACATCAATTCCCTGGTCAATCATCATCCTACAAAACTGACCGTAACCTTTTTGCGCTTTTCCAGTCGTTATCGGTGAACAGCATCAATGATGTTGATATTCACCTGATCGTATGGAGGAGAAGCAAATGTCTCGCAAACCTATCAGACAGTTATTTGGTCTACTCGTCGCCATCAGCGCGATGATGGTGATGATGTGGAGTTCCCTTGCCGTCCGGGCGCAGGATGACAGCCAGACGACAGAGGTCGAAATCGTTGGCGAAATTGTGGCACTCAACATCGACAGCATTGCCGTCAACGGGTTAGTGATCGATATATCCAGCGCTGAAATCAACACCTGGCTTGAACTTGGCAAGGTCGTCAAAATCGAAGGGTACATCGACACGGATGGCAGCATCATCGCTCGTCAGGTCGATGATCCAGCGCCTGACGACACGCTACCCGACGAAGCTGAATTCGTCGGAACCCTCATCGAATCCAGCGGTGATTCAATGACCATCGCAGGGATCGTCTTCGATGTCAGCAGCGCGGAAATCGGCGCGGGCGTGGAAGTCGGTGAACGGGTCAAGGTTCATGCGCAGTTTACGGTCGAGAACACCTGGCAGGCGCGTGAAGTCAAACTGGTTGAAGGTGAGGATCAGTCGCCCAAAGATCAACCCGAAGATGAACTCGCGCTGGTTGGCACACTCGAAGCCATTACTGACACGAGTATCACGGTTTCCGGGCAGGTCATCAGCATCGTCGGCGCAGAAATCAAGGACGAACTGCTTGTCGGCGTGCTGGTCAAGGTTCATGCCACGCTCGTCGATGGCGAGTGGGTCGCTCGCGAGGTTGAACTGTTCAGCATAGGCGACGATGATCGTCAGGGCATTCCTGCCGACTGTGTTCCCACCCAACCAGCAGGATGGACAAGCTACACCATTCGCGCAGGCGACACACTGTCCGACATCGCGGAACGCGCGGGCAGCAGCCAGGACGAACTGGCACGCGCCAACTGCATTCGCGATACCCGCGTAATCATTGCCGGGGTGAGCATCTTCGTCCCTCGCGAACCAGTCCCCGCCTCGAACGACAACAACGATAACGGCGGCAATGACAACGGTGACGACAACAACGGCAACGACGACAATGGCAATGATGACAACGGCAATGGCAACGACGACAACGGCAATGACGACAATGGCAATGACGACAATGGAGGCAATGGCAACAGCAATGATGACGACCATGGCAATGACAACGATTAACCGCGATTAGTGTCACTAACCAGGCGGGGTACCAGTTGATACCCCGCCACCCTTTTGTGGAGATACCCTCATGACTGCTGTGAAAGTTCGCCTCACCTCACCCTTCGCACAAGGCATGGTGATCTACCTGATCAGTGCTATCCTGTTGGGCAGTGTCGCCTTCGCCACGCCCACCTTTCTCGGCACAGATGACTATTATCACGCACGCATATCCGAGCAGATCATCCAGCAGCGGCGACTGAATGTGCAATTCCCATGGCTGCCCCTGACGATCCTCAACGAAGAAGATTTTGTCGATCATCATCTCCTGTTCCACCTGTATACCGCGCCTTGGGCAGCAGTCGGTGGTATGAATGGCGCCAAGTTGGCAGCAGTCAGCATCGCAGCGGGAGTCTTTGCAGGATTCTGGATGCTGCTTCGGCAGGTAGGGGTAAGCTGGCCCGCCATCTGGACGTTGGCCTTGCTCGGCATGTCTGTGCCGTTCGTGCATCGGCTGTTGATGGTTCGTGCGCAGGGGGCAGCGCTGCTGATCCTGATTATCGTCCTCATGCTGTTCTTCGGACGGCGGCATCGCTGGCTGATTCTCGCGGCATTCGCGTTCACCTGGTTGTATAACGGCTTCGTCCTGCTGATCGGTTTTGCGGTGGCCTATGCCGCAGCAACCTGGATAGCCGAACGGCGTATCGAATGGCAGCCAGTCGTCTATACGATCGCTGGCATCATCCTGGGACTGATCATCAATCCTTATTTCCCGGCAAACATCGCCTTCGCGCTCGACCATCTTGGCGCCAAGGTAGACCTGGAGAGCAGCATACGCGTCGGAAACGAATGGTATCCGTACAGCATTCCAGTCCTGTTTGAAAGCTCCGGAGGCGCACTGCTGGCGATGGTGCTGGCGTTCATCGCGCCCAGCTTCCGCGATGGTAAGCGTGACCGGGTTGAGAACACGCTCATGTTCACCGCACTCATCACGATGTTTATGGCGCTGCAATCGCGCCGCTTCATCGAATATTTCCCGGCTTTCGCGCTGTTGTTCTGCGCTGTGGCGTGTGGACGCATCCCCCTAAAGAGCTGGCTGCCAGCCCTGCCAAACGCTAAAATACACCGTTTGGCGCAGGTCGCACTGGTGGCTGCGGCAATCGGCATCGCTAGCGTCGCCCTCCCCCCGATTTACGAACGTGTCAGCGACACAGCTAACGCCACCGATTTCTCCGGTGCAGCACAATGGCTGGCACAGAACAGTCCGCCTGGAGCGCGGGTATTCCAAACTGATTGGGACGACTTTCCGCGGCTGTTCTATTTCAACACCAGCAATACCTATCTGGTCGGTCTGGATCCCACATATCTGCAAATCGCGGATCCAGAATTATGGGATCAGTGGAGAGCCATCGTCCAAGGCGATGTTGAGTCGCCATCAGTGGCAATCAAGCAGGCTTTTGGCACATCCTATGTTATCAGCGATACCAACCATAACCGCTTCGAAGATCAGGTACGCGATGACCCAGGTATGCAGCTCGTTTATCAAGACCAGGACGCCTACGTTTGGCGCATCGATTCAGCCTCTACTACCAGTGATGGATGAGACCGAATGATCATTATCGTATTGCCCGACATTCCGGCGGAGGATCGATTACTCGCCCAGGCCCGCAAGGGCAGCCAGGACGCGATGATGGAAATCTACGAAAACTACTTTCCGCCCATTTACAATTTCATCCGCCTGCGCGTGAACGACCCCGCACAGGCGGAAGATATTGCCAGTGATGTCTTCGTCAAGCTCGTCAGCGCGCTGCGCGGACGTAATGCACCGCAGCACAGTCTTCGCGGCTGGCTGTTCCGCGTCGCCCGCAATGAAATCCATGATCACTATGGCAAAGATAAGCAAGTGACGGTTGAGGCGTTGGAAGAATGGATCCCAGCTTCCGGAGATGATGAACCGGAAGTACAGTTCATCCGCAACATGAACATGGAACGGGCGCGCCGCGCGCTGGGGATGCTCGCGCCAGACCAGCAGGAAGTCCTTATCCTGCGCTTTGGTCAAAGCCTGAATCTGCAGGAAACAGCAGACATTATGGGACGCAATATCAACGCGATCAAAGCACTCCAATTCCGGGCCGTGAATACGCTGCGGCAGATTCTAGGCGAAGTTCGGGCGGAAACACAACATGGCTGATCGAGACTTACTCAACGCATTCAACGATTGCATTGACCGCCTGGGCGCTGGTCAGTCCATTGAAGACTGCCTGCGCGCTTATCCGCAGTTTGCTGCCGCGCTGCGCCCGATGCTCGAAGCAGGTGCGCTGGTACAGCGAATGCGAACAACGCCTACTGAAATTCAAGTCGCGCAAGAGCGTGTCCGTGCCCGTTACCAGCAGGCCGTTCGAGCAAACCCGCGCCGCTATCGCCCGGTGCTGCCGCGCTTCGCTAATCTCGCTGCCGCGCTGCTGTTATTCTTCGTGATCGCAGGGTCAGGCGGTGCGCTCTCACAATCAAGTCTGCCCGGAGACGCGCTCTATGGTGTTAAACGCTTGACCGAGCAGGTTGGTGCCATCTTCGACCCGTCACCAGCTTACCTGAAAGATCTGGAACAGCGCCGCGTGGATGAGGTCAGCAGCCTGCTGGAACTGGGACGCCCGGCTGATATAGTTTTCCAGGGCGAGGTAACGCGCGTTGACGGCGATGTATGGGTGATCGCCATGCTGCCCGTGCAGACCTCAGCTGATACACCAGGTCAGGAGGGCTTGAGCATCGGTGCGCGCGTCGAGGTTGAAGGCTACACGACCTCAACCAACACATTGATCGCCCGGCGCATCACGCTGCTGGAAGCGCCGCCGCTCCCTCCAGCAACACCGACCAACACGATGACGATGACACTCAGCCCAACGGTGACGAGCAGCGCGACAGCAACGCCGACGGCGACCGCTTCACCGACATTGACACCGACTGCCAGCGCAACGGCGACGAATACAGCGACACTGACATCAACCGCCAGCGCAACACCGACGAACACACCGACGCTGACACTGACCGCCAGCGCGACGCCAACAGCGACATTGACTGCAACGCCCTCGCCAACGGTGACACCCACATCATCGCTTACACCAACCGCGACGGCTACTGCATCCCGAACGCCAACTATGACGCGAACACTGACCGCAACGCCATCTCGCACGCCAACCATTACACGCACGCCGCGCCCCACCCTGTCGCCCACCGCTACAACCTGCGTTCCAACGCAGCCATCCGGTTGGGTGCGCTATCGGGTACAGGCAGGCGACACACTTTCAGGATTAGCCGCCAATCGTGGGATCACGCTGCAACAGGCTATGTCGGTCAACTGCCTCACAGATGCACGGCTGATCTTCGTCGGTCAGGATTTGTTCCTGCCCCCGGCTGTGAACACGCCGCCGCCTGGAGATGGCAACGATAACAGCGCGGTTGGCGACGACAATGGCAATGACAACCAGGGCGGCAGCGGCAGCAGCGGCCCTGGCGACGGTTCAGGCAATGACAACAATGACGACGACAATGGCAATGACGACAACGGTGGCGGCGACGATGATTAGCGCAGACAGCGCCGTTTAGCCGCCCATCACACGCGATAGATCGGCACGATTGTTCAGTTCAAGCGGCAGCACCAGGTTATCAATTAATCGGGTGCTGCCGATCTGCACAGCCGCAGAAAGCAGAAGTGGGTCAAGGCTGATGGTGTGGAGTTCTTCCAGCGTCACGGCATCGGCGGCGGAAACATATTCAGGGCCAACCAGCGCCTCGCCGCGCAGCGTGCGCAGCACCTGCTGGCGCAGCCGTTCGGGATTACGCTCGCCCGATGCATACAACTGCCCCGCCGCATTGAGGCCGCGATATAACACACCAGCCACTGCGCGCTGCTCGGCAGTCAGGTACACGTTACGCGAACTCATCGCCAGGCCATCCGGTTCGCGCAGCGTCGGACAGACCACGATGTCGAGCGGAAAGTTCAGGTCACGCGCCATGCGCTTGATGACCACGACCTGCTGGGCATCTTTCTGGCCGAAGTAAGCGCCGTCAGGCTGGGTGAGGTTGAAGAGCTTGGCGACAACAGTAGCCACGCCGCGAAAATGCCCTGGTCGAGCTTCACCCTCAAGGCGCTGCGTCACTTCGGTAACGTCCACCCAGGTCTGAAAGCCACGCGGGTAGATCACATCCGGCGATGGTGTGAACACCAGATCAACGCCCGCCTTCTCCAACACCTGCAGATCATGCGCCAGAGTACGCGGATACTTGCTCAAATCTTCCCTGGGGCCGAACTGCGCCGGGTTGACAAAAATCGTAGCAATGACAGCCGAGTGATCCTCACGCGCTGCCCGCACAAGCGAGAGATGCCCATCGTGCAGCGCGCCCATCGTCGGCACAAGGCCAACCGTCCCACTAAGCTGCGCCCGCGCGGCGCGCAGTTCTGCAACTGTCTCGACAACTTTCATGGCCGGAAGTGCTCCCGCACGGCAGCCAATACCTCGTCGCTCATCGTGGAAGCATTCGACTCGGTGGGAAAGTCACCAGTCTGCACCTCTGTCACATACTGGCGCAGCGCACGCAGGATAACATCGCTGACATCAGCGTACTGCTTAGCGTGTTTCGGCCCAAAGGATGGAAACAAGCCAAGCAGATCATGAAACACCTGCACCTGACCGCTGCAATGCGGCCCCGCGCCAATCCCAATCGTGGGGATATGCAACCGCGTCGTGATCTCCTCCGCCAGCGGTGCCGGCAGCAGTTCCAGCACCACTGCGAACGCACCCGCGTCCTGTACCGCCAGCGCATCGGCCATCAACTGCTCTGCCGTATTGAGATCTTTGCCCTGCACACGAAAACCGCCGAACTGGTTCACGCTCTG
>JAEUQX010000601.1 GCA_016788625.1 Anaerolineae bacterium
GTCGCCGTCGTCGCTGTATGATGCCGGGATGGTGACGCGGTAGCTGCGCTCGACGCCGTTGATGCGGTGGCGCACGGTGTAGCTGCCGGGGCCGGGGAATTCTATCGGCTGCTCGGTGGCTTCCGGCGTGACTTCGGGGTCCGGCGTGCTTTCAGGAGTAGCGTCCTGGGCATGGACGATGGCGCTGAAGCTGAGCAGCAGGAGCAGCAGACAGGCGCGTAAGGTCTTCATGAGGTGGCCTTTGGGTGTGTGCGGGTGGTTCTGCTGCTGATACATCCCGCGCGGGTGGAAGGTTCAATGCAGGGGTGGCGTGTATCTATTCAGCTGTCGCTGACGCTCGGTTCGAATATGCCCATCACCCATCAGAGATTCATCTTGCCGGCGTATCAAGTCTATAGTCTATAGTCTTTAGTCGTTAGTTCCCAGTCGTTGTCTTTTGCTAATCACGTAACGGCTAAGCCCTTATGCTAGTGCTGGATGGGAAAAGCAAGGTCAATTTGGTCGCTAGGCGGGCACACAAACCGGAAAAGCGATGGGCGTGATTGATTTCGATGCGAACTGTTCAGTCAATTGACTGTTGACGGTTTCAATCAGACGGCGCGCGTTGTTGAAGGGATGGCGGAAGGCATCGGGGCGCTGGTTGCGACGGGTCAAGGTGAACAGATGAATGCCACGTTGCTGCCGCAACTCGTCAGCCGGATCGGCGTCGATGTAGGCCTTGTCGCCCAACACGTCAATATCCCCGTAGGAACGCAAGAGTTCTTCGCCAGCAGCCAAGCATGGATGATGCCATTGCTGGTCAGCAGCAGATGCAGTTTGTAGCCGAAGAACGTCATTTCTTGGAACTGACCCTGCCGAAACTGGCTCTCTGGATGGGCCACTCCGACGACCAGCGCCATCGTCAACAACTTGCTATCTCTGCAATTGCTCGGTGTCGCTCCCGAACGCTTGAAGTAGGGAGCCATGACTTGCCATTGATCGTCTACCAGCACATACATCACCAGGCAAAAAAGGTCATAACTGTCTATCATGAGCTTACGTCTCCGTGTTAGGTCTTCGGTTTTCTTACCTTCAACCTTACACAGAAAGCCGTCCCCTTTTCAAACTGGTATAACGGTTAATCAACATCTCAATTTACCCTCTTGACCCTAAACTATAGTCTATAGTTTAGACTCCTCCTGAAATGAGAGGCAATTAGGAGGAACAATGATGCAGGAGCAAGTCGTGCTTGTTACCGGGGCGTCCAGCGGTATTGGGGCAGCAATTGCGCAAGACCTTGCGACACAGGGAGGCTTTTATGTGTTTGCTGCTGCCCGGCGCATGGATAGGCTAGAACAGCTTCGAACCAAGCATATCGAACCCCTGTACCTTGATTTGACAGACCATGACTCGATACAGGCGGCAGTCACACATATTATGGCAAGCAAAAAACGCGTTGACGTGCTGGTCAACAACGCAGGATATGGATTATACGGTGCTGTAGAAGGGGTAATCATCGAAGAAGCACGCCACCAGTTTGAAGTCAACGTGTTTGGTTTAGGGCGGATGACTCAGGCAATCTTGCCCATCATGCGTCAGCAGCGTTCCGGGCGCATCATCAATGTATCCTCAGTCGCTGGGAAAGTCTCTACGCCGATGGCAGGTTGGTACAGCGCGTCGAAACATGCGGTGGAAGCACTGTCGGATGCGTTGCGCGGTGAGGTGCAGAGGTTTGGAATAAAGGTGAGCGTAATCGAACCAGGTGCAATCCGAACCGAATTTGAAGAAGTAGCGCTTGGTGAATTGAGCAAGACGGATGAAGCCAATGTGTATCGGGATATGGCGGCGGCCTTTGCGAAACTCGTTGGGAACAACTACCGGAGAGCGCCGCAGGCGGATGTCGTCGCGCGTGCTGTTCGACATGCGGTAACTGCACGTCACCCTCGACTACGATATGCGCTGCCGATGGACTCGCGGACGTTTATCTTTTTACGCGGTTTGCTAGGTGACCGTCTGCTGGATCGGATGATCCTGAGTCAGCTTCGCGGGTAATGACCGTGCGGTGGACGCCTTGAAAGCGTCCACCGCGATCGCTTACGGCGCGATCAATCCAAACTGCTGGCGAAGCCCGTTGTCGCGCTCCCGATCGGCGGCGTTACGGGTAAAATTCACCGAACTCATATCTTGAACCAAGACTTTGTAGCGAGTGAGCGGTTTGTCGGCCTGTATTGCAGAGACAATGACCTCTGCAACCCGTTCTGGTAACACCGCAATCTGATCAAACATGCTGCTCATCTGCTGGCTGAATTGTCGGAACGCGCTTAACTGTGCAGCGTAAGGGCTGTTCTCCTCGGATGGAATAGCATCCACGGTTTGCTGTGCCAGCGGCGTGTTAATGCCCCCCGGCTGCACTACGACCACATCCACCCCAAACTGTTCAACTTCTATTCGCAGCGCGTCAGACAGCGACTCTACCGCATACTTGGTAGCATGGTAGAACCCGGCGAACGGAGTCGTAAACTCCCCTCCCATTGAACTCACATTAATGATACGTCCCCATCCGTTTTGACGCATCATCGGCAATACCAGCTGACACATCCTCACCAAACCGAACACGTTGGTTTCAAACTGCTGACGGATGCGGGCTATAGGCACTTCTTCGACCGTACCCATTTCGCCGTAGGCAGCATTGTTCACCAGTACATCAACTGAGTGCCCGTGAGCGCGTATCGTCTGGATAGCGGTCTGAATCGATGCTTCATCCGTCACATCGAGTTTCAGAAGATGGAGTCCTTCGAGATCCGAAAGTGTTTCGGGGCGGCGTGCGCCCGCATACACCGTCCAACCCGCTTTTGAGAGTGCCACCGCTGTTGCCAAGCCTGTTCCGCCTACCGAAACGCCTGTGATCAGAGCGATTCTATTACTATTGGTCATTGTAAAATTTCTCCTGTACGCTTTCAACAGCGGCAGTGTAAACCCTAGAGTAGAGTCAAGAGTCAAGGGGTTGAAGATGAGAATTGGTGAACTTTCCCGGCGATCCGGCTTAAGTATCGATACCATCCGGTTTTACGAAAAGCGCGGTCTATTAGACGAGACGCATTTACGAAGGTCAGAGAATCGCTACCGAGATTACAGCGAGAGTACTGTAGAGCGTCTTGCCCTGATTAAGGCCACACAGGCAGCGGGGTTCACGCTCGCTGAAATCGTTGAGCTTTTCAGGCAGTGGGAGTCGAACCAACTAACGGATGAGCGGATTGCCCTGTACCTACAGAAGAAATGCGACGAAATTGCCGTCAAGATTGCCGAATTACAGGCAGTACAGCGCTATTTGGAGGCGAAGCTCCTTGGTGTACGGGCGCAATCCGAAACGGTAGCAAGACAATCAGATTAGCTGAGGGGTAGTGATCAGTCAAAAAAGAAGCTGCGTCTCGGCATCACCAAAGCGTGGTGAATTCCATAGCATGTCCGTCGCCAAACATGCAAGCGATTGAATGATCCAATTGTCCTCAACGGCGGCGACCGGCTCCGCGGTCAACTGGCGAGCGTGCAGGCGGTTACGCTGGCGCTGCAAGTCGGTTTGCAAATCGTCCAGATGGCGCGCCAAGGCCCGCAACTGCCGCCACTCGGCGGAGTCCAAGCATCCGGCTGCTGCGCTGGCAAAAATCGGCGATCAATGCGGCATCCAGCTTGTCCGTTTGTTGCGCGCCGGTTGGCTCTCCTCATAGGCTTTGATGCGGGCGGGGTTCACCACACTCACCCTCAGTCCCTTATTGTGGAGAAAGTCTGCGATCTGTTCATCGTACTGTCCGGTGGCTTCCATGCAGACCTGAGACTGTTGCGCCTGACGCTTTTTCAGAAAGTGCCACAGTTGGGTGAAGCCCTTGTGGCTGTTGTCAAACTGGGCATGTTCCGGCTCGCGCGCGGCGCGCAGCAAACGACGTCGATCTGATCTTTCCCGATATTCAGTCCCAGGCTGGGGTAGTCATGGTCAATCCCTTTCTACTTCGCTTTTGATCCCCAACAGGCGACGCAGTGTTGGCAGCCAACCTTGTTCCCATTCAAGCTCAACCCGCTCAGGCGGTAGGCTTCAGATACCGTTCGACTTCGCACGATGCAGGTGGCTGGATGGGACTGATCTACAGAACAAGCTCTCCGGCTTCGGGACACGCTCAGTCTCACACCCAGTTACCTGTTGGGATGATAGACCTTTTTCGTTCAACTCTACCCTATTTCCAAGATACACGGACACGACATGTCGTGTCCGGCTTTCAGGCATCCAGATTGGTGAACATTTGCCTCGGCGGGGATGGGCGGCGGTGCCACCCCCCAATAACTGGGGGTTACTTTTCCACGAATCGGCAGTACTGTATGACCAGAAATGCATTTTGGGTCATGTGGTCACGATGGAAAGGTGATGGTTTGCCCGACGACAACAGCTCCCAACGCGCCGACCGAATCCTGGATGCGGCAGCGCGTCTGATCGAACATTACGGCTACGACAAGACGACGGTCAGCGACATCGCTGCCGAAGCAGGCGTCTCGAAAGGGGCGATCTACCTGCACTGGAAGAGCAAGGACGAGTTATTCGAGGCGCTCCTGCTGCGCGAAAGTATGCACGTGCTGGAGGAATTGATTCAGCACATCGAGGCGCACCCGGACGGCGGCACGATCTTCGGCCTGTTCCAGTACGGCATCATCAGCATCGTGAACAACCCGCTGATGCACGCGCTGGCAACCCGCGATGCGCGCGTGCTGGGCGACTGGGCGCGGCGCGGCGCCAACAGCCCGATGATGAACGAAGGCAGCATGTTCCGAAAGGAGATGGTGCGGCAGTTACAGGCGGTCAACGTGATTCGCAGTGACCTGGACGGTGACGTGATCACCTACATCCTGGCGCTGATCCGCTATGGCTTCCTGACTATTCATGAGGTGTATCCGGCTGACCAGATTCCGCCGCTGGACGCGGTGGGCAAGACGTTGGCAATCCTGCTCGAACGGGCTTTAGCGCCGGAGGGCGGCGGCGACCGCGAGGCCGGGCGGCAGATCGTCATCAACCTGGCGCAGCAGATGCGCGTCTTTTTACAGCACTGGATGGGGACGAAAGACAAGCCTCCCACACAGGGATAGGCTGTTAACAAGCAAGGTCAACAATCATGCAGATCACGATTCTCGCTGCGGGTTCGCGCGGCGACGTACAGCCTTATATTGCCCTGGCGCGCGGACTGAACGCCGCCGGGCACA
>JAEUQX010000633.1 GCA_016788625.1 Anaerolineae bacterium
GCTGCCGAACACACGACGATCTTCGGACGCATCACGCCGCAGCAAAAAGAGCGGCTGGTGGATGCGCTGAAGGCCAACGGTCATTATGTCGCGATGATCGGCGATGGCGTCAACGATGTGCTGTCGCTCAAGAAGGCGCACATCGGTGTCGCCATGCAGAGCGGCAGCCAGGCTACACGCGGTGTCGCGGACATCATCCTGCTGAACGACTCGTTTGCGGCCCTGCCGTCAGCCTTCAGCGAGGGGCAGCGCATCGTCAACGGGATGCTGGATATCATGCGCTTGTTCCTGACGCGCGTTCTCTCGCAGACGTTGATCATCCTGGGCGTGGCGGTGATCGGGTTGGGTTTCCCTATCACCCCCATCCACCAGTCACTGCTTTCATTGTTTACGGTAGGCATTCCGGTGTTGGTGCTGGCGGCCTGGGCGCGTCCAGGCAAACCGGGCGGTCGGCTGATTCAGTCGGTCATCCAGTTTATGCTCCCGGCTGGGACTACGTTGGGCGTCGTGGGTGTGCTGGTTTATGTGCTGTACTACGTTGGACTGCTGCGTGGAGCGGGCATCCAGGATGTGCTGGGTACGATAGACCCGCTGGTTTATGCTCCCATCCTGGAGATGGCACGCACGATGTTGACCACCGTTACGACTATCGGCGGCCTGATCGCCATTTTGCTGGTCGAACCGCCGACGCGCTTCTGGGCGAGCGGGGAAGCCCCCAGCGGAGACCTGCGTCCAACCTGGTTGGCGCTGGGACTGCTGGCACTCTACCTGCTGATCATGTTCATACCGGACTGGCGCGCGTTTTTTGAACTCTCCGCGCTCGAAGGGCGTGATTGGTTGCTCGTCGCGGGTGCGCTGGTGCTGTGGACGCTGGCGATGCGCTTCCTGCTGCGAAAGCGCATCGTCGCGCGTTTCATGCGGCTTGACGGGTGAGGCTTAGCGCTGCCCCTCGCATTCCAGCACTTTCATAGCGGCATTGTGACCGGGGATACCGCTGACGCAGCCACCGCGCTGCGCCCCACTGCCGCAGACGAAGACATTCGGCAGGGCAGTTTCCACGCCCCATGTGCCTGCCAGAGCCGGGTCATCGACGAACGGCCAGCGCATATCCTGGTGGAAGATATGGCCGCCCGGCATCCCCAGTTCGTTTTCCAGATCAACGGGCGACTTGGCTTCGATGCACGGCTGCCCGTTGCCATCAATCGCGAGGCAGTCTTCAATCGGTTCATCCAGATAACGATTGATGCCGCGCAGGTAGCGCTGCACCACATCTTCACGCACCTGCACATTGTCCTTGCGGAACAGGCGCGCGGGCAAATCCGCGCCGAACAGCGTCAGGGTGTGATAGCCCAGCTCGCGCAGTTCGGGCGAAAGGGTTGAGGGATCAGTGATGGTTTGGCAGTACATTTCGCCAGGGGGTGGGGTGGGGATGTGCCCGTCCGATGCCGCGCGGTAGCTGGCCTGCATCGCCGCGTAGCCCTCGTCGATATGGAAGGTACCCGTGAAAGCTTCCTGCGGCGTGTAGCCCTGGGCTTTCAGCTTGGGCAGGCGCTTGAGGACGAGATTAATCTTGAAGACTGAGCCTTCGACCTGAGGATTGGGCAGGATTTCCTGGCCGGCCATACGGTTGAGCACGACGGGCGCGACGTTCGCCAGAATATAGCGTGCGCCGACCGTGTGCGTCTGGTCGCCGTGCGTGAACGTCACCGTGTCGGGATTGACCCTATCTACGCTGGCTTCGGTGACTAACTGCGCCCCGGCTTCGCGAGCCGCGCGGGCCAGTTCCTGCGAGACTGCGCCCATGCCTCCGAAGACCACACGCCATTCGCCCGTGCCCTGACCAATGACATGGTAGATGTAGGTGCGGTTTTGCAGCATCGTCTCGTCATGTGGATGTGTCAGGACGCCGATCTTGGCATTGGAGAAGATCAGTCCACGCACAGCATCATCGCGCAGCAGGCGTTCGATGCCCACGCCAAGCGGTTCCTCAATCACCAGCCGCCAGGCTTCTTTCGCGTCATCGCTGTCAAACAAGCCGCGCATCGCCTCGCGTGTCATAAGTGGTGAGAGCAGGGTCGGCCACACGCGGTCGGCGAACGCGGCGATCAACCCTTCGTAACGCTGATGGGCGCGGTACTCGGCATCGCTGCCCGTCAGACTGTGGAACGAACGGATAGTCGCTGCTTCATCGATGTTGCTGACCAGCAGCGCTTTGTGTTCGCTGCCCTGAAATGTTGGGGTGAACGAGGCAACCGCGCGTTTGCGGCTCTCGAAGCGCAGCCCCAGGTCGGCCATGATTTGCGGCGGAAACATGCTCAGCAGATATGAATAGCGCGAGAGACGTGCATCTACGCCGGGAAACACCTGTGTTGTGAAGGCCGCGCCACCCAGGTTCGGCTGCCGTTCCAACACCAGGACGGACAGCCCTGTACGCGCCAGATACGCGGCAGCGGTCAGGCCGTTGTGCCCGCCGCCAATCACAACCACATCATATTGTGCCTTGAATGCATTACTCATGTTTTTATCTCGTTGATCGGGGAAGTTTCGCGTGATTATAGCGAGCGACCTGAAAATTGCCGAACCCGCCGCACCGAAACAGGAGCATTCGCGTTATTATTGTGATGCGTGTGGAGTTTCTTCTGTGCAGGTGGCGAAACACAAAACGGATGGGATGACGATGAACGCGAGCGAAAAGACGGTGCTGGTTGACGGGCTGCGCGTGCGTTATTGGGAAGCGGGCAATGAATCGGCCAAGACGCTGCTGCTGCTGCATGGTGGGCTGGGGGACGCGCGCTTTCATTGGGAGGCGTCTATCGGTGGGTTGGCCGAGAACTTCCGCGTGCTGGCGCCAGATCTGCCAGGTTTTGGCGGAAGCCAAGCGCTGCCGCGCAACCGCACCGAGACGATGCTGCATTGGATCAAAGCCTTTCTGCATACACTCAGGGTGGATCAGGCTGTCGTGGTCGGCAATTCCTTCGGAGCGCTGCTGGCACGTTTGTTTGCCGCGAACAGTCCCACCTATGTGCCGGCCGTCATTCTGGTCAACGGCGGCGGCGTGCCAGATATTCCCAACGCTTTTCGAGTATTGGAACGTATTCCGCTCGTTTCTCCTCTGTTGTTCGGCTCTTTGGGAAAGCGCGCGACGAGCGAGGCAACACTCAAAGAGATGATCACCGTAGCTGAGGTGCTGACCCCGGAATTTGTGACGCAGGTAGCGCAGGCTGCGCCGGGCTATACCCGATTCATGCGAATGCTCGTGAGCAGTCCCATGCCCGCTACGCAGAATCCGATTGTGCCTACGCTGATTCTGTGGGGGACGAACGATCAGGTAGCGCTGTTGAGCGATGGAAAAGCGATACAGGCCAGCATCGCCGGTTCACAATTGGTTGAGATTGCCGACTGCGGACACATGCCGCAGATCGAGACTTCCGATGTCTTCATCTGGCAGGTTAATACCTTTCTGGACAAGCTCAGCCGCCCTACCAAACCGACATCGGGGCCTAGCCTGCTGTCAAACGCCTCTGGATGAATTACAGCCCGCCTGATAGAATGCCTACACTCACTATGGAGAGGTAGCGTAGTGGCCTAACGCGCTCGCCTGGAACGCGAGTAGGGGTAACACCCTCGTGGGTTCGAATCCCACCCTCTCCGCAGTTTTCTGCCCCAACAACGCCCAACTGCCCTACCGCACAGCAGTTTGTGGCGTTTTTGTTTCCCCGACTGACTACTTGACTTCAGAACCAATCATGGTTATAGTCGAAACGATTGCTGCATACGATTGCTCGCCTAATTCAAACCAGGTTACCTTCTTCTGGAGGCTGTTGATGACGCTTGTTCTGGATGCCGTTGGAATTACTAAAGAATTCCCAGGCACCCGAGCGCTAAACAATGTCCACCTCGACCTAAGAGCTGGCGAAATTCACGCTGTGATGGGTGAGAATGGGGCAGGGAAGAGCACTCTGATGAAGATTCTCGCGGGGATCGACTATCCCAACAGCGGCGAGATACGTTTTCAGGGTCAGCCCGTCCAATTGACCAGTCCGCGCGAAGCGCTGATGCTCGGAATTGCCATCGTACACCAGGAGCTTAGTCTCGTTCCGCCATTGACTGTGGCGGAAAACATCTTTCCAGGACGTCTGCCTGTTAATCGCTTCGGCCTTGTTCGCTACGGCATGTTGTTTGAGCAGGCACAAGCAGCACTCGACAAATTAAACATCGCCGTCGATCCCCGCGCACTTGTTTCACAGTTATCAGTGGCACAACAACAGTTGGTCGAAATTGCCAAGGCTTTGTCGTACAACTGCAAAGTGCTGATCCTGGATGAACCGACTTCAGCGTTAACTGATAGTGAAGCCAACCTGCTGCTCGGCTTTTTGAAGCGCCTGACACAGGAGGGCGTTGGCATTCTTTACATCAGTCACAAGATCAACGAAGTCTTCGCCGCAGCCGACCGGGTGACCGTACTGCGCGATGGTGAGTATGTTGGCACAGAATCGATCGCGGAGATCACACCTGATCACGTCATTCGCATGATGGTTGGGCGTGAACTTGGCGATCTGTATCCACCCAGAAGCGAAAAGCGGGGCGGTGTTCTGCTTGAAGTGCGGAATCTGCGGCTGCCGAACCAAACAGCGCGAAACTCCTTTCAACTTTATGAAGGCGAAATTCTTGGAATTGCCGGACTGCTCGGCAGCGGACGCAGCGAGCTGGCTCGTGCAATCTTTGGGGTTGACCCAAAGACTGAAGGCGAAATCCTGCTGCAGGGCAGAACGCTGCACATTCAGAATCCACAGCAGGCTATCCGATACGGTCTAGGGTATCTGCCAGAGGATCGCAAGATCGCTGGGCTGTTTCTTGAGATGAGCGTCAAGTTGAACATCGAGGCGGCGACTATCCCCGAAGTCAGCCACTATGGTCTTGTGAGTGCCGCCAAAGAGCGCGCCCTGGCTGAGCAGTACGTGGGGATGCTGAACATCAGCACGCCTAGTGTAGAGCAGGAAGTGCGGCGGTTAAGCGGGGGTAATCAGCAGAAGGCACTGGTCGCCCGCTGGCTATCGATTAACCCGAAAATCCTGATTGTCGACGAACCTACACGCGGGATCGATGTCGGTGCGAAAAAAGAGATTCACTTTTTGCTGCGTGAACTGGCGCATAAAGGGGTCGGGGTCATCATGATTTCGTCTGAACTCCCCGAAATTCTCGGCATGAGTGACCGTATTCTGGTGATGCATGAAGGCTCAATTGCTGCTGAGTATGCCTCAAAAACGGTAACGGAAGAAGAAATTATTCGATCTGCAAGTAACTCGTAAAGTGAGAAAAATTGCCTGTGGAAACCACGACACCTATTCATGACACCCCTGCAATTACGCCGCGCCCTCGGATTGCCGACGGTTTGATGCGACTTCTGCGTGCACGAGAAGCGGCGCTGGTAATTCTGATCATACTGATTGGCGTGGCACTCCAGATCATCACTGGACGGTTCCTGACTGTTCCTAACCTGAACGCAATCAGCCTGGGCTTTGCGACCTCAGCCATCATGATTTTTGGTATGACTGCGGCGTTGGCATCGGGAGGATTCGATCTCTCGGTCGGTTCGGTGTTTGCGCTTGGCGGCGTGAGTGTTGCTACCGCCTTACATGCTGGCCTGCCCATCCCTCTTGCCATATTGATCGGTCTTGGCGTCGGCGTGGTTGCGGGACTGATCAATGGCCTGTTGATCACCCGTGCACATATCAACCCTTTTATCACCACGCTGGGCATGATGGGTATCGCACGAGGTACGAGCCTTGCTATTACCGAAGGGACAATTGTCGCCGGATTGCCACAGGAATATTTCGTATGGGGGCAGGGCAAGACTCTCGAAATCCCGAACCTGATTCTGATTGCCCTGGGCATCATACTGATTGGCGACTTTCTTATGCGGCGTTCGTCGTTGCTGCGCCAAATCTACTATGTAGGGGGCAATGAGGAGGCGGCGAGGTTATCCGGCATCAATGTTCAGCGGGTCAAGCTCGGCGTCTATACGCTCTCCGGTTTCCTCGCAGCACTTGCAGGTGTGCTATCCGTCTCGCGTTTTACGGTTGGCGATCCTGGCGCGGGATCAGGCGAAGAACTGCGAATCATCGCTGCTTGTATCATCGGCGGTTGCAGCTTACAAGGCGGCAAGGGCACGGTGATTGGAGGCTTGTTTGGTCTGATCTTTGTCGGTTTCATCAACAATGGCTTAATCCTGCTGCGTGTGCCGGTCTACTGGCAGCAGCTATCGATGGGGATTGTGCTGATTCTGGCAGTGGGTTTTGATACCTTCAGCCAGCGATGGCAAATGCGCTCGCGAGGAAAAAAATCCGAATGATTCCCTGCGAGTGAAGTCTTTCTATTTGTTGCAATGTTGAAAGGATCTCAAAATGAACCGACGTGATTTTCTGAAGAAGTCTGGCGTTGCTGCTGCTGCGGCCATGTTGGGAGCGCAGGGGCTGAGCCTGGCGCGCGCACAGGAAGAACAGACCTATTACATGGTCACGTTCCTGTCGGGCATCTCTTACTGGAAGGATGCGTATCGCGGTATGCAGGATGCCGGGGAATTCCTGGGCGTGCAGACTGTCTATCAGGGAGCAGAGCAGTTCGACCTGACACAGCAGACGGCGGTATTGGAGCAGACCCTCGGCGCAGAACCCGATGGTGTGGTACTGACGGTGATTAACGCTGACGGCCTCAAGCCAACCATCGACACTGCTATTGGCAACGGCGTACCGCTGGTCACCTTCGATGCTGACTCGCCGCTCAGCAAGCGCTACTCGTTCCTTGGAACAGGCAACTATTATGCGGGGGTTGTTGCCGCTCGTTACATTGGCTCTAGGATCAGTTCCGGTAAGGCTGCCGTCGTTACGGTGCCATCACAGAACAACCTTGCTCAGCGAACACAGGGATTCATTGACACCCTCGCCGCCGAATTTCCTGCTATTGTCAGCGGCAGCGAGTTCATCGTTGACAACCAGAATACGTCCGAACAGGCTGCTGCTGGTCTCGCGGCGCTGTTGCAGGCTGATCCTGAGATTACTGCTGTGTTTAGCAGCAATGCGCAGGCAGCCATTGGCGCAGCACAGGCGCTTCGTGAAGCGGGGATGACCGAGTCAGTCGCGCATATCGGATTCGATTTTGACGCTGGAACGCTCGACCTGATCGATAATGGACAGTTGGGCGCGACGCTGGCTCAAGGTACCTGGCAGATGGGTTTCTGGGGGACTCTGTTCGCTTACATGGTGCGCAACAGCAAGATTGAATCGATTTCTGATTGGATGGGCGCTGGCATTTCCCCACTGCCGCCCAATGTAGATACAGGTGTGACGGTCATCAACCGTGAAAACAGCCAATTCTGGCGTCCGCTGACAGAGCTTTAGTGGCCGCGCCACATTGAGCGTGTTTTGGTAGGTCGGGTAGGGGTGGATGCTAGCGCGCCCCTACTTGGGTTCCCTAGAACAACAGTAAATTGGGCTTCCTTGAACAATCCATGTGGTAGGGATATTCCCTTTCATGTAGACTATATTCAGCACTGCATATCGCTATTCGACGAATGGGTGTAATTGAGTGTTCGTCCAGATAGATTGACATTAGTGTCTGGCGTATGCTTGATGCAGCACAGATTTATTCGTCACAAGACAGCATTCCGCAGCTAGGTCAACCATGCCCAGAAAGAAAGTGCGCCCTTCGCGATCTCCCACTATGGGTGATGTCGCGCGACTAGCAGGGGTATCGCAAAGCACCGTCTCTCGTGTTCTCAACGATACAGCTCCAGCACTCGTCACCGAAGAAACACGGCAGCGAATCATGGATGCGGTTGAGACCTTAGGTTATCAGCCCAACATCCTCGCGCGCAGCCTGCGGACTCAGCAGACCCAGATGATTGCCGTCATGATCGGCGACATATCGAATGCCTTTTATCATCCGGTTGTACGCGCAATTCAGGATGTAGCATACCTCAATGATTACGACGTGTTGATTTCCAACGGAGATCATATCTACGAGAATGAAAAGCGCTTTTTGCAAACGGTGCTGCGGCGTCCGGTTGATGGTGTCATCATGGCACCTCACCGACTTTCGGTAGAGGATATCGATCAGTTCATCCGTCGTAGTCATATACCAGTGGTGCTAATTGGTGCTCAACTTCAACATCCACAGATTGATGGTGTTGGTGGGACCAGTCAACCAGCGACTTATGAAGCGATCACATGGTTGATTCAGGCGAAGGGCTATCGCCGTATTGGCTTCATTGGGGTTGAGAGTGATATGGTTCCGGGTCCCGCACGCTATCTCGGTTATGAACGGGCAATGACGGACGCCGGACTGTCGATTGAACCAGGATTTGTGCAAAAGGCAAAGTTCACTGTTGAGGGTGGCGCGGAGGCAATGCGAATGTACTTACAGCAATCGAACCCGCCCGCTGTGGTGTTTGCCGCCAATTCGTTGATGGCCGTAGGTGCGATCCTGACCGCCAAAGCCGCGGGGCTGCGTGTGCCTGAAGATATTGGCGTGATGGGGTTTGATGACATTCCAGAAGCACTCATCGTTGATCCCAACCTGACAACCGTTGCGCGCGATTTGCCTGCCATAGGCACACAGGTGGCATCAATGCTGTTTGAGCGTATCACAGGCAAGGAAACTGGGCCTGGGCGATTTGTTCAATCGGGGTGGAGAATCGTCGAGCGACAATCGGTATAATCGTCCTGGCTGGGATACTTCTCTGCTGATGCTATCTATCATCAGCCAATCTGTTTCACTCGTTTCATAACCTCTGTAAATATTCTCTTGCTCCTATCCTGGTCACTTTTTTATTTTGTTGTTGACACCGCGTCAGCTTTTCCATACAATTGAAATTCGCGATTTTTCCGATGCGCTTACATAATGGGAAATCCATTTCATTCAATATGGCGCACCCTCTACACCACAACATTCAAAGACCGCACTGCGGTTATTTTTGCGGTTTGACCCTCGCTCGTTGGTAGGAATCAGGAGTAGTGCTTTGCAACGGATAGCCAATGTTAAGAACTACGCCCGCACCGCCGAGGTGCAGGCACTGCCTTCGCTGATCGAAGTGCAGTTAGCGTCCTTCCAGTGGTTCCAGGAACACGGGTTGGCCGAACTCTTTGATGAAATCAGTCCCATCGAGAGTTTCAACGGAAACCTCAAGTTGTACTTGCCCGGCGCGAGCAAAGAGGCACAGGAACTCGGTTTGCGCTATTGGTTCGAGGAACCGAAGTACAGCGAAGAACTTTGCCTGGAGCGCGACATGTCCTATGCCGCGCCGCTCTACTGCCGCGTCGGTCTCGTCAACCGCGAAGCCGGTGATGAGGTCATTCTCTCCGACATCTTCATGGGCGATTTCCCGCTGATGTCTGAGAAGGGAACGTTCATCATCAATGGCACGGAGCGCGTGGTCGTCAGCCAGCTCATCCGGTCACCCGGCGTGTATTTTGATGCTGAAGAAGATCGCACCACTGGCCGCCTTCTCTCCAATTCCAAGCTCATTCCAGATCGCGGCGCATGGATGGAATTCGAGACGCGCAAGACCGATTATCTGACCATCAAGTTCAACCGCAAGCGCACGATTCCTGTGACTATTCTGCTGCGTGCGCTGGCTGCCGTCTCGGACGGGATGCCAGAGGATATGTCACCGATCAAGACGGGCAGCGATGAAGAACTGTTGGCGCTGTATGCTCACGTTGACAACAACCCCGATCACACGTATATCGCCAGCACGCTGAAGATGGAGCCGGTCTGGGAACTCAAGAAAGAACAGACACTGGCCGAAGCCGCGCTGCTGGAGTTTTACCGCCGTATGAGACCCGGCGACCCGCCGACCCTGGATAACGCGCGCGAGTATCTGATCAGCCAACTGTTTGATCAGCGTCGCTACGATCTGGAACGTGTCGGGCGCTACAAGCTGAACCAGCGACTGGGCCTGGACAGCACAATTTCGCGCCGCATCCGAACGGTCACCAAGAATGATATCGTGAAGCTGGTCGAGCGCATGATCATGATCAACAACGGTCAGGCTGGCCCGGATGACATCGATCACCTGGGCAACCGCCGCGTCAAGACCGTCGGTGAACTGATCCAGAACAAACTGCGCGTCGGTCTGCGCCGCACCGAGCGTGTGGTCAAGGAACGTATGTCCATCCGCGAGTCCGATAATCTGACTCCGGTAACACTGGTCAATATTCGCCCTGTGGTCGCTGCTATCCGCGAATTCTTCGGCTCGTCGCAGCTTTCGCAGTTCATGGAGCAGACCAACCCGCTGGCTGAACTGACGCACAAGCGCACACTTTCGGCGCTCGGTCCCGGTGGTCTGCGGCGTGAGCGCGCGGGCTTCGACGTACGCGACGTGCATCACAGCCACTACGGACGTATCTGCCCGATTGAAACGCCGGAAGGCCCGAACATTGGTCTGATCGGCCGTCTCGCCAGCTATGCGCGTGTCAACGAGTACGGTTTTGTCGAGACGCCCTATCGCGAGGTTATCAAGTTCCTTGCCTCAGATGACCCCAAGCTTGTCGGGCGCAAGCTGCGCGAAGATGTCGAAATTAACGACAAGGTGATCGCCGAAGACGGTGACGTGATTGATGAGGCGCTGGCGAACAAGCTGCGTAAGGCGGGCGTGGAGAAGGTGCCCGTCATGCCGTTCGTCGGTGCTGATATCGTATACCTGTCGGCGGATGCGGAAGATCACTACATCATCGCCCAGGCTAATTCGCCGCTTGATGACATGCGTCAGTTCGCCAACGACCGCGTTTCTGTGCGCTATAACCAGAAGTTCATGGTGATGTCGTCGCGCCGCATCGACTACATGGATGTCGCGCCGCGCCAGATCGTTGGCATCAGCGCCGCGCTGATTCCGTTCCTGGAACATGACGACGCTAACCGCGCCCTGATGGGATCGAACATGCAGCGCCAGGCTGTGCCGCTGCTGCGCCCGGATGTGCCGCTGGTCAGCACCGGCATGGAGAGCCAGGCTGCCTATGACAGCGGTCAGGTGCTCGTGGCCGACCGCGCGGGCGAGGTGATCAGCGTGCAGGGTGATCGCATCACCATCCGCGACGAGAAGGGCGATGAACATATCTATCGCCTGCGCAAATATAACCGCTCGAACCAGTCGACCTGTATTGATCAGCGCCCGATTGTTCACAAGGGGCAGTACATCAAGAAGGGCGACGTGATCGCCGACAGTTCCTCGACGGTCAACGGCTATATCGCGCTGGGGCACGATGTGTTGGGTGCGTTCCTCTCCTGGGACGGCGGTAACTATGAAGACGCGCTGTTGATTAGCGAAGCGCTGCTGCGTGAGGATAAGTTCACCAGCATCCATATCGAGAAGCACGAGATTGAAGCGCGCGATACCAAGCTAGGCCCGGAAGAAATCACCTACGATATTCCCAACGTTGGTGAAGATGCGCTGAAAGACCTGGACGAGTTCGGCATTGTCCGCATTGGTGCGGAAGTTGGCCCGAACGACATTCTCGTCGGCAAGATCACCCCTAAGGGTGAGAAAGAACTCAGCCCGGAAGAAAAGCTGCTGCGCGCCATCTTCGGCGAGCAGGCGCGCGAGGTCAAGGACTCTTCGCTGCGTTTGCCGCACGGTGAGAAGGGCAAGGTGGTTGATGTCAAGACCTTCACCCGCGAAGAACATCCCGATCTGCCTGCGGGCGTCGAGAAAATGGTACGTGTAGCCGTCGCGCAGAAGCGTAAGCTGACCGTCGGCGACAAGATGGCAGGCCGGCACGGCAACAAGGGTGTCATCTCCAAAATCGTCCCGATTGAGGATATGCCCTATCTGCAAAACGGTCGCTCGGTCGAAATCATCCTTAACCCGCTCGGTGTGCCCGGTCGTATGAATATCGGTCAGGTGCTGGAGATTCATCTCGGTTGGGCGGCTGACCGTCTAGGCTTCCGCGCGATTACCCCGGTATTCGACGGTGCGAAGGAAACCGAAATCCAGGCGGAACTGGGCCGTGCCTGGTTGATTGACAAAGCCTGGCAGGACATCACGAACCGTGCCTGGGATTGGATGAAGCAGTACGAATACATTCCTGAAGATCTGGAAGATGAGGGCGAAGTTCGCCGCTTGTATATGCTCGACTGGCTCGGCAAGGATGAGCGTTACAGCGCTGACCTGCTGAATTCTGACGAGCATTACGGACGTCGTGCGGCGCTGCGTGAGTGGCTGCTGGAGCGCGGCTATCCCGCCGATGATCTGCTCATCTTCGACAACAGCGACATTAACCCTGCAGATCGCCGCTGGCGCGATGCGGCTGCGGTGGATGCGTCGCTGATTGAATGGATCAAGTGGGCCGATGAAGAGGCTGTCATTCCTGAAGGCATCAGCAGCAAGGCTCTGCAAGACCTGGCTGACCAGACCATGTTCAAGACGGGTAAGCCAGTGCCGATCTATGGTAAGCACACCCTCTATGATGGCCGCACAGGTGAGCCGTTCGACCGTCCGGTGACGGTGGGCATTATCCACATGCTCAAGCTGGCGCACCTGGTTGAAGATAAGGTACATGCCCGTTCGACCGGCCCGTACAGCCTCGTGACGCAGCAGCCGTTGGGTGGTAAGGCGCAGTTCGGCGGCCAGCGCTTCGGTGAAATGGAAGTGTGGGCGCTGGAAGCCTATGGCGCGGCTTATACGCTGCAGGAGATGCTCACGGTCAAGTCCGACGATGTGCAGGGTCGCGTGAAGACCTATGAAGCCATCGTCAAGGGCGAACCGATTGAGGAACCGGGCATTCCGACCAGCTTCCGCGTGCTGGTAAAGGAACTGCAAAGCCTCGGCCTGGCTGTGGAAGCCATCAGCGAGAGCGGCGAGGTGATCCGCTTCGGCAAGGACGAAGAGAAGGCTCGGATGCCGAAGATGAACACTGGGCTGCTCAGCCTGGCGAGCGACAGCGAAGTGATGTAGACAGAACAGTTGAAACCAGCGAGGGGCGGCAGTTGTCGCCCCTTTTGATTCAACTCACTGCGCCGCTAACCTGCCCAAGTGAGTGTGTTATACTAAGCGTCAGGTTAGGCGAGAGGGAATGGTCATGGACGTACCTCAAACACTGTTGACAATCAGAAACCTGCAGATCATCGCGACAGGCGTCTCTGAAGCCGAGTACATGGAACGTTATGCCGAGCAGTTTTGCGAGTGGGTGGAAGGGAATGTCATCAAGATGTCGCCAGTACACGAACGCCATGACAAGTTGTCACGCTATGCCATTCGTTTGCTGGAAACCTTTTTTGAACTGCGACCTATTGGCCATATTCGTATTGCGCCCTTCGTCATGCGTTGCGGCGATGACTTCCCTAAGCGCGAACCCGATATTCAAATTGTCTTATCTGTTCATGCAGAACGGCTGCAACCGACTTTCACGGATGGTCCCGCTGATATCGTGATTGAAATTGTTTCGCCAGGCAGTATTGAGACTGACCGGGGCGATAAGTTCAGTGAATACGAGCGCTGCGGCGTATCTGAATATTGGATTTTCGACCCGCTTCACCGTGAAACTATGTTCTATCGCCTCAATGAAGATGGCATATACATGCGTTACGACCCTGACACAGATGGAAATTACCGCACGCCCACGCTGCCGGGATTCGTGCTGCATGTACCGACTCTCTGGCAGGAACCGCTGCCCACCCCAACGGCAGTGGTCGAGGCTGTGAAAGCGATGCTGTCGTAATGCAGCTACAGCGTTTGCACGATTGGGCGTTGACCCCGCCCCAGGCCATTGC
>JAEUQX010000683.1 GCA_016788625.1 Anaerolineae bacterium
CCAGTTCGCCAATCTGTTGAATAAAGTCCAGGAACGCTATCGCAAGCCGCGCATTCAGATGCTCGTGACCCCGGAAGTGGTGCAGGTGCGCGTCGGTCGCCCGCAGTATCTGCGCGTGGCGATCAAACCGGAGTTCGCCTCCGTGACGACCAACTATCGCCTGGAGGTGCGCGACGTGCCGGGGGGTATCAACCGCTCGTGGCTGACGCTGCCCGCGCCCCGCACGCTCGCGCCGGGCGAGAGCCACAGCTTCGACATCGTGGTGAACGCGCCGATGGTCGAGGCGGGCACATACGACCTGTTCCTGGGCGTGGTTGCCGACGATACCAGTGTGCCGGATGTGGCACAGGTGGTGCGCGTCAACGTCGAGCGTTCGATCCGCTACACCATCAGTCTGAAACCCGATCCCGTGCTGCATCGCCGTTTCTTTCGTCGCCCGGCTGAACTGACTATCCAGAATGATGGCACCTATGCCGAGACCTTCAGCATTGATGTGTCGCCGTCCGACCGCTTGCTGGCCCGTCCTTCAGTCCAGGAGGTGCTGGTGCCGCGCGACCAGGCACGCAAGGTGCGTATCCGCCTGACGCCGCTGCGTGGGGCGCGCGAGATCGAACGGCTCAAATATACCGTGAAGGTACGAGCGAAAGAGGCAGGCGAAGAGCAGGAGAAAGTCAGCCAGTATGTCTTTCCGCCGCCGAGTGGTATTGGCTGGTTCGAGCGCCTGCGCCGGTTGATATTCCTCGCGTTGGTACTGGCAGCGGTGGCCTTTGTCGTGCTGCGGCTTTCGCAGGGGCAGACGCCAGCGGCCATCGTGCAGGAAGTGATCAACGCCATCACAGCGTTGTGGAACAGCGTGCGGGCAGCATTGGGAGGGGCAACATCATGAGCGAAGCAGTCTACAGCGTTGTCGCGCGCCAGGGCGGCAAAGAGATCGGCCGCATCACATTGAGCGATGTGAATCAGTTTTTTGGCAGCGGGGCAGCGGCACACCTCAAACTGCCTGGTGAAGAGATTGCCGCTCAGGTCGGCTGGTTGCGGATCGGGCGCGATGGGCGTGTGCTGGTCAGCGTCATGATCGAGACAACGGTGGTCACACTGGATGGCAGCACCCTGCCGCCGTTCAAACCGACGGAATGGCGCGAAGGGTCGCGATTGGGCGTTGGCGGCTGCACGCTGGAACTGATCGCTGGCGAACGCAGCAGCGCGCAAACCCTGCCGCCGACCGTGCAGCAGGAATTCCTGACTCTCGACCCCGCCGCGCGTACCATTCCACCTGCCGAACCCCCTTCTGTGCCGACACCGCGCAGTGTTCCGCGTCCCACCGAAGAGTCGCCGATGACGCGCGACCTGTTCGGACAGGATGATACTGAAGATCAGGCAGCGCTGCACACGACCGAGGACTATGTGCAGCCATCCCCGCCGCCGCGCAGCGTTTCGCGCCCTACTGAAGAATCCCCGATGGCGGGGGCCCCCTTCCCACCGTTGGAGCAGCCGCCCAGCCGCGTGCCAGAGTTCACGACCTTCACGCAGGCCGTCGATCCCGGCGAGGACACGCCCGCGCACGTGTTTGGCGGCGACCGGGTGACGGAGCCGTATGTACCACGCGGGGAACGCCCGACAGAGGCGTATACCCTGCCGCCGGAAGGGTTGGATATGGGCATGACGCGGCGCAAGGACTGGCGCGACGAGGGGCGATTGAGCGCGCAGCTAGGGCTGTCGAGCGTGAACTTTGTGCCGGGCGAACGCATCAGCCTGCCCGTTTCGCTGCGGAACGAATATACGCATGAACTTGAATTGCTGGTCGCGCTGGCGGGTCTGCCAGGCGACTGGTTGATCGACGATCTGCCGCTGATCACGCTCGCGCCGGGCGAGACGCGGGCGCTTGATCTGGTGATACAAACCCGCGCGTTCAGCGGCCCGGAGCGTCTGGAGGGAATGCTGCGCTTCTACGACCGGGCGACGCCGCAGATTACCATCACACTGCCCCTGCGGATGTTCCTGAAGCGCGCACCCGACTTGACGGGCGTGTTTGAACCGACGCTTGTGCGTGAGGGCGAGGCACTTTTCCTGCGCCTGCAAAATCATACGCTCTCGCCGATGACCGTCACGCTGAGCGTGAGCGAGCAGCCGGCGGGCCTGCGCGTGCTGCTGCCCATGCCAAGGGTTGACCTGGCACCCAATCAGCGCACCGCCGTGCCTGTGCAGGTAGATGTGCGCGCGCGCAGCCTGTTCGCGCGGCGGGCGTACCGCTTCGGTATTGCGGGTCAGCAGGGTACACGCGCCCCGCTCGACTTCCCCGGCGAGGTGTTGGCGAATGCGTTGATTCCGCCGTTAGTGGCGCTGCTGCTCATTGGTGTGTTGGCGCTACTGTGCGGGGTGTTGGCGCTGCTGGCCGTGCCGAACCTCCGGAGCATGATTTCCCCGCCGACGGCCACCCCGATACCAACGGCGACCTTCACACCAACGCTGATGCCTTCGCCCACTCTCACGCCCTTCCCAACGGATGTGCCGCCCCCCAGCGCGACGCCGACACCTGCTTTCACCGATCCACGCAGCCTGGACTGCCAGTCGCGTGTAGCCGCACCGCCAGGCTGGACGCGCACGCACATCATCGTGAGCGGCGACAGGCTATTCCAGTTGGCCGGGCGCTACGGTACGAGCGTGGCGGAGCTGATGCGCGTGAACTGCCTGAACGACGACCGCATCTTCCCGAACCAGCGCCTGCTCGTGCCGGGTGCTTTGTGATGCTTGACTTTTGAATGAGCGTGATTGCATCTTGTCTGCCCAGTGTTTGTTCATGCTGAGCGAGTGACTGCGGAATGAAGCTGACCCGCTGCTCAGATCGTGTTAGAGGTTCATTTGATCGCTACGATAGTTCCCACCACCAGGCCGAAACGCGGCTGTCGTTACTACCGCAATCTTGTGCTGCTGATACCGCTTGCAATGCTAATGGCCCACCAGATCTTCGCGCTCTACAGTGGCTATGTGGGCGTGGACGAAGTCCTGTACCCGAAGCGCAGTGTTTTCTGCTGCGATACCCCGGCTGATGCTGGAATTACCTATCGCGATGTTGAACTGATCACCCAGGATAATCTGAAACTGGCGGCCTGGTATCTCCTGCCTGCGGACGAGTTGCAGCCAACGATCATCATGGCACATGGCGCCAGTGGAAATCGAATCAATCTGTGGAATATCGCGGCGGCATTACAGGCGAAAGGATTTGGTATTCTGCTGCTGGAGATGCGGGCGCATGGCGCCAGTGAAGGTGCCATTTTCACGCGCGGTTGGCTCGATATCCGGGCTGCTGCCGAGTATCTGACGGCTGAAGGCGTTAACGCCATTGGCGCGTATGGATTTTCGCTGGGAGCGAACATGGTTATTCAGGCTGCCGCGCAGTCAAACCAGATTGATGCTGTAGTCGCGGATGGGGCCTCCCCTGTTGTGCTCTCAGACATGCCGCTGCCCGTCACGCTCGCGGGTTGGTTGTATCTGGGTTATGACGTGATGTACTGGACACAGCTTGAGGCACGCAGCGCCCCGGTGGGTGGCTTCGCGGCCATGCCAATGCGTGAAGCTGTTTCCCGTCTGGCTGGAAGGCCGCTGCTGCTCATCGCCGCGGGTGCCGAATCCTCTGGGTTTGAGCGCAGTGTGGCGCAAAACCTCTACGAAGCGGCGGCTGAGCCGAAGGTGCTCTGGGTGATCGAGGATGTGTATCATGGTGGGGGCTTTGACGCTGACCCGGTCGGGTTTATCGAACGGATCGCTGCGTTTTTCGCCCCCCTTCGCGGAGCGCCGTCATCGTTCGTTCCAGATTGGTCGGCGGTTGGTTGAGGGTGCGGCCGCCGCACAGCACAGCACTGACCGCATCCTCCCGAACCAGCGCCTGCTCGTGCCGCAAAATTGCCGTCGTGGTAGAGAGCTGCGCTATGCCGCCAGTGGATGCAGCTGCAGACGATACTTGATGGTTCCAGGGAACGCACCGTCAAAGTAGGCTGCGCCATACGTGATCACCATCTCAAAGCCCAGTGCCTCGTAGACGCGCTGAGCCGGGGCATTGCCTGCCGTTACGGAGATGCCCGCAGATGCGAAACCGCGCTTCTTACCTTCATCAAGGATGGCGCGCAAGAGCTGCCGTGCGATACCCCTGCCCCGCGCTTCCGAGATGACGGCGACGCATTCAATAACCCAGGGCGCGGTCGGCGCGAGCGTCGTGTCAAGGGGGTCACTCCAGACACGCTCATATCCATGCTGAAATTGTGCGAGCATTTCCGCTGTCCAACCCAGCGACGCTGCTACGGCGGGAAGACGCTCCAGTCGCAGGGGGCGGTAATCGCGCGCATCGGGCGCAAAACCGGATGCGCCAGCGACTGACTTGCCATCCGCTTCTGCGATAAAGAAGTCTTCAGCACGTCCCCAGGCCAGTGCATCCGCACGGAAGACCGCTTCGATGAACTGCATGGTCGGCGTGTTCGTTCCCTCCAGAAGCGCATCCCAGTAGCAAAATCCGGGCGCGGGAGAGGAAGCCTCGTAATTGCACCAGGCCAGGAATGGGATGTCGTCACGGGTGGCAGGACGGATGTCGAGTGCGTGCGGCTGAGTAGTCATGTTCGCGCTTCTCCTTATTCCATCGTTCCAAACATCTTGTTTTCACGGGTTTTCTTCAGGAAGTGGCCGAGCCGCTGCTGGAAGACAGCGGGCTGAGAGCGCATCTCCTCAATAAACCCGATGCGAATTCGCTTGTAGAGGTCTGGGAAGGCCTGAAAGTATTCCCAGGTTTGGCGGTCTGCCTGGAGCGCCGCCAGAATATCCGGTGCGATCTGAAAGGCTTCTGGTGAAAGGTCGGGCAGCCGCGCGAATCCCGCATCAGTCATCAGACCCTGCGCGATCAGGCGCCGCGCCCGTTCCTTGTTCAGCTCCGTCCAATGGCTTTTGGGGCGGCGTGGGGTAAAGCGCTGCGCGCGGGTGCGTGCGTCGAGTTTCTTGGCGATTCCATCGATCCAGCCGAAGCAAAGGGCTTCTTCGACCGAATCCAGGTACGAAACAGTCGGTGCTATTGTGTCGGTCAGCAGCCAGATTTCGCTCTTGCTCGCGTGATGTGTTTGCAGCCAGGCGCGCCAGGCCGCTCGGTCGGGCACTGACAGGGTTTCGGTCACAGGCATGGATGGCATTCGAATGTCTCATTTTCTACAGTTGTGTAGAAATACTCAGCAAAAAAAGAGATCGTTAGCGCTTCAGCCAACCGTCAAGGAGCATGTCAGCGGCGGCATGGGCCGTTTGCGTCAGTCCCCCGGATGATGGAATCAAGCCTCGCGGGATGTTGTGGACGCTCTGCACAAGGGCAACCAATCCCATTGCGGCGAAATCTGGGTCAGCCACCTGCACTTCTCCACGTTTCACGGCGCCCCGTATGGCGGTGGCAATGGGCATCCGCAGGCTTTCCAGGCTCAGTTCAATCAAGCGCTGCGCCTGCTGCGGCTCGATCAGCGGCAGATCGGAACGCACGATGCGCCCCAGGTCAATGGGCGGACGGCTAACGAACCAGTCCGCTACGGCGTGCACCTGTGCGCGAAGGTCGCTGCCCGCATCGATGATCGCGCTCATCAATCCTTCCGCGTGCCGCTTGAAACCGCGCTCCATCACCGCAATGTAAAGCTGCTCTTTGCCTTTTGGGGCGTAGTAATACAGCGATGCATGGCGCATCTCGACCGCTTGAGCGATGTCCTGAAGACTCACGGCTGCGTAACCCAGTTCAGCGAACAGGCGCTCTGAGGCATCGAGGATGCGTTGGTAGGTCTGGTTGTCTTGAGGTTTCATTTCTACATCTATGTAGAATAGTAGCACACATTCGAGCTAAATGCATGAGAACTGCATAAACGCGGACATGCGAATTGAAGAGGCAGTTTGAAGACGTACATCTTTGGCATATGATACAGGGATCGGAGGTAGACGTTATGATCGAAATTCGCACGTTGCCGAACATCACCCAGGCCGACCTCGATCGCCTGATCACAGGCTACACGGCGACAACACAGTATGCTGTCGAGTACGACGAAGGCGAGACACAGATGACGCTGCGACTGCGGCTGGAGACGCTGCCCGCACCGCGTATGGTGCGCTACGACCAGACCGACGCCGAGACGCTGGCGCGTTACCAGGGTTACCTGAGCGAGGGCTGCTCGTTCGGCGCATATCTTGACGGCGCGCTGGTGGGCATCGCTATCGCCGAGCATCAGGTATGGAACAACATCCTGTGGGTGTGGGAGTTCCATATTGGCGAGGAGCAGCGCGGCACAGGGATTGGCCGCCAACTGATGGGGGCGCTGGTCACGCTGTGCGAAGCGCGTGGCATTCGCGCCATCGTGTGCGAGACGCAGACGCGCAACACGCCCGCGATTGCCTTCTACCGCCGCATGGGCTTCACGCTCGACGGCATCGATCTGTCGTACTACACCAACGATGACGTGGCACGCAACGATGTCGCTGTGTTCATGAAGCGGCGCATTGGGTGAACCCTGATTACAAACGCCCCTCGATGAAATAGGCGTAGTCCTGTGCGAAGGTTTTCACGCCCAACGCGTGCAACAGCGCGAGGAGCTGCGCGCGGTGGTCGGTGCCGTGATTGACGACGTGCAGCAGCACCTGCCACAGCCGAATCGGGTCGTTGTCGATGGTCAGGAATGGCTGGCTGTCGAGCTTGTCATCGCTCAGGTCGGCCAGATAAGCACGCATCGTCGCTTCAACGCCGTCCCATTTCTCGCGGATCACGGTCCGGCGGGCGTAATATACAGGGTTCAGAAAACCGGGTATCGCCACGCCGCGCAGTCCGCAGAACCAGCGGTCGTCGATGTTGAGCATGTGAACAACCTGGTTGCGTACCGAGCCGACTGAATACTCCACCTTCTGCGTAAACTGTGCGTCGCTGAGCGCCATGACGCCGCGATCCCAGATTTTGTGGTTGACCGTGAAGTGATACTCGTACAGGTGGCGGAAGGCGTCGGCGTTCATGATGCGCCAAGGATTTCCAGCACGTCGCCCGTCGCGGCGTCGAGCGTCACGCGGGCGTCATAGTCCGGGCCACGCACGCCGGGCGGGTTGCTATGCACGAAGGTCACAATGTAGCGCCCGTCCAGCAGCCGCACCTCGATGGGGTTGGCCGGATCGATCTGCATATGTTGGAGCGCTGCGGCGTGCGCGATGTCGAGCGCCTGTCCTGCTGTGATCATGTTGCTTCCCTGCTCACTCGGTATCGTTGAGGCGTTCGCCAGTGGTATCACTCAGCCAATCACCTGTCTGTTCTATGGGCTATCGACTATTGACTACAGACTATCGTCTTCACTCTTTCTGACGGCTGACCGGGCCGGACTGATAGACCTTCGCGGCGGAGTCGATGGGGTGCGCGGCGGGAATGCTGCCCGACCCGGCAGGTGACGCCTCGTAGTCGTAGACCACACCCGTCACATCGTCGGAGGTATCGACACGGTGATCGGCCTCGGATGGCCCGATGGCGCGCCCAACCGTGCGGTAAGTGGTCGGCGTGTGCGTGTGGAAGGAGGCGACCGTGTAGACCGCTGTCTCGGTGCCGGGGCTGCTGTCTGCCGGGCGTGAGCCGATCTCGACC
>JAEUQX010000713.1 GCA_016788625.1 Anaerolineae bacterium
CGCCTCCTGGCAGCGGGCAGCCGGGATGGTCGCATCCTATTGTGGGACACATCCACCGCAGCTTTAGTCGGCCAGCCACTAAGCGCCCACCGAGACTGGGTCACAGCGCTCAGCTTTCAACCCACCGGGAGTATCCTGGCCTCTGGCAGCGCCGACGGAACCATCGTCCTGTGGGACATAGAGACGCGCGAACGCCTGGGACAGCCCTTCTCTGGGCACAGTGATTGGGTGACGGCGCTGGCCTTCACGCCAGATGGCAGCTCACTGATCTCTGGCGGAACAGACAACATGATCTATCGGTGGAGCGTTGGACTGGACGCTTGGCGCGAGCGTGCCTGCATCGTCGCCAACCGCAACCTGACCGCTAATGAGCGCATTCGTTACCTGGGCAGCCCGGATGCGCGCAGCACCTGTGAGAACCTGCCGTAAATAAAACAGGGGACACAGAGTCCCCTGTTGCAAGTGTCGTTTGACAATCGGCTCTAAGGCGTCGCCTCAGGTGAAGGTTCGGGTGTACTCGTTGAACTGCCGGAAGAACCACCATTCGACGCATCCGGCGAACTTTCCTCAGTAGGCGCAGCCGTGCTATTGCCTGCCTCTTCCGTGGACTGTTGAGAGCTATCCGTCGGCGGTGGCACTGTTGTCGGCTCTTCCGTCGGCGCCGTCGTCGGCTCTTCTGTCGATACAGTTGGAACAACAGTCGGCACGGTTGTTGGCTCTTCCGTCAGCACTGGCGTCGGCTCTTCCGTCGACACAGTTGGAACAACGGTCGGCACGAGAGTCGCAGTTGGAACATCCGTCGCGGTCTCGGTCGGCGATACTTCTTCGGTCGCTTCGAGCGGCGGCTCGATTGTGATTTCACGCTCGAGGTTATCAACTGGCAGGTTTGCCACGACCTCTTCCGTATAGGACACCGGATCGCTAGGCGGCGCAACGGGCTTCAAATCCTTGTTGAGCGGCACCGAAACTGTAGTTCCAGCCACTGCAACGGACTCGACGCCTAACGCCTCGACATGCGCTGTACCCTCTATGGTGTTCACAACCATGGAGTTGTTCGCGCCAGCGGTGATAAACGCTGTCGAGCCGAGGCGGATTTTCACTTCGTTAATCCACAAGCGAATCTCGGCCACACCATCCGGAGTCTGCACGAGAATGCCATCATTTGGCACTTCGGCGCAGCTTGACGTCTCGTGCCCCGTTTGCAGATAAAACGCCTGCATCGGGCCATAACTGGTCAGATCAGGGCGAATGACGTTCAGATCGTTCGTATCGCCTGGGCTGAGCATGAAGGCATTACTCACCCAACCCGTAGTCGCATCCGGTAGGGTCACATAAAGCCATTGGTTGTCTTCCGAGCGTCCCGTAGCCGTCACGCCTTGGCCAGGTGACAGGGTACTCTGAACAAAAGCAAAATTGGAGGGCATCCGGCGTACATTGACATTGCCGCTGGTCGCAACTGTGACTTCCATCGCGGTCGGCATCGGCACCATGTTGTCAATTTCGACGTCACCGAACAGGAGCACCGTAACATTCTGCGGTTTCTCGTCGGGGATATCGGCCTGCAAGCGCATTAATGCCACGCCCCAGGTGCCGGCAATCTCATCCATCGGGCTAAGGCGCAGGGAACCGAGTTCATCAACACGGGCTACATCCCCAACCTCCGAAAAACGGAAGTCATCGACATCACCCTGGGGTTCAGCCTCTAGCATGACGTGGCCGTAGCAAGCCTCGTTACGCCCAGCCGAATCACAAACGTTTTCGGTGGCCTCCAGAGCCGTGCGAACAATCTCGGAGCAGGTTTCCACCTGGGAAAGCACCGCCACTGGCAGCAATACTACCAGCGCAAATACTGTCCATGTCGCGAGTCGTGAATATCGCATAAATAATGCTGTGACTCCCTTGAAACTCAATCAGCGATGACATCATATAAGAAGATTTAATTCAACACTTACAGTATACATTCAATGCCCACCATCTGTCTATCTGTCAAGGTGACACTGGTCGCCCACCTACGCTCACAAGTTGTGAAATTTTTACGAATTTTATGCAAGTAGTGACAAGCCGCACCTCAGAAGTTGACGTTTAGCAGTTTTCACGCTGACGCCAGGACTCTATCCTCTATTGAGGAGAACACTCATCCACAAACGGGTTTCCTCTGTTAAGGAATGATCATGCTCAAAACAAAATCAAAGTCCCTTCCACTACCCTCGGATGACCGGAGGTGGCAATTGGTTAACGCGACCATGCGCCGCCACGGTTACGAAGCCGATGCGCTTATTGAAGTCTTACATAGCGTGCAGAGCGCTTTCGGTTATCTGGATCGCGACGCTATCCAGTTCGTCGCGCGCAGCCTGCGGGTTCCGCTGAGCCGGGCATACGGCGTAGCAACCTTCTACGAACACTTCACTATGAAGCCGAAAGGCGCGCACACCTGTGTGGTCTGCATGGGCACAGCCTGCTACATCAAGGGTACGCCCGCGATCCTGAACGGCATCGAAACCAGCTTGAGCATCCACGAAGGCGAAACCACAGCAGATAGCAAAGTGTCGCTGCTCAGCGCCCGCTGCCTGGGGGCGTGTGGCATGGCGCCGGCTGCGGTGTTCGACGGCGAGATGGTTGGCAAACTTTCAACCGAAGATGCCGTGGCGCGGGTGGAAAGGTGGACGACAGAATGATCAGCGAAGAACTGCAAAGAATTGGCAGCACGACGCAAGACGAAGAAGATCGTTTTGAACATCAAATCCTGGTCTGTAAGGGCACGGCGTGTATTTCTGCTCACAGCGAGCAGGTCGAAGATGCGCTCAAGGCCGAACTCGAACACCAGGGATTGCATACCCAGTGCCGCGTGAAGGGTGTAGGATGCCCTGGGCTGTGCGCAGCGGCAACCCTGATTACCGTACAGCCAGAAGGACGCCTCTACAAAGAGGTGCAACCGGAAGATGCTGCTGAAATTGTCGCCAGCATCAAATCGAAGGCCGTACAGCGTCTCTCCATACCGACCAATGTGCCATTTTTCCAGCGCCAGCGAAAGCTGGTATTAGAGAACTCCGGGGTTGTTGACCCGGAAGAGATCAATGACTATGTTGCACGGGGTGGTTATAACAGCCTGATCAGCGCGCTCACGGAAATGTCGCCAGCGGAGGTGATCACGGAAATCACTAAGAGCGGGCTGCGCGGGCGCGGCGGCGCAGGCTACCTGACCGGATTGAAGTGGAGCACGGTCAGCAAGGCTGGTGGTGCGCACAAATATGTCATCTGCAATGCCGACGAGGGCGACCCCGGCGCGTTCATGGATCGCAGCGTAATGGAGAGCGATCCACATCGTATCATCGAAGGCATGACCATCGCGGCCTTTGCGGTGGGCGCTGACCAGGGCTATATCTACGTGCGCGCGGAGTATCCGCTTGCCGTAAAGCGTTTGCAGGCGGCTATTCGCCAAGCGGGCAAGCTAGGTGTGCTGGGCAACAGCATCGCCGGGACAACCTTCAGCTTCAACATCGAGGTGCGTCTGGGCGCGGGCGCATTCGTCTGTGGTGAAGAAACAGCACTGATGGCGTCCATCGAGGGCAAACGCGGCACCCCGCGTCCACGCCCACCCTACCCCGCCGAACACGGGCTGTGGGGTTATCCTACCCTGCTCAACAACGTCGAAACCTTCGCCAATATCCCGGTCATCATCCGCGAGGGCAGCGAAGCATTTGCCCAGATTGGCACAGAGAAAAGCAAGGGCACGAAGGTCTTTGCGCTCACAGGCTGTGTCAACAACAGCGGCCTGATTGAAGTCCCGATGGGTATCACCCTGCGCGAGATCATCTACGACATCGGCGGTGGCATCCCCAACGACCGCCCGTTCAAAGCACTGCAAACGGGTGGACCATCGGGTGGCTGCATCCCAAAAGAATACCTGGACACGCCGATCGACTATGAGTCCCTGATGCAGTTGGGTTCGATCATGGGATCGGGTGGCATGATTGTGATGGACGACACCTCCTGCATGGTCGATGTCGCCAAGTACTTCATGAAGTTTTCGATGCTCGAGTCGTGTGGCAAGTGCATTCCCTGCCGTGTAGGCACGACACAGATGCACAACCTGCTGGACAAGATCAGCCAGGGCAGAGCCACGTTGGATGACCTAGCACTGCTAGAAGAACTATGTGAAATGGTGAAGCGAACCAGCTTGTGCGGTCTCGGTCAATCCGCACCCAATCCTGTACTGAGTACGCTGCGCTTTTTCCGCGACGAATACCTGATGCATGTCGTCGAAAAGGTGTGTCCGGCAGGCGTGTGTAAGATACATCACGAGGAGGTCACGCACTCATGAAAACGACAACCCAGACTATGAACCGCGTCAAGACACTAAAAATTGACGACCGCGATGTCAGCGGCAGCGAACATCAGACCATCCTCGACGTGGCTCGAGAGAACGACATCTTTATCCCTACGCTGTGCCATATTGACGGACTTTCCGACATCGGCGCATGCCGTCTGTGCGTGGTCGAAATCAAAGGCAGCGGCAAACTCGTTCCTGCCTGTGCAACCGAAATCCAGGAAGGCATGGAGGTCTTCACGCAGACCGAGGCACTGGCGAAATATCGCAAGCTGATTCTGGAAATGCTGTTCACCGAGGGCAATCACATCTGCTCGGTATGTGTATCCAACGGACATTGCGAACTGCAATATCTGGCGGCGCGCCTGGGCGTTGACCATGTGCACCTGCCCTATCTGCATCAGCAGCGCACCGTCGATGCCTCGCACGAACGCTTCATCGTTGACCACAACCGCTGCATCCTCTGCACCCGCTGCGTGCGGGTATGCGACGAAATCGAAGGCGCACACACCTGGGATGTGACAGGTCGTGGAACAAAGGCACGTGTGATTACTGACCTGAATCAACCCTGGGGCACATCGGAAACCTGTACCGGGTGCAGCAAATGCGTCCACATCTGCCCAACGGGAGCATTGGTCGAAAAAGGCAAATCAGTGGCAGAAATGTCCAAGCGGCGTGAATTCCTACCTTATCTGACATCGATGCGGGAGAAAAACAATGGCTGAAAAAGTCAAGCTGGCAACCGTCTGGCTGGATGGCTGTTCCGGGTGTCACATGTCGTTTCTGGATATTGATGAGCTGCTTCTGGAGTTAGCGCCGCGCATCGAACTGGTCTACAGTCCGCTGGTCGATAACAAAGTCTTCCCGGAAACAGTTGATGTAACGCTGGTGGAAGGCGCCGTGAGCAGTGAAGAGGATCTGGAGAAGATCCGGCACATCCGCGCTCATACCCGCCTGCTGGTCTCACTGGGCGACTGCGCGGTTACGGGCAATGTGTCGTCCATGCGCAATTCGTTTGGCGCAAAGGCCGTGATGGAACATGCCTACATCGAAACCGCGAACATCCATAACGAGATGCCCACCCAGGTGATCCCTCCCCTGCTCAAACGCGTGCGCCCGGTGCATGAAGTGATCGCCGTCGATGTGTACGTTCCAGGATGCCCACCGTCAGCCAAAACGATTGGCTATGTGGTGACAGAACTGCTCGACGGGCGTCTGCCCGATTTAACCACACTCAGCCGCTTTGGCGCGTAGGGGGATTGTAAGATGTCACGACAAATCACCATTGATCCCGTAACCCGGATTGAAGGTCACTCCAAAATCACGATCGAACTCGACGACAATGAGCAGGTCAAGGACGCACACTTCCACGTCACCCAGCTGCGCGGTTTTGAGAAGTTTTGTGAAGGCCGCCCCTTCTCGGAGATGCCATCGCTGATGGCACGCATCTGCGGAATCTGCCCAGTCAGCCACTTGATCGCTTCGGCCAAAGCTTGCGACGGACTGCTGGCAGTGCGCGTGCCGCCAACCGCCATCAAACTGCGGCGCATCCTCAACCTGGCGCAGATGATGCAGTCTCATGCGCTGAGTTTCTTCTATCTGTCATCACCTGACCTGCTGCTTGGCATGGATGGCGACCCGGCAAAGCGCAACATCTTCGGTGTGCTGGAAGCATATCCGACGCTGGCTCGTGATGGCGTCCGGTTGCGACAGATCGGTCAGCAGATCATCGAACTGCTGGCAGGCAAACGCATCCACCCCGCGTGGGTCGTGCCAGGTGGCGTGAGCGATCCCCTCACTGAAGCAACACGCGACCAGATTATCGCAATGCTGCCGGATGCACAGGCGATTGCCGAACGAACCCTGGTCTGGTTCAAGAAAGCGATGGAACAGTACCGCGAAGAGATCCGCACCTTTGGCAACTTCCCCACTCTCTTCATGGGGCTGGTTAACGCCGAGGGCGACCTGGAACACTATCACGGCAAACTGCGCGTCGTCGATTCGCGCGGTCATATCCTTCAGGATGGCTTCGACCCGCCGGATTACGCCAGTTTCATCGGCGAAAAAACCGAAGCCTGGTCGTACCTCAAGTCCTCCTATTACCTGCCGCTGGGATACCCGGAAGGCATCTACCGAGTTGGCCCGCTCGCCCGCCTGAACATCGTTGACCGCTGCGGCACTCCCCTTGCGGATCAGGAGTGGGCGGAATTCCGTGAACTACAGCGCGGCGCGGAACTGAGTTCGTTCCACTTCCATTACGCCCGATTGATCGAAATCTTGTATGCCGCCGAGCGCATTGGCGAACTGCTGAACGCCGACGACATCCTTGATCCGCATGTGCGCGCGCGTGCTGGAGCGAATAACCTGGAAGGCATCGGCGTGGCCGAGGCGCCGCGCGGGACGCTCATCCATCACTATCGCATTAACGAAGATGGGCTGATCACCTGGGCGAACCTGATCATCGCAACCGGGCATAACAACCTGGCGATGAACCGCAGTGTGCTGCAAGTCGCCAAACGCTATGTCGATGGCAGCAAACTGACCGAAGGCATGTTGAACCGCGTTGAAGCCGTCATCCGGACCTATGATCCGTGCCTGAGTTGTTCAACACATGCGCTGGGGCAGATGCCACTGCACATCGAACTGCGCAGCGCGGCGGGTGAAGTTTTGGATGAAGTGAGGCGCTGACCCATGAATAACGACATCCTCGTCATTGGCTACGGCAACACGCTGCGCGGCGACGATGGCGTGGGCTACTACGCGGCGATGGCGCTGACAGAACGCCTGCCAGATCTCACAGTGCTGGCCTGTCATCAATTGAACATTGAACTGGCCGAAGCCGTCAGCCGCGCCGAGCAAGTGCTCTTCATTGATGCACGCGAGGGGTCGCAGCCGGGGCGCATCACCGTCGAGACGGTGCAACCGCTGACTATGCCTCGTCGGGCGTTCTCGCATCACCTAACACCATCAGCGCTGCTGGAATGCGCGCGTCAAATCTACGGCAGACACCCACAGGGATTAACGTTCTCGGTTGAGGGGCAGGCGTTTGGTTTTAGCGAACAGCTTTCGCTGGAAGTACAGGCCGCGCTTCCGTTCCTGATTGACCGGATCGTGCAGCAGATTGGCTGCGCAGTTCACGTGCAGGCGTAATCCCACGGAGGCCGACGAACAGCGCCACTCGCGATCAGTTGGCCTCGACTTTCTACCAACGCATGAAACTCCAGAGGGCGACACCCAGTTGCCCTCTGTCTCGTTGGTGGAAAACCGGAAGAATGCTATGGATTTCCTGTTACAGAGGACACAGGCAGACAAACCAGTAAGAGCGCTAAGATCAACTGATGTAGGCATTTTCCTCTACAGACTTGGATAACCACAGGCACTGTTCAATGAGCGGTGGCGAAAGAGGAGCATCTCACTCATGCGAAATCGTGATTTTGTTACGCTAGACGGCAATGAGGCGGTGGCGCACGTCGCTTACCGCGTCAACGAAGTGATTGCCATTTACCCCATCACGCCTTCCTCGGCGATGGGCGAATGGGCCGACACCTGGGCAGCCGTGAAGACCCCCAACATCTGGGGCAGCGTGCCCTCGGTGATCGAGATGCAAAGCGAGGGCGGCGCGGCGGGCGCGGTGCACGGCGCATTACAGACGGGTTCGCTGACCACGACCTTCACAGCATCACAGGGTCTCCTGCTGATGATCCCCAACATGTATAAGATTGCTGGCGAATTGACGACGACGGTCTTTCATGTGGCAGCGCGTTCGCTGGCAGCCAGCTCACTCTCGATCTTTGGCGATCACAGCGACGTGATGGCAACCCGTGCGACAGGTTGGTCGCTGCTCTGCTCCGACTCCGTGCAGGCCGCGATGGACATGGCCCTGATCGCCCAATCCGCAACCCTGGAAGCGCGGGTCCCCTTCCTGCACTTCTTCGATGGCTTCCGCACCTCGCATGAAATTGCGAAGGTTGAACTGCTGACCGACGATGATATGCGGGCGATGCTCGACGAAGGTCTCATCCTCGAACACCGCGCGCGCGCCTTGTCGCCGGAACACCCGGTTATACGCGGTACGGCACAAAACCCGGATGTCTACTTCCAGGCACGTGAGGCCGTTAATCCGTTCTATACCGCCTGCCCGGATATTGTGCAGCGTGCGATGGATCGCTTCGCACAGCTCGTCGGTCGCCAGTATCGCCTGTTCGATTACTATGGCGCGCCGGACGCGGAAAACATCATTGTTATGATGGGGTCGGGCAGCGAGACCGCCCAGGAAACCATCGATTACCTCAACCAGCGCGGCGCCAAACTCGGCATGGTCAAGGTGCGCCTGTATCGCCCATTCGACATTCAGCGCTTCATGGAGGCACTGCCAGCCACAACGCGGCGCATCGCCGTCCTCGACCGGACGAAAGAGCCGGGCAGCGCGGGCGAACCGCTATACCTGGATGTGGTCAATGCGCTGCACGAAGGACTGGAGAACGAATGGGGCACGCTGCGCCAGATGCCGCGCGTGATCGGCGGACGCTACGGCCTTTCGTCGAAGGAATTCACACCGACGATGGTCAAGGCGGTGTTCGACAATCTGGCTGTCGCGAAGCCGAAGAACCACTTCACAGTCGGCATCCAGGATGATGTCAGTAACACCAGCCTAGACTATGACCCCACGTTCTCAATTGAGAGCGACAAGGCTGTGCGCGCCATCTTCTACGGCCTGGGTTCAGATGGCACTGTTGGCGCGAACAAGAATTCGATCAAGATCATTGGGGAAAACACCGATAACTACGCCCAGGGTTACTTCGTGCTGGACTCGAAGAAATCCGGTTCGATGACCATCTCACACCTGCGCTTTGGGCCAGAGCCGATCCGTGCGCCTTACCTGATCACCGAAGCAAACTTCATCGCCTGTCATCAGCCGATCTTCCTGGAACGCTACGAGATGCTCAAGTATGCTGTTCCGGGCGGTGTCTTCCTGCTGAACACGCCATTTGGTGCGGATGATGTGTGGAATCAACTGCCCCAGATGGTACAACAGGAACTGATCGACAAGCAGTTGAAGTTCTATGTGATTGACGCCTTCAAGGTGGCACGCGAAGCTCGCATGGGTGGGCGCATCAACACCATCATGCAGGTGTGCTTCTTCGCCATCTCCGGCGTACTGCCGCGCGACGAAGCCATCGCCGCTATCAAGGAGTCAATTGAAAAGACCTACGGCAAGAAGGGTGATGTCATCGTCGAGATGAACCTGAAGGCCGTTGATCTGACGCTGGATAACCTGTACGAAGTGAAAATTCCTAGCGCGGTTAGCAGTGGCATCGCCATGCCGCCGCCTGTCGCAGCAGGTGCACCCACCTTCGTGAACGACGTGCTGGGCAAGATTATTTCCGCACGCGGCGACGAACTACCCGTGAGCGCCCTGCCCTTTGACGGGACATACCCCAGCGGCACGGCACAGTGGGAGAAACGCAATCTTGCGCTGGAAATCCCGGTGTGGGACACCAACGTGTGTATCCAGTGCGGCAAATGCGCGATGGTTTGTCCGCACGCTGTCATCCGCATCAAGACCTATGAGCCTGCCTATCTCGAAAACGCGCCCGCTACCTTCAAGAGTACTGATGCGCGCGATACTGAGTGGAACGGTCTGAAATACACGATCCAGGTCGCGCCGGAAGACTGCACGGGCTGCGGCATCTGCGTCGATGTCTGCCCGGCCAAGAATAAGTCCGCGACGGGCTTCAAGGCCATCAATATGCAGCCACAGCCGCCGCTGCGCGAGGAAGAAAGCAAGAACTGGGATTACTTCCTGAGCATCCCTGACCTCGACCGCCGCATGATCAAGGTGTCGAGCATTCGCCAGCAGCAGGTGCAGCGCCCGTTGTTCGAATTCTCCGGCGCGTGCTCTGGTTGCGGCGAAACGCCATACCTCAAGCTGATTTCGCAGTTGTTCGGTGATCGCAGTGTGATCGCCAACGCGACGGGCTGTTCCTCGATCTACGGTGGCAACCTGCCGACGACGCCCTGGGCGCACAATGCCGACGGGCGCGGCCCGGCCTGGTCGAACTCGCTGTTCGAAGACAATGCCGAGTTCGGTCTGGGAATGCGCGTCTCGCTCGATAAGCAGGTTGAGTTTGCGTCCGAGATGCTACGCAAGCTGGCGGGCGAAATTGGCGACGAACTGGTTGGGGCTATCCTCAACGCCGACCAGCACGACGAAGCAGGTATTCATGACCAGCGCGAACGGGTCAAGGAACTCAAGGCGCGCCTGGAGAACAGTCGGGCACCGGAAGCACGGCAGCTCATGGCGCTGGCTGACCAGCTTGTGCGGAAGACTGTCTGGATTGTCGGCGGCGACGGTTGGGCTTATGACATCGGCTTCGGCGGCCTCGACCACGTGTTGGCGAGCGGCAGAAACGTCAACCTGCTGGTGATGGATACCGAGGTGTATTCCAACACAGGTGGGCAGATGTCCAAAGCTACGCCGCGCGGCGCGGTTGCGAAGTTCGCAGCGGGCGGCAAACGCGCGGGCAAGAAAGACCTTGGGCTGATCGCTATGAGCTACGGCAATGTCTATGTCGGGCGCGTGGCGATGGGTGCGAAAGATGAACACACGCTCCGCACCTTCCTGGAGGCTGAAGCCTACAACGGGCCCTCACTAATCATCGCCTACAGCCACTGTATCGCGCATGGTATCGACATGGGAACGGCAATGCGCAACCAGAAGATGGCGGTGGATACCGGGCAGTGGCTACTCTATCGCTACAACCCGGATCGGGCAGAGCACGGCGAAAACCCGCTGATGTTGGACTCACGCGCGCCGAAGATCAGGGTCGAGGAATATCTCAAGATGGAGAACCGCTTCCGAATGCTGACGATGAGCGACCCGGAAGCCGCGAAACAGCTTTTCGCCGAAGCACAGCACGATGTCGATACGCGCTGGGCGCTGTACCAGTACATGGCTGAACGCCAGATGCATACTGCCAATGGGCATCACGGAGAACATGGGGGGCAACATGGTTGATCTAAGCACTCGCTACCTGGGCATGACGCTGCGAACGCCTCTGGTGGCTTCGGCGTCGCCGCTCTCGAAGGAGATCGCCAGTATCAAGCGGCTGGAAGATGCGGGCGCGTCGGCAGTCGTGCTGTACTCGCTATTCGAGGAACAGCTCGAACTGGAGCAGTTGGAACTGCACCACCACCTGACGCACGGCACAGACAGCTTCGCAGAAGCGCTGACGTACATCCCGGAACCGCTGAACTTTAATGTGGGGTCGGAAGGCTACCTCGAACATATCCGCAAGGCGAAAGAAGCAGTCAAGATTCCGATCATCGCCAG
>JAEUQX010000728.1 GCA_016788625.1 Anaerolineae bacterium
GACGGCAATATCATATTGAACGGACTCGGCAGCGCCGTCCGGGTTCAGCGCCGGATACCACACGGTCAACGGCAGCGAACGCCCTTCGGTTTCAATGACTAACTCCATTGTCCCCACCCAATACGGCCCATGCAGGGCGTAGGGTGGCGCATCCGGGCGCAGGCCGAGGAGTTCTGGCTTGGCTTGATCTTGTGCGGAAACGACCGATAGACCGAAAAGGACAATGGCGAGAATGAGCGCAAAGTGCGCCCATGTTCGTCTGCGATGGTACATAACACACGTCCTTTCTTGGAAAATAAAAAGGCGTTGCCCGCTGTTTCAGGTAACGCCTTCGGCAATGGTATAGCAATGTCTAGATGATGGACATCAGCCGCGCAATCTTATTCAGCAGAGATTGATACTCTGGCTATGGTTCATCTGATCTTATTGTATGTCCGAATATTTACCGACAGATAGTGCCAAATATCACAAAGTGGTATCGTGCCAACCTGGCCAAGATAACCCAATGGCGTTAGCCCACCCCATAATCTCACGCTTCTCTGTCTGCCTCCGCGCCTCTGTGGAAAATTCGTCGCTTCTGTCTCTACCCCATCACTCACCACTTCAAGGCGTCACGCCGAAGCGGTTGAGCAGTTCCACGATGGCGTTGTTGTAGCCCAACGCGCTCTCTTCCATCACACGGATCGAGTGCGTCTTCGCCAGCGCGTTGTGCAGTGCCAGCGTCAATTCCGGCCAGTCATCGGCGCGGTAGATGAAACCGCCGTGCCACATCGGGATGATCGCCGCCTTGGCCTCCAGCGCCCAGGTCAGTTCCTGCCGCACCACCTCGGACTTGAGCGTGTCCGGCCCCAGCAGCGCGATCAGGTATTGGTAGCGCTGAATGCGCTGCTTCAGCCCGCGCTCCCAATCCTCGCCCGCTTCGAGTGCCAGATCGAGGAATGGCTCCAGCCCGGCGGTCTTCAATCGTGCAAGCACCAGCAGAGCGAAGGCACTGCTCGCGCTGCGCCTGTACGAGATAAAAATACTGGCGGGTTCGACCACTTCCAGCAAGTCAAAGGCGGCCTTCTGGATGTGATAGGAGTTGTCGTTATCACCCCACACCAGGAACCCCATGCTGACCAGCAGGTGCAGCCCTGGCAGCCCCTCGCCCCAACGCCGCGTCAGATACGCCGCGACCCTCGGCTCGGCTGTCTCGTTCACCGCGCCGCGAAAGGCGTAGATCGCCGCTCCCCAGTGGTTTTCAACCGCGCCCTCAGCCAGTTCGCGCGCCAGTGCACGGACGCGGCTCATCGGGTTCTGCGGCAGCGGACGCGCCAGCACGCGCTCCATGAACTGCTCAAATTTGTCGTTCTCGCTCATGTTTCCTCCGCTATGGTGTGATTCCGAAGCAGTTCAGAAGGTCAACTAAGGCCTTGTTATAGCCAGATGCACTCTCTTCAAGTACGGGAATTGTGTGTTTAGCCTTCAACAAGCTCTCGATTTCACTGGCATTTTGGTCCTCGTACTTGAATCCATTGTGCGTGATTGGGATAATCCGGCATCCTGCTTCTTGTGCCCACTTGATCTCCTTCACAACGTACTCGGAAGTCAGCGTCGCCTGCCCCAGAAGTACAACAAAATGTTCATATGACTGAATGCGTTCTTTTAGCCCCTCATGCCAGTCTTCTCCTGGGTCCAACATAATATCAACAAAAGCATTTAGGTTACTTGTCTTTAGGGTCTTCAGAATCAATAAGGCGAATGCACTGCTGTCTTTACGTCGATAAGAAATGAAAATATTGATCGGTTCAGCTTCATTCACTAACTCAAATGCAGTTGGACTAATCCATCTAATAGAGTCTCCGCGCCGATCCAAATACTGTTGGGCTTCCAAAAGATCCCACTGTGGTTGTTGGTTGTTCCATCGCCGTTGAAGATAGATCCCTAAGTTGGGAACTAGTGAAGTCTTAAGGTTGCCCTCAAGAATCATTAACTCAGTTTTCCAGAAACCCATGGTGGCACCTTCTGCCAGTTCCCTCGCGAGGATGCGAACACGACTCCTCGGGTTCTGCGGCAGCGGACGCGCCAGCACGCGCTCCATGAACTGTTCAAATTTTTCGTTCTCGCTCATGTTTCCTCCCGCTGGGGTATGCTCCGTCATGTAATCGTTGCAGTGGACTCAGCAGTGCTGTGCCCCTACACATGCTCCTGTTTTGCGTTGGACATGTACCGAATGCGGTGCTGAGTATATCCTGACTGACCCCGATTTCCGTCTCGATCATCCAGGCACGCGGTAGGGACACGGCCGTATCAGCATCCTTCAAACCCTTTTGCAGATGTTCAACTGGAACACGATGGGCATATTCAGCGTTCCTGCTTCTGCATATCATCGGGTTATGTCGAGGCAAAAGGCAAGGTCACCCCTACCATGATACTGGAATTTCCCTGGTTTGAGCGTCAGTTTGACTTTGATCTGCCCGTGTGGATGTACCCCAATGTGCTGGAACGGCTGCGCGGCACGCCATCCCGCCTGGAAGAAACGCTGAATGGCTTGACCGCAGCCACCCTGACGCGCAGGCAGGATGACGAATGGTCGATTCAGGAAAATGCCGGGCATTTGTGGGACATGGAGACGCTATGGGCGGGGCGTCTGGATGACCTGCTGGCAGGCGCGGAATATCTGCGCGTCGCTGATCTGACCAATCAGAAGACCTATGACGCACAGCACAACGCCCATGCACTGGACTCGATATTGGCCGCCTTCCGCCGCGAGCGCCTCGCATTCGTCAGGCGGTTGGACACGCTGAGCGAAAGCGACGTAACGAGGACAGCGCTGCATCCCCGGCTGAAGCAGCCGATGCGCGTCCTCGATCACATCTATTTTGTGGCCGAACACGACGACCATCACCTGGCGCAGATCACGCGCCTCAAGCGGATGTTTGACGATAGTCGCTGATCAGCGCTCAGATACTCACGTTCGGGCGATACTCGCCAAACACACCTCTGAGTGTATGACAAACCTCGCCCAGTGTCATGTCGTTTTCCACGCAGGTGACGAACAACGGCATCAGGTTCTCGCTGCCGCGCGCCGCCGCTTCCAGCTGCCCGCGCAGTTCAGCCACCTTCGCATTGTCGCGCCGCGCCCGCAGGTCGGCCAGCTTTTGCCGCTGTGCCGCCTCGATAGCCGGGTCAACGCGCAGCAGATCGCGCGGCGGCTCTGCTTCCACCGCGAATTGGTTCACACCCACGATGACCTGCTGGCCGCGCTCCACCGCCTGTTGATAGGCGTAGGCCGCGTCCTGAATCTCGTTGTTGATGAAACCAGCTTCGATAGCTCGCAGTGCCCCACCCATCCCGTCGATCTGCTGGATGTAGGCCTGCGCGCGGCTGAGGATCTCGTTGGTGAGATGTTCGACCGCGTAGCTGCCCGCCAATGGGTCAACCGTGTCGGCCACGCCCGTTTCGTAGGCGATGATCTGCTGGGTTCGCAGCGCCACCTGTACCGCCTTCTCGGTGGGCAGCGCCAGCGCCTCGTCCATGCTGTTGGTGTGCAGGGACTGTGTGCCACCCAACACCGCCGCCAGCGCTTGCAGCGCCACGCGCACGATGTTGTTCTCCGGCTGCTGCGCGGTGAGTGTGCTCCCGCCGGTCTGCGTGTGGAACTTCAACTGCCACGAGCGCGGGTTCTTCGCCCCAAAGCGTTCGCGCATGATCTGCGCCCACAGCTTGCGCGCGGCACGGAACTTGGCGACTTCTTCCAGGAACTGGTTGTGGGCGTTGAAGAAGAACGAGAGCTGCGGAGCGAAGTCATCGACATCCAGCCCCGCGTCAATCGCCGCCTGTACATAGGCAATGCCGTTCGCCAGTGTGAAGGCGACTTCCTGCACCGCCGTGCAGCCCGCCTCGCGGATGTGGTAACCGCTGATGCTGATCGTGTTCCAGTGCGGCACGTCGCTCTTGCAGTAGGCGAACAGGTCGGTGATCAGACGCATCGACGGCACTGGCGGGAAGATGTACGTCCCGCGCGCGACGTATTCCTTGAGGATGTCGTTCTGCACCGTGCCGCGCAGCTTGGGTGCATCCACGCCTTGGCGCTTCGCCACCGCGATGTACATCGCCAGCAGGATCGTGGCCGGGGCGTTGATCGTCATGCTGGTCGAGACTTTATCCAGCGGGATGCCCTCGAACAGCCGCGCCATATCGTGAACGCTGCTGATGCTCACGCCCACCTTGCCGACCTCGCCGAGCGCCATCGGGTCGTCAGCGTCGTAGCCAATCTGCGTGGGCAGGTCGAAGGCCACCGAAAGCCCGGTCTGGCCATTTTCGAGCAGGTAGCGGTAGCGTGCGTTAGATTCTTCAGCAGTGGCGTAGCCCGCGTATTGGCGCATCGTCCAGAAGCGCCCGCGATACATCGTCGGCTGCACGCCGCGCGTATAGGGGTACTCGCCCGGCTCGCCCAGGTCGCCCGCGTAATCCAGCGGCGCGTCGTCCGGCGTGAATGTTCGCTTCAGTTCAATATCGGATGACGTAACGAAGCGATCTTTGCGTTCCTGCTGCTGTTTGCTGGTGGTCGTCATGTTTTCGTGCTGACTCCTTATGCGAACGCGCTCTCCGGCACGTCCACGCCCTCAAAGTTGGCGAACGTCAGATCGTGACAGGTCA
>JAEUQX010000740.1 GCA_016788625.1 Anaerolineae bacterium
GCGACGGCGGGCGGTGACCCACGTCGGCATGGTCATGGCCCTGGCATCCCGGACATCGTGCGCCTGCCCGATCCCTATGCCTATCGCAGTCCGGTTTACCGGGGGCGCACGCAGGAAGAGGGCGACGCGATCATGGCCGACATGGTCGAAGAGATCGTGCAGATGGAAGACCCCAAGAGTGTCGCGGCCATTCTCCTGGAAGGCTACAGCGGCACCAGCGGCGTGATTCAGCCGAGCGCCGTCTACTGGAATCGCATTTACGAAATCTGCCAGAAGTATGGCCTGCTGCTGATCGTTGATGAGGTTATGAGCGGCTTTGGGCGCACAGGCGAGTGGTTTGGTGTAGATCACTATCCGAATGTGCAGCCGGATATTCTGGCGACGGCCAAGGGCATCACCAGTGGTTATGTCCCGCTCGGTGCGACGATTGTCAGCGAGGAAGTTGCCCACTACTTTGATGACCATGCACTCTCGACGGGATTGACCTACAGCGCACACCCACTGGCAATGGCTGCTGGGGTTGCCAATATCGAGGTCTACCGCAATGAGAACCTGATCGACCGCTCGCGCGAGATGGGCAAGACGCTGCGGCGCGGCCTTATGGATCTGGCCGAGAAACACGCTGTTATCGGTGATGTGCGCGGCGCGGGGCTGCACCAGGTCATCGAACTGGTCAAGAATCGTGATACCCGCGAACCGCTCTCTCCCTGGCAGGGCGCGACCAGCGAGGCGCTGGCAATTGTCACAAAGACCCTCAAGGAAGAAGGCATGAGCACATTCGTGCGCTGGAACATGGTGTTCAATTGCCCGCCGTTGATCATCAACGAAGCCCAGATCAAGGAAGGGCTGGATATCATCGACCACGCACTGAGCAAGGTCGATAAATACTACGAGGGATAATCCTCGGCACTGATGTGATTTCGTGCGGCCAGTTGTCGGTAACAGACGCTGGCCGCATTCTCACAAAATGACGATTGTGAAATGTAGGCGGTTAACACAGAAAAAGACAAGGATTGTTAGTCATTACTTGGGGTATAATTGAAATAGAACTTTCCTTAATGCACTGTAATGAGAACAATCGAACAGTTCTTCCAACTGATAAACTCTGACGATGCTGACCAGACGCTGGCGGTTGTGATTCTACGCACCATTCTGATCCTGGTTACATTGCTCAATGCGTTAAACCTCTTGAGTGATACGTTGATCTCTCGGCAGATCAATGTATTTACCATGCATCTTCCCATCTTCCTGGTCATCATCGGCTTATGGCAGCTGCTGCGGCGCGGTTTTGTCCGGATTGTCGGGTTGTTGTTTTCTCTGCTGTCATGGGCGCTGCTGAGTGCTGTGTTGATTCGGCATGGTGGCCCCTACAACCCGGTCTTTGGCCTGTATGTGATGCCAATTGTGACGGCCAGTTTCACGGTAAACCGCCGCTGGGGTCTCACCTTCGTTGTGCTGAGCAGCGTAGTGGGTCTGTTCTGCCTTTCTTTTGTTGACGGGCAGTCCTTCAGACCTAACCAGAGTCCGTTGACAATCTGGGGCTACTACTCTGGCCTGTTCGTATTCGTTGGTCTTGTGTGTACCCTGGCAATCGGGCTGATGCGCGAGAGCGTCAAACGCCATCGTGAGGATCGTGATCGCCTCCTGGAAAGCAATAAAGCGCTGCAAAACGTTATTGCTGCGCGCGAACAGGCCGAGTGGCAGCTCAGCGAAACCCAGTCGCAGTACGCACAGTTGCTACAGCTTTCACCTGTTGCCGTGTTGGTCTATGATCTGGACGGCAAGATACTCTATTCGAATCCGGCGTCAGCGCTCATCCTGGGCGTGCCACAGGCGTCGGATCTGATAGGTCATTCGGCCTGGGATTATCTGCCGACGCGCAGCGCAGATACGATGCGTGCCCGACTGCGCAGCCTGACGATTGCCAATGCCAGCGCAACGGCAACCTTCCGGGTGCTGAGGACGGATCAGAAGGCTGTCTATGTCGAAAGTCGCTCGACCTTCGTCACCTATGAAGGGCAGACGACCCTGTTGGTAGTTCTGGCCGACATCTCTGACCGCAAAGAAGTGGAGGAAGCTCTGCGCCGCAGCGAGGAACGTTTCCGCGTGGCGCTGGCGAACTCGCCGGTGATTGTCTTCAACCAGGATACCGACCTGCGTTATACCTGGATTTACAACCTGCAGGATGTTGCAACTCAGGATGCCATTCTCGGCCAGACGGACGCGAATTTGTTCTCAGCCGAATCTGCTCAGCGGATAACGGAAATCAAACAGCGTGTTCTGCAAACGCGCGAAGGGCTGCGTGAAGAGGTCAGCATCGAACGGAACGGGCAGACGCTCGATCTGGATATGATGATTGAGCCGTTGTTGGATTCGCAGCAGATGATCATCGGCATCACGGGTGCGGCGCTGGACATTACCGAACGCAAAGCAGCGGAGCGTTCGCTTCTGGAGGCGGAACGACTGCGGTTGGACCTGAGCAAAGAGCGCGAGGTGCTGGAGGTCAAAGAACAGTTTATCTCCACGCTTTCGCACGATTTCCGTACACCGTTGGCCGTCATCATGACTTCCAAGGACATGATTGCGCGCTATTATGATCGTTTGACACCCGACCGCCGCGATCATCATTTGCATGTCATCGAAGATCAGGTGAACTATATCCTTTCGCTGCTGGATGACCTGCTGACGATTGGCCGCGCTCGCGCTGGCAAGTTCTCCTTTCAGCCAGAAGCGCTTGATCTGGTCTCATTTTGCCAGGGGCTTGTGATCCAGGTACAGACTGCCGACCGCCTCGAACATCAATTTGAGTTCATCGCGCAGGGTAATCTGGCGGATTTGCGTCTCGATAAGAAACTGCTGCACCATATCATCGTTAATCTGCTCTCAAACGCGGCCAAGTACTCCCCTGTCCAGACGAAGGTGGCGCTCATGGTCAACCGCGAAGACGATGAAGTAGTCATCCGTGTTCAGGATCAGGGCATTGGCATTCCCCCGGAAGATCAGGCTAAGCTTTTCGAGCCGTTCCACCGCGCACAGAACGTTGGCAGCATCAAAGGTACAGGGTTGGGGCTGGCTATCGTCAAAGAGAGTGTCGAGACGCACGGGGGCACGATCATCTGCACCAGCCAGCAGAATGTGGGTACGACCTTCACAGTGCGTCTGCCCCTTATCGCCACCCCGGTCACATAGAATATCCCCACATTGCCGGGTAGAATAGTTTGGGTGGAAGGAGGCAGTTCCGCATGGACATCCTTGAAACCCAGATTAACCCCCACGACGAACGTTTCCGCCTGAATACCGAGCATAACCGCGCATTGGCTGCCGAGCTGCGTGATCGACTGGCGCACGCGCGGCAGGGTGGCGGCGAGCAGTATCAGCAGCGTCACCGCGAGCAGGGCAAGCTGCTCGTCCGCGAACGACTGGATAAGCTGCTCGACCCCGGCACGCCCTTTCTGGAACTCGCACCTCTGGCCGCCTGGGGCGTCTATGAAGATGATACTCCGGCTGCGGGCATCGTCACGGGCATCGGGCGCATCAGCGGCACGGAGTGCCTGATCGTCGCCAATGATGCGACCGTGAAAGGCGGTACGTACTACCCCCTGACCGTCAAGAAGCATTTGCGCGCGCAGCAGATCGCGCTGGAGAATCGCCTGCCGTGCGTCTATCTGGTGGACAGCGGCGGTGCGTTCCTGCCGATGCAGGACGAGGTATTCCCAGACGCCGACGACTTCGGGCGCATCTTCTACAATCAGGCGACGATGAGCGCGGCGGGCATTCCGCAGATCGCCTGCGTGATGGGAAGCTGCACGGCGGGCGGCGCGTATGTCCCGGCTATGTCCGACGAAGCCGTGATCGTCAAGGGCACGGGCACGATCTTCCTGGGCGGGCCGCCGCTGGTCAAAGCCGCGACGGGCGAGGAAGTCAGCGCGGAAGAACTGGGTGGGGCGCATGTGCATACCCAAATCTCCGGTGTGGCTGATCATTATGCCGAAGACGACGCCCACGCGCTGGAAGTCGTGCGCGGCATTGTCGAGACGCTCAATCGCCGGGCAGCGGTGCGGCGCGCGCTGGCCGCCCACGATGTCGCTGCGCCGGAAGACCCGCTGTATGACCCAGCAGAACTCTACGGCATCATCCCGACGACCTTCCGCGAGAGCTACGATGCCCGCGAACTGATCGCGCGGCTGGTGGACGGCAGCCGTTTCCGCGAGTTCAAGGCCAATTACGGGACGACGCTGGTCACGGGCTTCGCGCGC